>NZ_JBHXSL010000065.1:0-38789 GCF_042714725.1 Streptomyces sp. NPDC058685
GGCGACCACCGAGCCCGCCATGTAGATGACGAGCGCTATCTGGACCAGCAGCTTCTTGCTGAAGAGGTCCGCGAGCTTGCCCCACAGCGGAGTGGTCGCGGTCATCGACAGCAGTGCGGCCGTGACCACCCAGGTGTAGGCGCTCTGACCGCCGTCGAGGTCGGTGATGATCTCGGGCAGGGCGTTGGAGACGATGGTGGACGACAGGATGGCGACGAACATGCCGAGCAGCAGCCCGGACAGCGCTTCCATGATCTGCCGGTGGGTCATCGGCGTGCCGTCGCCGGCGGGTTGAGCGCCGTGCTTGGCGTGGCCGCCCCGCACACCGGACGGTGTGGTCGTAGCCATGAAGTTCCTTTTCTTACGTCTTGTCACACGGGTGTACGGGAGTGCGGCTCGTCGTGGTGGCGCGCCCGGCAGTCTCCGAAGGAGTCGCGCAGGCGCGCCAGCATCACGATCAGCTGTCCGACGTCTTCGTCGGACCAGTCCTCGAGGTTGTGGGCGAACATGTCCGTCGTCCGCCGGGCGAGCTCGTCGAGCATGTCCAGCCCCGCGGGGGACAGCCGGAGGATGCGGGAGCGCCGGTCACCCGGGTCGGGGGAGCGCTCGATCCAGCCGCGTTCCGCCGCATGGGCCACATGCCGGCTGGTCACCGACATGTCGACGGCCAGCAGCTCGGCCAGCCGGCTCATCCGCATCTCGCCGTGCCGGTCCAGCAGGGTCAGTACGGCGGCCGTGCCGGACGGGCACTCGGCGGGGAGTATCCGTGCCAGTCCGCGCTTGACGGCGCCGATGGCACTGAGCTGCCGGGCCAGTTCCGCGTACTGACTCTGTGCGGCCATGGCCGTACCCCTCCCGACATCTTGTTGCTTAGGGCAACCATAGAAGTCATTGGTTGCTGAAGGCAAACGAAAGCGGGGCTTGCAGTAGTAAAGGAACTCAAAAGGCTTCGCATGCGCCCGGTCATGGCGCATCGGGGGAGCCGTCCGTCGCTCGCCCGGGGTTGGGCAGGACACCTGCGTTCGCTAGGGTCCTGCCCCATGGCACACAACCCCCACGCTCCCCAAGGTCAGGGCCCCGAGGGCAACTACGACCCGGCGGGCAGCACCCAGATGTTCCGCGCCTTCGTCGACGAGGGCGCGCCGCAGACCCGGCAGCCGGCGGCCACCGCCCAGTCCGGTTCGCGCGTCGGGCTCATCGTCGGCGTCATCGCCGCCGTGGTGATCCTCGGCGCGGTGGCCTGGCTCGCCCTGGGCTGACCCGCTCCTCACACCACCGGGTACGTCACCGCGGCCGCCCGTCAGGTCCAGGTGGCGGTGACGTCCTGGGTCTCGATGTGCATGCCCAGCGGCACCCGCCAGGCGTCCACACACACGGTGTACGCCTGAGTGCGTGCCGCCCCCGCGGCGATCGGCGCGGGCAGGGGCTGAGCGGACCGGATGGTCGCCCAGTCGATGCCGAGCGCGCCGATGATGTGCGTGGCGAAGGTGACGGTGCCCGACGCCACCGGTGACCGACCGCTGTTGCGGAACGTCACGGTGACCTGCTCGCACCAGCGGCGGTCGAGTGCCGCGCGCACCGGTTCGCCGACGCTGAGCACGGCGGGTCCCGGCGTGGGCTTCGGCGTGGGCTTCGAGGGTGGCTCGGCGGGCGGGGTTCCGGGCCGGTCGGGCGTGGTCGTGCCGCCGGAGCCGGAGCCTCCTGAGGTGCCCGATCCGCCCGAGGTGCCGGAGCTTCCCGCGCCCGGACTTCCGGAAGCCGGACCTCCAGCGCCCGGATCACCCGCGCCGCCCGGAGCGCCGGGGTTTCCGGAGGCTCCACCCGTACCGCCTGCGCCACTGCCGCCGCCCACGGACGGCGAACCGGACGGCTGCCCGCCCTTCGACGCCGTCGCGCCCGGTGGCTCACCCGGTCCGGTGGCGCCGTCCAGCGGTACCAGGACCACGTCGCCCTGCGGCGGAACCGCGGACGTGGGACCTCTCTCGGGCCCCGAACCCGCGGCGCCGACCGCCGCGTATCCGTCGTCGCCGCCGCTGCCGCACGCCGTCAGCGTGCCGCCGAGGCAGAGCGCCACCGCCACGAGAGCCGTTCTGGGACGTCGTCGCATCGCGTCAGTGTGTCTGACGGACCGTCAATAAGGAACCCCGGCCGCAGCCGCCGGATCGGCGACCGGGCCGGGCCGGCGGACGTCAGTCGGAGATCAGTCCCTCCCGCAGCTGCGCGAGCGTGCGGGTCAGCAGCCGGGAGACGTGCATCTGCGAGATGCCGACCTCCTCGCCGATCTGGGACTGCGTCATGTTCGCGAAGAACCGCAGCATGATGATCTGCCGCTCCCTGGGCGGGAGTTTGGCCAGCAGCGGCTTCAGGGACTCGCGGTACTCCACGCCCTCGAGCGCCGAGTCCTCGTACCCCAGACGGTCCGCCAGCGAGCCCTCGCCGCCGTCGTCCTCGGGGGACGGCGAGTCCAGCGAGGACGCCGTGTAGGCGTTTCCGACGGCGAGGCCGTCGACCACGTCCTCCTCGGAGACCCCGAGCACGGCCGCGAGTTCGGGCACGGTCGGGGAGCGGTCCAGCTTCTGCGCCAGCTCGTCGCTCGCCTTGGTGAGCGCGAGCCGCAGCTCCTGGAGCCGGCGCGGCACCCGCACCGACCACGAGGTGTCGCGGAAGAAGCGCTTGATCTCGCCGACGACCGTCGGCATGGCGAACGTCGGGAACTCCACGCCTCGTTCGCAGTCGAAGCGGTCGATCGCCTTGATCAGACCGATCGTGCCGACCTGGACGATGTCCTCCATCGGTTCGTTGCGGGAGCGGAACCGGGCCGCCGCGTAACGCACCAGGGGGAGGTTGAGTTCGATGAGGGTGTCGCGCACATAGGTGCGCTCCGGGGTGTCGCCCGCGCCCTCGGCGTTCTGCGCGTCCAGTGCGCGCAGCCGCAGAAACAGGGAGCGGGACAGAGTGCGGGTGTCGATGGCCTCCGAGCTGTCAGGCGTGACAGGTGCGGGAGCGCTCTTTGTGAGCGTAAGCACCTTCGAGCTGCCCTGTTCTGCGGACATGCCACCCCCTTGAGGTCGCGGACGGTCGCGGTGGCCGCGACCAACGGAGGAACGCAGCTTCCCCTGAAATACCGGCGGCGAGGCTGCGGCAAACGCGTCTCCGGCAGAATGTCACATGTCGGCAACACGCTGTAGTGACATGTCGACAAGTAATGGGCCAAACTCCGCAGGCGGCAGGGGGTGTACGGATGTGGGCCCGATGAAAAGCGTCCGACCGGGGTATACCCGATCCGGCTACGCCTCGATCCTGTTTGCGGATCGCAATCGGGAGAAGCTGCGCGCCAGAAGTCTTGACACGTGCATCTGGGAGACTCCCAGCTCCTGGCTGATCTGTGACTGCGTCAGATTGCTGTAGTACCGCAGCATCAGGATGCGCTGTTCCCGCTCGGGCAGTTGTACGAGCAGATGCCGTACGAGATCCCGGTGTTCGACGCCCGCGAGAGCGGGGTCCTCGTAACCGAGCCGGTCCAGCAGGCCGGGCAGCCCGTCGCCCTCCTGCGCCGCCTCCAGTGAGGTCGCGTGGTACGAGCGGCCGGCCTCGATGCAGGCCAGCACCTCGTCCTCGCCGATCTTCAGCCGCTCGGCGATCTCGGCGGTCGTCGGCGAACGGCCGTGAGCGGTCGTCAGGTCCTCGGTGGCGCCGTTGACCTGGACCCACAGCTCGTGCAGCCGCCGCGGCACATGGACGGTCCGTACGTTGTCGCGGAAGTAACGTTTGATCTCGCCGACCACCGTGGGCATCGCGAAGGTCGGGAACTGCACCCCGCGGTCCGGGTCGAAGCGGTCGATCGCGTTGATGAGTCCGATCGTGCCGACCTGGACGACGTCCTCCATCGGCTCGTTGCGGGAGCGGAAGCGGGCGGCGGCGTACCGCACGAGCGGGAGGTTCGCCTCGATCAGCGCCCCCCGCACCCGGGAGTGTTCCGGGGTGCCGGGCTCGAGGTCCTTGAGCTCCCCGAAGAGCACCTGGGTCAGGGCCCTGGTGTCGGCGCCCCTGCTCTGTGGCCGCGCGGTGGCGGGCGGGTCGTCCGGCCGCTCGTTCTGGGGCAACACCTGAGGCGCAGTACTGGCCGGCACGGTCACGCCACCCCTTTGCGGTCAACTACGGTCAACTCATCCGTCAAAAGCGGTCATAGCATCACAAGACATGTCCACTGTGTGCAAGCACCCGAAAACGCCGTGTTGACGGCAAGTTGGGATCTAAACCTCAAAAAACCCCCCGCCCAGCGGGCGGAGGGCCGGAAAAGCAGGTGGTTCAGAACTCGTAGTCGGCGATCACCCAGGTGGCGAACTCACGCCACTGTCCGGCGGCAGCCTGATGGGCCGGATGCTCGATGTACCGCTTCAGCGCATCGCCGTCGGCGACGGCGGAGTTGATGGCGAAGTCGTAGGCGATCGGCCGGTCGGTGATGTTCCAGCCGCACTCCCAGAACTCCAGCTCGGGCACGAGCCCGTCCAGCTCCCGGAAGGCCTGCGCGCCGGCGATCACCCGGGGCTCGTCGCGCCCCACTCCGTCGTTGAGCTTGAACAGGACCAGATGGCGGATCAAGGGGCACTCCCAGCGTCGGTCGTTCGTTCCGCCGACAGACCCCGGGGCCTGTCGTTCGGATCAGCGACAGACCCTAATTGACGAGCTCGGTCATGAAGTCCCCGACGCCCTGCGCGGCGGTCGATATGCCCTCGAACCCTATCTGGACCAGGTCGGCGGCCTTCTCCGGGGACGTGATGATCGTGTAGAGCACGAAGACGACGACGACATAGACAGCGATCTTCTTCGTCTGCACCATCAGCCCTTGCTCCCTGCGTTCCCTGGCCCCTGCGCCTCCCCCGTTCGTGGAGTCGCGTGAGTCTAACCGAGCCCTTCCGGACCAAGAACCCGGTGATCGTGGCCGGTTGCCGACGGGGTCCCGGGGCCGCCGGACAGGTCCGTACGAGTGGTCCCGGAACAGACGAAAGGGCCCGGCTCGATGAGCCGGACCCTTTGCCGAGAGCGGTAGCGGAGGGATTTGAACCCTCGGTGAGTTTCCCCACACTCGCTTTCGAGGCGAGCTCCTTCGGCCGCTCGGACACGCTACCGGGAGAGAGCTTAGCCCAAGGTGGGCCGTGCTCCGAAATCGGTATCCGGATCCGTGCTCAGCGCTCGCGGAAGAAGGCCGTCAGAAGCGCCGCGCACTCCGGTTCGAGCACGCCGAGCACCACCTCGGGCCGGTGGTTGAGCCGTCTGTCCCGTACGACGTCCCACAGCGAACCCGCGGCGCCCGCCTTCTCGTCGCGGGCGCCGTAGACCACCCGGTCCACCCGGGACTGCACGATCGCGCCCGCGCACATGGTGCACGGCTCCAGCGTCACGACCAGCGTGCAGCCGGTCAGCCGCCAGCTGCCGAGGCGCTCGGCGGCCCTGCGGATCGCCAGGACCTCGGCATGGGCCGTCGGGTCGCCCGTCAGCTCGCGTTCGTTGTGCCCGGCGGAGAGCACCGTGCCGTCCTCGCCCAGCACGAGGGCGCCGACCGGCACATCGCCGGACAGCGCCGCACGCTCCGCCTCCGCCAGGGCGGCGCGCATCGGCGCCTCCCAGGGTCCGCGTACCGGGTCCGAGCCTGCCGGTACGCGATCGGGTGCCGCTCCCGTCACTAGCGAACGGTCTCCAGAACCTCGGCCGCGCCCAGCGACTCGGCGATCTCCGGCAGTGCCTCCGTATCCAGTGCCAGCAGCTCCTTCTCCGACAGACCGAGGTCCGTCAGGATGTCGCGGTCACCGACCGGTCCCGCGGGCACGGTGTCGAGCGCGGCGATGGGGTCGACGGCTTCCTCGTCGTCGTCCTCGTCCGCCTCGCCGTCCTCGGTGCCGTCGAGGTCCAGGGTGTCCAGATCGTCGGCCGGGTCATCATCGTCCCCGCCGAGCAGTTCGTTGGTGAGGATCTCCCCGTAGGAGGAGCGCGCGGCGGCGGCGGCGTCCGAGACGAAGATACGAGGATCCTCCTCGCCCTCCACCCGGACGATGCCGAACCAGGCGTCCTCCTGCTCGATGAAGACGAGCACCGTGTCCTCGTCCACCGAGGCCTCACGTGCCAGGTCGGTCAGATCCGACAGCGTCTCCACATCGTCGAGCTCTGTGTCGCTCGCTTCCCACCCGTCATGAGTGCGCGCGAGCAGTGCGGCGAAGTACACCGTGACTCTCCCACTGATCAGAGGTGTGACGACCGGCGGTGCGCTGAGCGTGCCCCGCCCTCTCGGAATCGTGGCAGAAAGCGGGCCATTGCGAGAGGTCTTCCGTCGTTGCGTCGGCCATCAGTTCTCACAGGCACCGTTTGCGTGGGCCTGTCACCAGCGGAACGTGCGCATGCGCATCTGCTGACGCATCCGTGCCGCACGGGCCCGGCGCGGCTGCACACGGTCGCGCAGCGCCTTGGCCTCGTGGAGCTCGCGGAGGAACTGGGCGCGCCGCCTCCTGCGTGCCGCCTCGGTCTCGCTCTCGCTCGCTATGTCGTGCTGTTCACCCTCGGGCTCAGGCATCGCCCACACACCACCCCACGGCCGGATCCGTCTTCCCCTCGGCCCCTGGGCCTGGGGGGATCCCCTCCACCTTCCCTCCGGAACCTGCCTTGATGCGAGCGCGGGCTACTGTTGACGCCATGCGGATCCACGTCGTCGACCACCCCCTGGTGGCGCACAAACTCACCACGCTGCGCGACAGGCGCACCGACTCCCCGACCTTCCGGCGTCTCGCCGACGAGCTGGTCACCCTGCTCGCGTACGAGGCGACCCGGGACGTGCGCACCGAGCAGGTGGACATCGTGACCCCGGTGACCGGGACGACGGGCGTCAAGCTGTCGCACCCGCGTCCGCTGGTGGTGCCGATCCTGCGCGCCGGCCTCGGCATGCTGGACGGCATGGTGCGCCTGCTGCCGACCGCCGAGGTGGGCTTCCTCGGGATGATCCGCAACGAGGAGACACTGGAGGCGTCGACGTACGCGACCCGGATGCCCGAGGACCTCTCGGGCCGCCAGGTCTACGTCCTCGACCCGATGCTGGCCACCGGCGGCACGCTGGTCGCGGCGATCCGTGAGCTGATCAAGCGCGGCGCGGACGATGTGACGGCGGTCGTGCTGCTGGCGGCGCCCGAGGGCGTCGAGATGATGGAGCGCGAGCTCGCCGGCACGCCGGTCACGGTCGTCACGGCCTCCGTGGACGAGCGCCTGAACGAGCACGGCTACATCGTCCCGGGCCTCGGCGACGCGGGCGACCGCATGTACGGCACGGTCGACTAGGGGGCCAGGGCCAGGGCCTGGGCCCTGATCCGAGCGACCTCGGCCGCCGGGACGACCGTGTCCCGGCGGCCTTGTCGTGCGGTGGCGCCTCGATGCGGGGGTGCGGTCTCAGCACTTCCCGGCGGGAGCGGGCGCGGGCTTCGCGAGGACCGTCAGTGCCTGGTCCGCGTCCGGCTTGGCCGTGAGCGCCGTGAAGCCCGTACCGAGAATCAGGTCCACGTCCGCCGTCTTGCGCGCGTCCGTCTTGGTCGTCGCGCCCCTCAGCTGGGTGCCGAGGACCGAGAACGGACCCTTCGACGCCGTCGGCGCGCCGAGCAGTATCCCGATGCCCGGAACCTTCTTGTCGTAGGCGGCCGGCGCGTTGCCCACCTTGCCGATGGCAAAGCCGCGTTTCTTGAGTTCGTCGGCCGCGGCCTTGGCCAGACCGGACCGCGGAGTGGCGTTGTAGACGTTCACCGTGATCTGTCCGGGCTTGAGGGCCACGGGAGCCGCCGCGGAGGTCTTCGCAGCCGGTTGGCAGTCCGCCTTGTGGCTCGCCGACGTCTTCTTCCCGTCACCGGTGAAGACGTCGATGAGCTGCAGCGTTCCCCACCCGGCCAGCCCGAGGGCGACGACCGCGGCAACGACTGCCGTGACGATCCTGCGGCGATTGCGAGGGCGTCGCATGCGGGGGTACTTGTCGCCCGTGATGCGGTACTTTCCGCCCATGCCGGGGGGAGTGAGCATGCTCATGGGCGCAGCGTAGTGCGACCCGGAGTCCATGCCTACTAAACGATCAACTGATTGCGTCCGTACGGACTTCGAATAAGCCCGAAAGGGTCAGTGACCGGCCCCTCGCCGAGCGCCTCGCGGCCGGTTGTGCGGGTCAGCCGAGTTCGAGGACGCGGGCGTGCAGCACCTGGCGCTGCTGGAGCGCGGCGCGTACGGCGCGGTGCAGGCCGTCCTCGAGATAGAGGTCGCCCTGCCACTTCACGACATGCGCGAAGAGGTCGCCGTAGAAGGTCGAGTCCTCGGCCAGCAGCGTTTCCAGATCGAGCTGACCCTTGGTCGTCACGAGCTGATCGAGGCGGACCGGGCGCGGCGCGACATCCGCCCACTGCCGGGTGCTTTCCCGGCCGTGGTCGGGATACGGCCGCCCGTTACCGATGCGCTTGAAGATCACACGGAAAGCCTACCGGTCAAGCGGCTCCGGGCGCAGCCATGGCAGCCCAATGCGATCCTGTGCAAAACGGTACAGACCGGAAATCACACGCCACAGACCGGAAATCCGAGGTCCGTCATGGCCGAGACCGTGCCGCAGCCCGCGCAGGAAATCGCCTCGGGTTACGCCGTCGACGGCCCTGCCCTGGAGCTGGGCGCCCTGCTCTGGGACGGGCAGTGCCTGCCCCAGGCGCCGGTGCGTATCCCGCTCTCCATGCTCAACCGGCACGGACTGGTCGCCGGGGCCACCGGCACGGGCAAGACCAAGACGCTCCAGCTGATCGCCGAGCAGCTCTCCGCGAACGGGGTGCCCGTCTTCCTGGCCGACATCAAGGGCGACGTGTCCGGCGTCTCCGCGCCCGGCCAGGACGGCGCCAGGGTGCGCGAGCGGGCCGCGCAGGTCGGGCAGGAGTGGCAGGCCGAGGGCTTTCCCTGCACCTTCTACGGGCTGGGCGGCATCGGCGCCGGCATCCCCGTCCGGGCCACCGTCACGAGCTTCGGGCCCGTGCTGCTCTCCAAGGTGCTCCAGCTCAACCAGACGCAGGAGCAGTCCCTCGGGCTGATCTTCCACTACGCGGACTCCAAGGGACTGGAGCTGGTCGACCTCAAGGATCTGCGCGCGGTGGTGGCCTTCCTGGTGTCGGACACCGGCAAGGCGGAACTGAAGAACATCGGCGGGCTCTCGACGGCCACGGCGGGCGTCATCCTGCGCTCGATCACCGCCTTCGAGCAGCAGGGCGCGGGCGGGTTCTTCGGCGAGCCGGAGTTCGACACGAGCGAGCTGCTGCGGACCGCCCCGGACGGGCGGGGCCTGGTCTCCGTACTGGAGCTGCCGTCGGTGCAGGACAAGCCGCAGCTGTTCTCCACCTTCCTGATGTGGCTGCTCGCCGATCTCTTCGAGGATCTGCCCGAGGTCGGCGACGTGGAGAAGCCGAAGCTCGTGTTCTTCTTCGACGAGGCGCATCTGCTGTTCAACGGGGCGTCCAAGGCGTTCCTGGAGTCGATCACGCAGACCGTGCGGCTGATTCGCTCGAAAGGAGTCGGCGTCTTCTTCGTGACGCAGACACCCAAGGACGTGCCGTCCGATGTGCTGGCACAGCTCGGCAACCGGGTGCAGCACGCGCTGCGGGCGTTCACACCGGACGACGCGAAGGCGCTGAAGGCGACGGTGAAGACCTTCCCGAACTCGGCGTACGACCTGGAAGAGGTGCTCACCGGGCTCGGCATCGGCGAGGCCGTGATCACCGTGCTGAGCGACAAGGGAGCGCCGACGCCCGTCGCGGCGACACGGCTGCGGGCGCCGCAGTCCCTGATGGGGCCGATCGACGCGGCGGCGATGCAGTCGGCGGTGACCTCCTCACCGCTGTACGCGCGCTATGCGCAGGCGGTCGACCGGGAGTCGGCGTACGAGAAGCTGACCGCCGAGCAGCAGGCGGCGGAAGCGGCGGCCGAAGCCGCGGCGCGGGACGCGGAGGCGGCGAAGCAGGCCGCGAAGGACGCGGCCGGGGCGCCGAGGCCCTCGCAGCGGAAGGATGAGTCGCCGGCCGGTCAGGTGATGGGCAGCGGGGTCTTCCGGTCGCTGGCGCGCTCGGTGGGCACACAGCTCGGCCGGGAGATCTCCCGCTCGCTGTTCGGCACCGCCCGCCGCAGGCGCTGAGACGACGCTCCCCCGCGCCCGGACGGGCGCGGGGGAGCGCGGTTCTGCCGGGTGGCTCGGTGGTCGTTACTCGGTGACCTCGTGGCCGTGGCCGTCGTGAAGACCGCCGCCGCTGCCGGCGTCGCCCTCCGTCGGGACGGTGGTGACCGGCTTCCTGAGCGAGCTCAGGTCGTGGGCGTACGTGCCGACCGCGTTGGCGATGACGCCGATGTTCACGGCGAACGCCTTCATGTTGATGTTGCTGAGGTTGTCACCCTTGGCGTGGTAGTTCGGGTCGTACGCGACACCGGCGGTGCCACCGAACTTCGTCGCCTGGGCCGGGGTCTTGAGGCCCTCGGCACCGGTGAACGTACCGCCGGAGGGGATGCCGACCTCGATGAACGGCCCGTAGTCCGAGCGTCCGGTGAAGTCCGTGCCCTCGTGCGGGGTGCCGCGCTTGTCGAGGAACGTGTTGATGTCCCGCTCCAGCTGCGCCGAGCCCGCCGGGCCGGGGCCCGCGCCCACACCGTCGGAGTCGTCGCCGTCGTAGACGAAGAGCCCGTAGTTCGGCGAGGCGATCATGTCGAAGTTCAGATAGAGCTTGATCTCCTTCTTGCCGAGGTCGCTGAGGTTCGCGACGTACGCCTCGGAGCCGAGCAGACCGTTCTCCTCCGCCGACCACCAGGCGAAGCGGACCTTGTTGGCCGGGCGCTTCTCGGCCTTGGCCAGCTCCTGGGCGACTTCGAGCAGACCGGCGGAGCCGGAGCCGTTGTCATTGATGCCGGGGCCGGCGGTGACCGAGTCGAGGTGCGAGCCGAGCATCACGGTGTTGGCCGCGTTGCCCGTGCGCGTCTCCGCGATCACGTTTCTGGTCGTGCGGTTCTGCTGGAGCTGGCGGATCTCGAAGGAGACGTTCACCGCGCCCTTGGCGAGATCGGCGACGAGCTTCTCGCCGTCCGCCTGGGTGACCCCGCCGGTGGGGATCTTGCCGGTGGCCACATCGCCCAGGGTGCCCGAGAGCGCGCCCGTGGTGTTGTTGTAGACGATGGCGCCGACCGCGCCGGCAGCGGCCGCGGCGACCTGCTTCTCGCCGAAGGTGCAGCCGCCGCGCTTGATGAGCGCGATCTTCCCGGTGAAGGTTCCGGAGGCGTAGTCGGCGGGCTCGCAGCCCGTCGTCTCGTCCACCGGCACGGCGGCCAGATCGGCCTTGATGCCGCCCACCGGAGTGGACTTGGTGTACGTCATCGCCGAGATCGCGACGTCGCGCGGCGTGGGCGAGACCACGGAGAGCTTCTCGGCCTGCGTCTCGGTGTAGACGAAGGAGAACTCTTCGTACGAGACGTCGTAGCCGTACTTCTTCATCTGCTGGTAGACGTACGCGGCGGACGCGTCGTGGCCCAGCGAACCGGCGGCCCGGTGGCCGCCCGTGGTGTCGGCTATCTGCTGGAACTTCTCCAGATGCTTGTGCGCGTCCTTGGCGGACGCCTTGCCGACCAGCTTCTGCGCCAGCTTCGACGCGTTCTTCGCCGCCTGGGCGCCAGGGTCCTGGCGGTGCGCGGCAGAAGGGGATGCGGATGCCAGCAGGAGCGGGGTGGCGAGTGCGGCTGCGGCCATGGTGGCCACGGCTCTGCGACGGGATGCCTTCACAGAGATCCTTCCCGGTGTGGACAGGTGGAAGGGAAGTTAGCGACGCACGGCAGTTCTGTGAACGGATGTGCCTCAACTCACGTCGCAATTCATCTCATTGACACCAGGAGTGGAGGGATCCGCTTCAACACGCCGATGATCAGCCTCCCTTGGCCGCCTTCGCCGCCGCCTTCATCTCCTGCTTGTGCGCCCGCACCTTGGCGAGGGATTCGGGTCCCGTGATGTCGGCGGCGGAGCGGTAGGAGCCCTGTTCGCCGTAGGCGCCGGCGGCCTCCCGCCAGCCCGTCGGCCGGACGTCGTACTGCTTGCCGAGCAGCGCGAGGAAGATCTTCGCCTTCTGCTCGCCGAATCCGGGCAGCGCCTTCAGCCGGGCCAGCAGCTCCGCGCCGTTCTGTACGTCCTGCCAGACCGCGCTCGCGTCACCGCCGTACTCGTCGACCAGGTACTGACAGAGCACCTGCACGCGCTTGGCCATGTTTCCCGGGTAGCGGTGGACGGCGGGTTTCTCCTTCAGCAGCTCGGCGAAGGCCTCGGGGTCGTACGCGGCGATCGCGGCGGCATCGAGGTCGTCCGCGCCCATGCGGCGGGCGATGGTGTACGGGCCGGAGAACGCCCACTCCATCGGAACCTGCTGGTCGAGCAGCATCCCGACGAGAGCGGCGAGCGGACTGCGGCCGAGCAGTTCGTCGGCCTCGGGTTGCTGGGAGAGGTGAATTGTGGGGCTCATGTCCCGATGATCTCTCCGGCCGCGGCGGGCCGCCAGTGAGCAGGGCGTCCGGGGCGCCGTCCGGCGGACACGATCGCCGAACGGGACGACCGGCCGCCGGCGACGTGTGCGGACGCGGCAGACGCGGACCGGGGCAGCGGTCGTGTCCTTCCGCGCGGCCGGCCGGTTTCTCAGCGCGCGCCGCCCCCGCGTCCCCGTCGGGCCTCCAGACCGTCCAGTACGCACTGGAGCCCGTCCTCGAACCCGTCGTCACGCGCGCCGTTCGCGTCCGCGTCCCGCTGGGCCGCGTAGAGCCTCCGCAGCCGGGGGTGACCCTGGACCGCCTGCTCTGCGGCCGGCAACAGGCTCTCGATCAACTCCTGTTCGGCCCGGCCGCTGCGCCTGACCGTCGTCAGCCACGCCGCCTCGGTGGTCGACACCCCGATGACGTACGCGAACACCGTGCTCACGCCCCGGTCCGCCGCGTCGAGCGAGAAGCCGCCGTCCTCCAGTACGCCGAGCAGGGCGTCGGAGAGCCGCATCATGTTCGGGCCCAGGTGGGCCACGCCCACCTCGCCCAGGACCGAGACGATCCAGGGGTGTTGCAGGAAGGTGGAGCGGAGGCTGTGGGCGCAGCGGGTGGTGGCCGCGCGCCAGTCCGCGGGGTCGTCGGCGGCCGGTACCTCGATCTCGCCGTAGACCTGGTCCACGACCAGCTCGAACAGCTCGTCCTTGTTGGCCACGTACGTGTACATCGACGTGGCGCCGGCGTTCAGTCGGGTGCCGAGCTTGCGCATGCTCAGGGCGTCGAGCCCTTCGGCGTCCAGCAGTTCGAGTGCCACGGACACGATCTGGTCCCGGCTCAGGGCCGGCTGTTCCCGCCGCTGCCGCTGGGGCCGCGTCCACACCGACTGGACCTGCTGCTTCTCCGCTGACATCCGGGTCTCCTCTTCGTCTCGCCGCCAGGATAGCCCAGCGCGCGAACGATGTGCGTCTTGCGTACGCCGTGCGTCAGCCGTACAGTGTTCGGAGTAGCGAACGACGTATGGACCAACTGCGGAAAGGCTGGATGATGGAGACCGAACGCCCCGAACGCCACCCACGGCGCTGGCTGATCCTGATCGTGCTCTGCCTCAGCACGCTGGTGCTGGTCATCGACAACATGGTGCTCACGGTGGCGGTCCCTCCGATCACCGAGGACCTCGGGGCGAGCGCGCAGGACATCCAGTGGATCATCGACTCGTACATGCTGGTCTTCGCCGGTCTGCTGCTCACCTCGGGCAGCCTGTCCGACCGCTTCGGGCGCCGGAAGGTCATGATCATCGGCCTGGCGCTGTTCGGCGCCGCGTCGGTGCTGGCCACCTGGGCCGGCAGCCCTGAACAGCTCATCGCCGCCCGCGTGATGATGGGTGTCGGCGGTGCCCTGATCATGCCGAGCACCCTGTCGATCCTGATCACGGTCTTCGACGAGGCCGAGCGGCCCAAGGCCATCGCGGCCTGGAGCGGTGTGGCGATGATCGGCCTGGTCGGCGGTCCGGTTCTCGGCGGTGTCCTGATCGCCAAGCTCTGGTGGGGCGCGGTCTTCCTCATCAACATCCCCATCGCGGCGCTCGCGATCATCGCGGCCGTGGCGCTGATGCCGGAGTCCAGGGGCCCCTGGCGCAAGGCCGATCCGCTCGGCATGGTGCTCTCGATGGCCGGCATGGTCGCCCTGGTCTGGACGATCATCGAGCTGCCGGAACTGGGTCTCACCGACCCGGCCACGCTGACCTCGCTCGCCGTCACGGTGCTGTGCCTGGGCGGCTTCGCGTACTGGGAGCTGCGCGCCCCCTCCCCGATGGTGCCGCTCTCCCTGTTCCGCGACCGCGTCTTCACCGGGTCCAGCTTCTCGCTCGTCCTGCTGACCTTCGCCAACGGCGGACTGATGCTGGTGCTCACCCAGTTCCTCCAGTTCGTGCTGGAGTACTCGCCCACCGAGACCGGTCTCGCCTTCACCCCGCTGGCCGTCGCCGCGCTGCTGTTCAACGTGCTCGGCGCCTCGCTGGTGCAGAAGCTGGGCAACCGCGCCGTCGCGGTCATCGGTCTGATCGTCGTCGCGTCCGGCTTCGGCCTGCTCACGACCCTGTCCACGGACGACGGCTTCGGGATGCTGGCGGCGGCGATGGTCCTCATGGGAGCGGGCAGCGGACTGGCGATGCCCGCGGCGATCGCGGCGCTGATGGGCGCGGTGCCGGAGGAGCACGCCGGCGTCGGATCGGCGCTCAACGACACCATTCAGCAGGCGGGTGCGGCCCTCGGCGTGGCCATCATGGGCGCGGTGCTGTCGAGCACCTACACCAGCTCGATGCCCGGCTCGGCGCCCGAGCAGGCACGGGAGTCGATCGGCGACGCGCTCGCCGTGGCCGGCCGCACCGGTGACGCGGAACTGCTCGACTCCGCCCGGGACGCCTTCACGGAGGCGATGTCCGCCGGCTTCTGGGTCGGGGCCGCGGGTGTGCTGGCGGCGGCGGTGCTGGCGCTGCTTCTGATGCGGGGGCGTACGCCCGATGCGCGGGCCGGCGCCGAGGACTCACCGAAGGCCGACGCGGAGGACCTGGTGAAGGAAGCCGAGGGCCTGGTGAAGGGGGACAGGGCGCTCGAGGAGACGGCCGGGCAGTCGGCCGGCTGAGGTCGCGGCACGGACGGCCGTACGGGAAAGGCACTGACGGCTCGATGACGAAGGCCCCGGAACGGTTCGCCGTTCGGGGCCTTCGGCGGTGTCGGGCCCGTGCGGGGGGATTCAGGGCGCCGTGAAGAGCTGCGGGAACCGGGGAGCCAGCCAGGGCCGGCGGCCCCAGGCCAGCACTCGGCCCCGGGCGATGGCGCCCCGCGGGTCGCATCGGCCGAGCGCCATGAGCAGGAAGGTCACCGGCTCGGTGAGGATGGTGCAGTCCGGACGGCCCGGCGTCCGGGCTTCCACCGCCGCGCTGCCGTCGGTGAAGGTCACACCGAAGCGCGCGCCTCCCCACAGGCGGATCGTGTACGCGGCGTTCAGCCCGGCGGCCGTGACGCCGTCGACCACCCGCGGCATGGCCACGATCATGAAGGGCAGGGTCAGCCCGACCCTCGCCCGGTCGATCATGTGCGGGCGGCCGAGCGCGCGGGCCAGGTCGTAGCCGTGGCCGAGCATGTGGGTCAGCAGGTACGAACCCAGTTCCGCCCGGCTCATCGGGCCGAGCGGGGTGATGACGGTCTCGTCGGGGGAGTTGCGGTCCGCCGCGTCGAGGAAGGCGGCGGCCTGCCCCACGATCATCGCGGCCAGCGGACGGGCGTCCCGCTCGGAGAACGCGGCGAGCGCGCGTTCGTTGGCGGCTGCCAGGCTCTGCGGAGTGCCGTCGCCGTGGTTGCGCTCCCGCCCCGCGGCTATGTCGGCCATCAGCTCGTTGGCCTGCGCGAGATGGGCGGCTGCCGCTCCCAGGGTCCACTGCGAGTCCGGTACCGGGATGCCGGTGTCGGTGACCCCGCGCAGCAGCGCGGCGATGTCCTCGGCGGTGTCGCGTATCGCGTCCGCGAGCCCTTCGGGCAGCGTGCCGCGTACGTCGTGTCCTGCTGTCCCTGTCACGGCTCTCCCGGTCCCGGTCCCTCGTCCACGGAGGACCTCCGTGGCGGACTTCCACGGCGGATCGCACGGTTCCGCCGGCGAACCTGTTGGAGATCGCCCGCGGTACACAACCAGGCCGCGGGCACGACGACAAGGTCTCGGTCCCGACGAGAGGGTGCTGAGGCGACCCGCCGGGGAGTGCCGCGGATGACCAAAGAATCGAACATATGATTGAATTCAAGCCATGGCCCACCCCGCTTTCCCGTCCGACCTGGTGCAGGCCCAGCGCGACTGGAACCGCACGTATGCGCAGCTCGCGGAGGGTGTACCGCACTGCACGACGTTGCGCTGCCGCCTGCTGAGACTGTCGGTCCGCCTTCTGTGGCACCCCTTCTGGGAGACGGAGCGCGGCCGGTCACCGGCGGCCCGGGTCGAGCTTCGCCGACAGGCGCGGGGGCTGGAACGAAATCTCGATGTGCCGGCTCGCGACCGGGACCGGCCGGCTGGCGACAGCCGCCGCGTCAGGGATGCGATCAGGTGATCACTCGTGCCGGTGGTCCTGCCCGCGTGTCGTCGCAGGCGGGCTCCCCCGGCGGGAGAGTGGGTGGATGCGTCTGCGGATCACGTTCATCGCCCTTGCCGTGCTCGTGGCCTCGACCGGCTGCGTCTCGGTCCCCCATGCCGGGAAGCCGGGCACTGTGGGCCTGGCGCCGGCGGGCGACCGGTCGACGGCGCCCCTGGAACCACGGCCGACGGAACCCGTGACCCCACCGCACCGCCCGGCCCAGGCTCCGGCGCGCGAGACGCTCGCGGTGACCGGACCGGGCGCCGCGGCCACCGGGGCCCCGGCGCGCCGACACCCTGAGGACCGGCCGGTGTCGGCCCCGCGACGCGGGGCGCAGAAGCCGCCGGCGAGGCGCGCCCGGCCCGCGGCCGAACGACGTGCCCAGCCCCCGCGCCCCCGGCGCCCGCGCCCGGCGGTCCGGGTTCCGCGATCCCGGCAGACGTACGACATGCGCGGCCTGTGCGCGATCTCCGACGGCATCACCGATCCGTCGCTCACGAAGCTGTGCCGTGGGGCGTACGGCCGGTGACGGTCGTGCGCCCTACTCAACTCCCGTGCACACAGACGCATTTCATTGTGGTGGACCCTTCCCCGTCGCGGTTCGGGAGGTGCGGTCCCGTCGGCGGTGCACCCGTAACTCACCAGTTCCCCCGGGATATCCGCAACCGGTGACCACGGAATGCCGTTAGCGACTAGCCCTGCCTTCTCGACCTGCCTGGGAGTCCTTCTGTGGCCGCAGACACCATCAGTACCCACCCGCCCGTGCCCGGTACGACCCCCGTCCCCGGCCAGGCCCCCGACGGCGGTTGTGCCGAACGGCAGGTGGAGGAAAGGGACTTCACCTTCGCCGGCTTCCGCTACACATGCCGTATCGCGCGAGGAGCACGCCCCGACGCCGAGGCCATCCTGGTGCTGGGCGGATCGTCGCAGGACCGCTTCTCCTGGACGCGCCACGAGAAGTGGCTCTCGCACGCGCATTCCGTCATCACCGTGGACCTTCCCGGCTACGGCGGCGCCGACTTCCTTCCGGCGGCGTACGGCATCGACTTCCTCGCGGCGGCGGTACGGGATCTCCTCGACTCCCTGGAACTGCCGCGGGTCCATCTCGTGGGCGCCTGTTACGGCGGAGCCATCGGTCTGCGGTTCGCCCAGCACTACCCGCACCACCTCGCCCGGCTGATGCTCGTCGGTATGACGACGAGGATCCCGGACGACTACGCCGCGGCCATGGTGCGCTGGGACGGCATGATCCGGGAGGGGCAGACGGAGACGATCGCCCGTGAACTGGCCGACCGTTTCATGTCCCCGCCCGGCACGGGCCGCGTCCGCAAGCACGCGGCCGTGGCCCGCCTGGTCCACCAGCAGATCGCCTCGCAGAATCCCGAGCAGCTGCGAAAGTCCGCGGAGCACAACAGCCGTCTGATGCGGCATGAGTGGTACCGCCCGGAGCCGGTGCCGCACATCCCCAATCTGGTCGTCACGGGCGAGCACGACACGCTGACCACGCCTGCCATGGGCCGGGACGTGGCCGCGTGTCTGCCGGCGGGCCGGTTCATGACCATCGAGGAGACCGACCACCTCGCGCCGGTGGAGCGCATCGCCGACTTCGCGGACCTGGTGACGCGTTTCTGCACCGACAGGACGCTGGAGGGTCTGTCCTACGCGGCGGAGCCGGAGACGGTCGCGTTCGCCGGGGCGTCCTGACGTCAGTGACCAGGGCGGGGTCGGGCGCCGCGAGCGTCCCCCACGGGACCGCGAGCCTGGCCGGGACCCGGATGCGCCGGACTGTGCTCCGAGCGCCCGAGAGCCGTTCGTACGCGGGCCGTTCGTACGAGGGAAGACGGTGCCGCCCGGCGCCAGGGGTCCCCCTCCGGAGCCGGGCGGTCCCGCATCGGCAGCGTCCCAGGTCTGCCGGTGCGGTCGGTGGCAGTGGCCGCCGCTCGCGACCCCTCCCGCCTCCATCGATTCGGAACCGGGCTGCCCGGCGCTTGGTCGCCTGAGAGAACATCACCCGCCCGGTCCACCCGGGTCCCGCTCGGCCGGATCCAGCCCCTCCGGGATTCGAGGCGCGGGGTTCGGGGCGGAGTCCCGCAGCGAGCCCGCGCTTTGAGGCGACCCCCGGCCCGGGACTGTCTCGCGCGCCCTGCGGGGTTGTCCTCCATCGCCGGCCGAACTGAGGGTGTACGTCCTTGTCAGCAGGCTCTTCGGCCTTCGCCGGGGAGGGCCGGGTAAGTCCAGCCTCGCCGGCGTTTGAGGCGCGGGGTTCGGGGCGGAGCCCCGCAGCGAGCCCGCGCCTCGAAGCGACTCCCGCCCGGGGCTGTCCCGCACGCCCTGCAGGCATGGCCTCGATCGCCGTACGGACTTGCGCCGCAGCTCTCTTTCCGCCGCGGCGATCGAATCGACTTCATTCGCTTGAGTGACGCACCAATCCGCCCGCCGCCCCGGTTCCGAACTGTCTTTGTGACGATGACCAGGACCAACATCTCCCGGACCGGCTTGGCCGCAATGAGCGGTCTGCTCTCCGGCTGCGCGGCTCTCGCCGTCGCCGAGTTGGTCTCGGCCGCCGTCCGGCCCGAGGCCGGCCCGGTCACCGCGGTGGGCGGAGCGGCCATCGACCGGACGCCCGCGGGTGTCAAGGACTGGGCGATCCGCAGCTTCGGGACGAACGACAAACTCGTCCTCCAGCTCGGGATCCTCGCCACGCTCGCCGCCTTCGCCCTGGTGCTCGGCCTCGTCGCGCTGCGCTTCCGGCGCGTGGGCTCGGCCGGTGTCCTGCTCTTCGGCGTGGTCGGTGCCGCCGCGGCCGTCGGACGCCCCGACTCGACCGGACCGACGGACGGGCTTCCCTCGTTCGTCGGCGCCTTCGCGGGGGCGGCGCTGTTGTACGTCCTCGTCGGCCGGCTCACGGCCCGCCGCACGGCGGCCGATCCCGGCGCCGAACTCGGCTGGGACCGGCGGGGGTTCCTCGCCACCGCGAGCGCCGCCGCCCTCGTCTCGGCCGGGGCCGGAACCCTGGGCCGCGGCCTCAACACCTCGCGCGGGAAGGACGCCCTGGCCTCACGCGCCGCGGTGAACCTCCCGGTTGCCGCGTCCCCGGCCGCTGCCGTACCGGCCGGCGCCCGGCTGCGGGCACCGGGCATCAGCCCCTTCACCACGCCCAACAAGGACTTCTACCGGGTGGACACCGCGCTGGTGGTCCCGAAGGTCGACGCCACCCGCTGGCGGCTGCGCATCCACGGAAAGGGCGTCACGCGCCCGGTCACGTACACGTTCCAGGATCTGCTGGCACGGGAGCTGATCGAACGCGACATCACCCTGACGTGCGTGTCCAACGAGGTCGGCGGGCCGTACGTGGGCAACGCCCGCTGGATCGGGGTGCGTCTGGCCGACCTGCTGCGCGAGGCGGGTGTCAGGCCGCCTCGCCGGGGCGGCCCCGCCGACCAGCTCGTCGCCCGGTCGGTGGACGGCATGACGCTCGGCACCCCGGTCGACGACGTCATGGACGGCCGGGACGCGATGCTCGCGGTCGGGATGAACGGCGAACCGCTGCCGCTCGCCCACGGCTTTCCGGTCCGCATGATCGTCCCCGGCCTGTACGGATACGTGTCGGCCTGCAAGTGGATCGAGGACATCGAACTCACCACGTTCGCCGACTACGACCCCTACTGGGTGAAGCGGAAGTGGGCCCGCAAGGCCCCCATCAAGACCCAGTCGCGGATCGACACCCCGAAGCCGTTCGCCCGGCCCGCGGCCGGCACCGTCATGGTCGCCGGCGTCGCCTGGGCCCAGCACCGCGGCATCGACCGGGTCGAGATCCGGGTCGACGACGGCCCCTGGCGTCCCGCCGACCTCGCCGCGCAGGCCACCACCGACACCTGGCGGCAGTGGTCCTACCCGTGGAAGGCCACGCCGGGCACCCACACCCTCACCGTCCGCGCCACCGACCGGACGGGCGAACTCCAGACCGACAGACGTGCCCGCACCATCCCCGATGGAGCGAGCGGCCGGCACTCGGTGGTCGTCACCGTCGACTGAACCGGCACCCCCGGGCCTGCCCCCAGGTTCCTCAACACCTCCGCTGGTGACACACCGTCATCGTGCGAACACTCAAGGAGACATCATGAACGCCCTGCGCTTCCGTCGTGCCGCCGTCGCCGTGGCCGCCGCCGCGGCCCTGCCCCTGACCCTGACCGCCTGCGGCGGCGACGACAGTTCCGGATCCGCCTCCGACAAGGCGTCCACGGCGGCTCCGTCGGCGGAGAAGTCGATGCCCGCCGACGACGCGGCCACGGCGGACGGCCCGTTCGGCCCGGCCTGCGCGTCGGTGCCGAAGGACGGCGCGGGCAGCTTCGACGGCATGGCCAAGGACCCGGTGGCCACCGCCGCCTCCAACAACCCGGCGCTGTCCACCCTGGTGGCCGCCGTGAAGAAGGCCGGTCTGGTCGACACCCTCAACAACGCCGAGAACATCACGGTGTTCGCGCCGACCAACGACGCCTTCGCCAAGATCCCGAAGGCCGACCTGGACAAGGTCCTCGCCGACAAGGCCATGCTCACCAAGATCCTGACCTACCACGTCGTGGGCCAGAAGCTCACTCCGCAGCAGCTCGAGAGCGGTTCCTACGCCACCCTCGAGAAGTCACAGCTCACGACGGCCGGTTCGGGCGAGGCGTACAAGGTGAACGACGCCTCGAACGTGGTCTGCGGCAATGTGCCCACCGCCAACGCCACGGTCTACATCGTGGACAGCGTGCTGATGCCGAAGTAGCGGCAACTGCCCACCGGGCAGGTGGAATCGACCGGGGCGGCCCCTGTGCGCAGGGGCCGCCCCGGCGCGTCGTGGCGGGGGCGGGGTGCCCGGTGGTGAGCGTGACGGATGACCGGAGTCGTCCACCCGTACGCACGCGGCGGGCACCGGGACTGTCCCGGTGCCCGCCGCGTACTCGTCGTTCCGGCCGCCGTCCCTGCCTCAGGCGGGAAGGGTGATCGCGCCGAGCGGCACGGTCGTGGGCTGCGGAGAGCCCCCGGCCGGCTCGACGGTGACCGCCACGGCGGTCGCGTCGCCCACCGGCCCGTCGAGCAGGGCCAGTTGCCGGCCATTCGCGCTCCGCAGCAGACCGGCCGGACGCGGCTTGCCGCTTCCGGCGTACCAGGTCTCGTACACCTTGTCCGCCGGTAGCTCCGGCAGACCCGCGACAACCAGCGCCGCGGCGTCCTCGCTGCGCGAGACGGCGATCGTGGCGGTGGCCCCGCCGGACAGCGCACGCGTCCGAAGGCGGGCGTCGGGCGCCGCCAGCACGTCCGCGACACTCGCCTCCCGCTCCTCGGCCTGGCGGGCGGCGGTCCGTGCGCTGTCCGCCTCCTCGTGCTGCCACACGGCGATACCGCCGAAGGCCGCCGCGGCCGCCACACAGGCCGCCATGACGAGGCGGGGGAGCCGTTGCGCGGGCCGTCGCATCCGTTCGCTCGTCAGCAGCTTGAACTCCTGGCGGGTGCCCGCCGTGCGCCGCAGCACGCTGTCCCGCATGGCGTCGGGAGGTGTGACGGCGACGGCCAGACCCAGGCGGGCGGCCGTGGCCCGGAGCTCGGCGACCTCCTGCCGGCATGCCTCGCAGGCGGCCAGGTGCGTCTCGAAGGCCGTCCGTTCGTCCTCGGGCAGCGCGTGCAGCACATAGGCGCCGGTGGCCGTGTGCAGGTCGGCCGTGGTCATGCCGTCACCCCCAGGCAGTCGCGCAGGCGGATCAGTCCGTCCCTCAGCCGGGTCTTGACCGTGCCCAGCGGGAGCGACAGCGACTCGGCCACCTGCTTGTAGGTCAGCCCCTTGTAGTAGGCGAGGGTGACGGCCTCTCGCTGGATCTCCGTGAGAGTCCGTACGCAGCGGCGGACCTGCTGCCACTCCAGACGTGTCTCGACGTGTTCCGTCACCTCGTCGAAGGGGGTGGTCCGGTCCAGGAGCGCCGCCTTGTACTCGCGGTCGACGCTCGCCTGAACCGCCCGCACCCGGTCCACCGCCCGGCGGTGGGCCAGGGTCATGATCCAGTTCTTGGCGCTGCCGCGTTCGGGCTCGAATCGCGCTGCTGTCCGCCACACCTCGACGAGCACGTCCTGGGTCACCTCCTCGGACTGGGCCGGATTCCGCAGTACCTGGCGCACCATTCCCATGACGGGTGCGCTGACCAGGTCGTACACCTGGGCGAACGCGTCATGATCTCCTTGGGCCGTCCGGATCATCAGCGCGTCGAGATCGCGCCGCCTCGCCGGCTGCCCGGTTTCCTGTCCGCGGTCGGCGGATTGCACCTGGATTCCTCACTGACCTGTTCGATGGTGCCGTGGATGGCGCATGGGCCGTTTTCGCTGTCTATGTCATTACTGGTCATTACTGGTTCGTCACCGCAGCGAAGAGGGATTGGTCGACGGCAGGGCCAGTGCGTCCGGGGCGGATGCCGCCGGGCGGGGCGTGTGCGCGCAGGTCAGCCGATGCGCGAAAGGGCGGGGCGCCGGTGCCGTACGAGAGCCGCACGACAGCCCGACGAGCGCGGTGCGGGATGTGAGCGCCGCGCTGTGGCCGGCCGGGTCGCCGACCGACGGCAGCTACGGGCGGACGAGCGCGAGCCGGTACCGCCTCGGTGTCGCCGGGCCTTCGGCGGGCACCCGTCTATGGAACCGGAATCACCCGGCCCGCGGACGAGCCGGCGAGGTTTGAATCGCTTTTCTCGGCGCACGCGGTAATCGAACAGTGAATTACTTCGAGGGGTAGGGGATCACACATGGGCATCATCGCCTGGATACTCATCGGTTTGCTCGCCGGCATGATCGCCAAGGCTCTTATGCCTGGCAAGGACCCCGGCGGCATCATCATCACGATGCTCATCGGCATCGCCGGCGGCCTTCTCGGAGGCTGGCTCGGCAAGGTCATCTTCGGCGTCGATTCCATCGACGGCTTCTTCGATCTCTCCACCTGGGTCGCGGCCGTCGTGGGCTCGCTCATCCTGCTCGTCCTCTACCGCCTCATCACGGGCAACCGCCGCTCGCACCGGCACGCCTGACCTCGCACAGCGGACGCGCAAGCGGCCCCCGCCCTCTCGGGCGGGGGCCGCGCCGTGCGTCAGGCACGAGGCGTGCGGCGCCCCGGGCCGGGGCCGTCCGCCGTCAGCCCCGTGCCTGGATCTCCGCGTCGGCAACGGCGATCGCGATGCCGAGTGCCGCGGTGAGGTTTCCAGCCGCCGTCATCACGCGGGCCGTGCCCACGATGGGCGCGATGGCGACCAGGACGTCCTGCAACTGCTCGGCCGTGATGCCCGTCCTGAGGGCGGGGTCGATATGGGCCGCATAGGAGATCGGCGGAGCGTCGGAGGCAGCGAGAGCCGCGATACGGGTCAGCAGGAGCATGTCCGGGGGTAGTCCGCACCGTTCGACGGAATCGACCGTCATGGCGGCGAGCGTGTCGAGGACAGGCGTTTCAGATGCAGTGGACATTTCTGTCCCTCCTGAAGGTGTGTCCCGACGGAGGAAAGCGCGGCGGAGGAGCGGATGTTCGCTGTCCGCTGCCGGATTCGACGTCGGATCCGGTGTCCGAGGTCGAAGTGGCTTCGATGGGCGCGAGCGTCGGGATTCCCTTCAACCCTAGAACCCATCCGTGCCGTGCGCATGGCACGGATACGCCCCACCGGGGCCCCGGCAGCCGGGGTGCGGCTCTTTGCCCGCGCGGGCCCGGCAGCCGCGTGTCAGGCTGGATTCAGGGCCGCTCCGCCGTCGTCGAACGGGACGGGCAGCGGCACCGGCACGCCGGCAAAGGAGACAGCGCGTGGAAGAGAGGGCATTCATCCAGGCGGTCTCGGAGCGCACGGGCCTGTCGCGCCAGGAGTCGGCCGATCTGACCCGCGCGACGCTGGAGACGCTGGCCCATCGGCTGAGTTCCGGTGAGAACCGGAACCTGATGCCGGAGCTTCCCGACGGTCTGGCGGAGTCGGTCCGACGCGGTGCCACCGACCAGATCGAGGTCTTCGACTACGCGGAGACCGTGCGGCGTGTGGCCGAGCGCAACGTGCTCAGGACGGACGAGGCCGACAGCGGCGTCCGTGCGGTGCTCGGCACCCTTCGGGAGGCGATCAGTGAGAAGGAGTTCGGGCATCTGATGTCGCAGCTCGGATCCGACTTCTCCCAGCCGATCGCGGACTGACCGTCGCCGGTCGTCTTCTTTTCGCGTCAGCTGCCGAGGGCGCGCCGCGCTGTCACGCTCGACGAGGCGGAAAACTCCACCGCGTGGGCTCGAAGGTGTCCTGCATCGGGAATCCGAACGCTTTCCGCGGATGCATCTCGTAGACCTCGTACGGAGGTCCTCCGGAGGTGGGTGCCCCGTACTCGGCGTCGAGCTCCTCGCCGACGACCTCCGTCGGCCAGGCGAACACCTCCCGCATCGTCCGCGACGCCAGCTGCAACCGCTCGCCGTCGGTCACCCGCTGGGCCATGCCCTCCACCACGACATGCAGGAAGCCGATGTCGGTGGTGATCGTGGCACGTCCGTCCGCCCGCATGTTCCGGCTCTTGACCGCGTCGTGCTTCGAGGCGACCACGAAGGACGACCCCGTCCACGCCGCGAACACCGGCCGGACATGCGGTGACCCGTCGCGTCCCACGGTCGCCAGCCAGGAGGTGGCGGAACCCTTCCGCAGCTCACCCGACACCATCTCCCAGTCGGCCGGGGGCAGTTGCACGTGGCCCTCGGGCTGTGTGCCCCTGCCCCGGCGAGGAATCACCTCGGTGATCGGCTCGATCTGTGCCATGGGACGTCCTCGATTCCGTTCTCTTGCGTCTCTCGTGCGACGGGTCGGTTCTCTCGCTCACGGCCGGTCCGCTCGGCAGAACTCTGCCGCGTGGCTCTCGGTTCATCGTGGTGGACTCGCCCCTGCGCGAGCACTCACCTCCGCGGTCGCCCTCACCTCAGCGGTTCGGCCCGGCCGTCGGGGCCGGGTGCCGGGTCAGCCGTGCGGGTCCGGCGGGCCGGCCGGTTCGTCGCGGAATGCGCCAGCCGCCGGTCGCGGCGGGAGTTAGGATCCGGGCCATGGCCCTGACCAGGAACGCCGTCGACCGGTTCGAAGCCGCCAGGCCGCGCCTGGAGGCCATCGCCTACCGCCTCCTCGGTTCCGCGAGTGAGGCCGAGGACGCCGTGCAGGACACGTTCCTGCGCTGGCAGGCCGCCGACGTGGACCGTGTCGAGGTGCCCGAGGCATGGCTGACGAAGGTCCTCACCAATCTGTGCCTCAACGAGCTGACCTCGGCCCGCGCCAGGCGCGAGACGTACGTGGGGCAGTGGCTCCCCGAGCCGCTGCTCGCCGGGGACCCGATGCTCGGCCCGGCGGACACCGCCGAACAGCGCGAATCGGTCTCGTACGCGGTCCTCACCCTGCTGGAGCGCCTGACTCCCAACGAGCGCGCGGTGTACGTGCTGCGGACGGCCTTCGACTACCCGCACCGGGAGATCGCCGAGATCCTCGACCTCACCGAGTCCGCCTGCCAGCAGATCTTCCACCGCGCCAAGAAGCACGTGGCGCAGGGCAGGTCCCGAACCGAGATCGACGAGGAAGCGGCCCGGCGGATCGTCGAGGAGTTCCTCGCGGCCGCCACCAGCGGGCAGACGGATCTGCTCGTGAAGATGCTGACCAAGGACGCCGTGTCGGTCGGCGACGGCGGCGGAAAGGTCCCGGCCAAGGTCACTCCGTTCGAGGGCGCTCTCGCGGTCGCGAAGTTCATGCGGGGTCTGTTCAAGCCGAGCAAGGCCAAGCGCAACCTGGTCGGCGGCTCGCCCGGGATCTACGCCGCGACCGCCAACGGCGTCCCCGCGGTCGTGGCGGTCGTCGACGGCCGGGTGGTCGGCATCATGTGCGTGGAGGTCGGCGCGGACGGCATCGCCGCGTTCCGCAACCAGGTCAACCCCGACAAGCTCGACCGCGCGACCCGGCGGTGGGCGGCCGCCGACCACGGGGAACCCCTGTTCACGGCCTTCTGACCCGATGTGACCTGCTTCACATCCGGTTCCTGTCAGGGATCGGCGGGCTGCCCGGTTCAAAGGGCGAAACCGCGCGAGACAGGAGCCCTGACATGCAGCACCGCATCATCGTCCTCGGAGCCGGGTACAGCGGAGCCATCGCCGCCGGGCGGCTCGCCAAGCGGCTGCACCGCGAGGACGTCGCCATCACCCTCGTCAACGCCGAGCCCGACTTCGTCGAGCGCGTCCGCAACCACCAGCTGGCGGTCGGCCAGGACCTCAAGGCCCGGCCGTTCAGCGAGATGTTCGCCGGCACGGGCGTCGAGCTGAAGCTCGCGAAGGTCACCGGCGTCGACGTCGACCGCAGGACCGTCGCCGTGGTCGGCGCGAACGGCGACGGCGCGGCCGAGGAACTGTCGTACGACACCCTGGTCTACGCCCTCGGCAGCGCCTGGAACGACCAGGGCGTCCCCGGCACCGACGAGTACGCCCACCAGATCGCGAGCCGTCCGGGAGCACTCCGGCTGCGCGAGCGCCTGGCCCGCCTGGAGGCAGGCGGGACCGTGGTCGTCGTCGGCGGCGGTCTCACCGGCGTGGAGGCCGCGACCGAGATCGCCGAGGCCCGCCCGGATCTCGACGTCGCCCTCGCCGCCCGCGGTGAACTCGGCGACTGGCTCTCGCCCAAGGGCCGCGTGCATCTGCGCAAGGTCTTCGCCGGGCTCGGCATCACCGTGCACGAGCACGCCGCAGTCACCGGGGTCGAGGCCGACCGCGTCACCACCGCCGACGGCACGGCCGTCCCGGCCGCGGTCACCGTGTGGACCACGGGCTTCGCGGTCCACCCGATCGCGGCGGCCACGGCCCTCGAGGTCACACAAGCGGGGCAGATCGTGGTCGACGGGACCATGCGCTCGGTCTCGCACCCGGATGTGTACGCGGTCGGCGACGCGGCCATGGCGATGGGTCCGGCCGACAAGCCGCTGCGGATGTCGTGCGCCACGGGTACCCCGATGGCATGGCAGGCCGCCGACGCCATCGCGGCCCGCATGACCGGCCGCAAGCTCCCGAAGACGCCGCTCCGCTACTTCAACCAGTGCATCTCACTGGGCCGCAGGGAAGGTCTGATCCAGTACGTGACCGCCGACGACCGCTCGGTCAACGCGGCCCTGACCGGCCGGCTCGCCGCGGTCTACAAGGAACTGATCTGCAAGGGAGCGGCCTGGGGAGTGGCCAACCCTCTTCTCGGCCTCCCGACCCGGCCCCGCCGGGTAGTGCCGCAGCCGACGGGCACGGGCGCGCCGGTCACGGCTGCCTGACGCGGCACCTTCGGCGCACGGGCGCCCTCGCACCGAGGGCGCCCGCGACCTGCCTGGGCCCGTTCGGCATCGCACTCACCTCGGGCGAGAACGCGGCGGCGGCTCCGTCTCTGTCTCTGTCGCTACTGTCCGCAGACGCACTCCGCCGCCGCCGGTGTGGCTGCGGCCTGCCGGTCGGTGCAGCAGGCGTCAGCCGCCTCGGGGTGGGCGCTCTTGCCGAGTCGGTCGGCATCGGCCTTGACGACGTAGACCTCCCACGGCTCCTGCCCGGGGCCGTGGACCCACACCTTGTCCTGGAGCGCGTAGCAGCACGAGGTGTCGTTCTCCTCGAACGTGGCCAGGCCCGCGTCCTTGAGCCGGGTGGTCGCGGCCGTCACCTGGTCCGTGGACTCGACCTCCACTCCGAGATGGTCGAGTCGGGTGTCCTGGCCGGCCTCGCCCTCGATGAGGACGAGCTTGAGGGGCGGCTCGGTGATGGCGAAGTTGGCATAGCCCTCGCGCCGCTTGGCCGGTTCGGTGCCGAACAGCTTCGCGTAGAAGGTGATCGACGCTTCCAGGTCGCTGACGCGCAGGGCGAGCTGAGCACGGGACATGACGTGACTCCGATCCGCTGTATTGATGACTTTCGATACAACCTTGCGCCCTGAATAGATGGCTGTCAACATAGACGTATGTCGAAATCAGAGCTGCGGTTGCTGGGGCAGGACGATCGGTCCGAGTGCTGCTCGCCGATCGTTCGGGAGCCGCTCGGAGCCGAGGCTGCCGTTGAACTGGCCCGGATGTTCAAGGCGCTGGCCGACCCGGTACGACTGCGTCTGCTGTCCTTGATCGCCTCGCACGAGGGCGGGGAGGTGTGTGTCTGTGACCTCATCGGGCCATTCGACGTGTCGCAGCCGACGATCTCCCATCACCTGAAGGTGCTGCGCGAGGCGGGCCTCGTCGGCTCGGAGCGTCGCGGGACGTGGGTGTACTACTGGGTGCTGCCCGCCGCGCTGGCCCGTCTCTCGTCCCTGCTCCGGGCGCCGGCCGGCGTCGATGCGGTCGACGTCGCGCGATGACCGACACCGCGCCCCGTGATTCAGCGGCTCCGTCGGTCCTGTTCGTCTGCGTCCACAACGCGGGCAGATCCCAAATGGCAGCCGCCTTCCTCGCGCACCTGGCCGGCGACGGCGTCGAAGTCCGCTCGGCAGGCTCTGCCCCGGCGGACTCGGTGAACCCCGCTGTGATCGGAGCGATGCTGGAAGTGGGCATCGACATCTCCGCCGAGACGCCGAAGAAGCTGACCACCGAGTCGGTCGGGGCTTCGGACGTCGTGATCACCATGGGGTGCGGCGACGCCTGTCCCTACTTCCCCGGAAAGCGTTACCTCGACTGGCAGTTGGACGACCCCGCCGGCCAGGGAGTCGACGCGGTACGCCCCATCCGCGACGAGATCGAGCGGCGCGTACGCGGCCTGTTGACCGAACTCGGCGTCGAGGCCCGCACGTGACCGCCAAGCTTCAGGCGGGCAGCGCCGACCGCACTGCGTGATGCTCGTCACACGGCGGCGGGGCCGCTTCTTCCCTGCGGCGCACCGGCCGATCACCACCGCGTGCCCCGGGCAAGCGGCCAGGCTGTGCACCCCGTACACGTCAGCGGCCACACGCCGCGGCCGCCCGCCGGACCGGCCAACGCCGAAGGGCCCCACCTCGCGGTGGGGCCCTTCGACGTATTGCCCGGTGAGAGCAATGGCGGAGGATACGAGATTCGAACTCGTGAGGGGTTGCCCCCAACACGCTTTCCAAGCGTGCGCCCTAGGCCACTAGGCGAATCCTCCGCCGCAAACAATACAAGACGTTGAGGAGTGCTCGCGAACCTGTTCCCGGGGGTCCGGCCCGGGGGATCGAGCACCGGTCGTCATCGGGTAACCTGGGCGCAGCCCCTCACGTGGCGCTATCTGACTGAACTCCCCCAGGGCCGGAAGGCAGCAAGGGTAGGTCGGCTCTGGCGGGTGCGTGAGGGGCGTTGTGCGTTCCGGGGTGTCCTTCTCACGGACCTCGGCGTCGCCGGTGCGTGCGTGATCGCCGGCCGCGCGGTCGGGAGCGATCCCGGCGGGTCCCGGCCGCCGCGCAGGGGCGGCGACGGTTGTCAGTGCGCCCCGATAACCTCGTAGACGTGTCGTCCCTTGCGCTGTACCGCCGCTACCGCCCCGAGTCCTTCGCCGAGGTCATCGGGCAGGAGCATGTCACTGACCCGCTGCAGCAGGCGCTGCGGAACAACCGGGTCAATCACGCGTACCTGTTCAGCGGTCCGCGCGGTTGCGGCAAGACGACCAGTGCGCGCATCCTCGCCCGCTGTCTCAACTGTGAGCAGGGGCCCACTCCGACCCCCTGCGGCGAGTGCCAGTCCTGCCGCGATCTCGCGAGGAACGGACCGGGGTCGATCGACGTCATCGAGATCGACGCCGCTTCCCATGGTGGTGTGGACGACGCCCGTGATCTGCGCGAGAAGGCCTTCTTCGGCCCGGCCGGAAGTCGTTACAAGATCTACATCATCGACGAGGCGCACATGGTCACCCCGCAGGGCTTCAACGCTCTGCTGAAGGTGGTCGAGGAGCCCCCGGAGCATCTCAAGTTCATCTTCGCGACCACCGAGCCGGAGAAGGTCATCGGCACGATCCGGTCGCGCACGCACCACTACCCCTTCCGGCTGGTGCCCCCGGGGACACTGCGCGACTACCTCGGCGAGGTGTGCGGCAAGGAGCAGATCCCCGTCGCGGACGGTGTGCTGCCACTGGTCGTCCGGGCCGGTGCCGGGTCCGTGCGTGACTCGATGTCCGTGATGGACCAGCTTCTCGCCGGTGCGGCCGAGGAAGGCGTGACGTACGCCATGGCCACCGGCCTCCTCGGGTACACCGACGGGTCGTTGCTCGACGCGGTCGTGGAGGCGTTCGCCTCGGGCGACGGTGCCGCGGCGTTCGAGGTCGTGGACCAGATCATCGAGGGCGGCAACGACCCACGCCGCTTCGTCGCCGACCTCCTGGAGCGGCTGCGTGACCTGGTGATCCTGGCCGCCGTGCCGGACGCCGCCGAGAAGGGCCTCATCGACGCCCCGGCCGACGTGATCGAGCGGATGCAGGCGCAGGCGTCCGTCTTCGGGGCGGCCGAGCTGAGCCGGGCCGCCGATCTCGTCAACACCGGGCTGACCGAGATGCGGGGAGCGAACTCGCCCCGGCTCCAACTGGAGCTGATCTGCGCGCGCGTGCTGCTGCCCGCCGCGTACGACGACGAGCGCTCGATGCAGGCCCGGCTGGACCGGCTGGAGCGCGGCGCGACCTTCTCCGCGGCCGGCCCCGGGCCCGCGATGGGCTACATCCCCGGGCCGGAGGCGCAGGCGCACATGCCCGGACACGCGGTGCCGGCGGCCGGTGGCCCGGCCGCGGCCCGTGCGGCGGCCCGCGGCCCCGTGCCGGACGCACCGCCGACCGCTCAGCCGCCCTCCGCACCGCACACCCCGCAGCCGGCCGCTGCCCAGTCCGCTCCGGAACCGGAGGAGTACGCCGCGCCGGCGGACCCGCAGCCGGCCACCGGCACCCGCCCCGGCGCCTGGCCCACCGCGGCGGCCGCCGCCTCCGGCTCCGCCCCGGCGTCCGCACCCGCCGCATCGCCCGATTCCGCGCCGGCGCCCGAGGCCCCGCGCCGGCCCGGCGGCTGGCCCACCGCCTCCGCCCCGGGGCAGGGCGGCACTCCGCCCGCTGCCGCTCGGCCGACCCCCGCGGCGCAGGCCCCGGCTCAGGAGCCGGCCGCCGGCCCCACGCCCGGCATGGCCCAGGGCGCCGGGCAGGTGCGGAACATGTGGCCGGACATCCTGGAGGCCGTGAAGAACCGCCGGCGCTTCACCTGGATCCTGCTCAGCCAGAACGCGCAGGTGGCCGGGTTCGACGGCACCACCCTCCAACTCGGTTTCATCAATGCCGGAGCCCGGGACAACTTCGCGAGCAGCGGCAGCGAAGAGGTGCTGCGGCAGGCACTCGCCGAGCAGTTCAACGTGCAGTGGAAGGTCGAGGCGATCGTCGACCCCTCGGGCGGCACCGGCGGTCCGGGTGGCTCCGGCGGCGGTCCCGGTGGATCCGGCGGCCCGGGCGGTCCCGGTGGCGGCGCACCGCCGTCCTCGGGCGGAGGGTTCGGCGGTGGCCGGCCCCCGCAGTCCGGATTCGCCCCCCAGGCTTCGGCCCCGCAGGCCTCCGCACCCGCGCCCGCTCCTGCGCCGCGGCCCGCGCAGGCCCCGCCCCACCCGCCCAGGGGTGCGGCCGAGCCCTCGCACACCTCCGGGCCCGCCCACACCCCGCCGTCCGTCCGCATCGAGGACGACGTGCCCGAGGACGACGACCCCGACCTGGTCGACTCCGCGCTCTCCGGTCACGACCTGATCGTGCGCGAGCTGGGAGCCACGGTCGTGGAGGAATACACGAACGAATAGGGCCCCGTCCTTCGGAGGCCCGTACAGGACGAGCTGCGCACGGCGGTTAGGCTGGCTGCCGTGAAGGTCCTCGTCATCGGCGGCGGCGCCCGCGAACACGCCCTGTGCCGCTCTCTCTCACTCGACCCCGACGTCACCGCTGTGCACTGCGCGCCCGGAAACGCCGGCATCGGCGAGGTCGCCGAGCTGCACCCGGTCGACGCCATGGACGGCGCGGCCGTGGCCCGGCTCGCCACGGTGCTCGCTGCCGGGCTCGTCGTCGTCGGCCCGGAGGCGCCGCTGGTCGCGGGCGTCGCCGACGCCGTACGCGCGGCCGGCATCCCCTGCTTCGGCCCGTCCCGCGAGGCCGCCGAGCTGGAGGGATCCAAGGCCTTCGCCAAAGCCGTCATGGCGGCCGCGGCGGTGCCCACGGCCCGCAGCTACGTCTGTACGACGCCCGAGGAGATCGACGAGGCGCTCGACGCCTTCGGCGCCCCGTACGTCGTGAAGGACGACGGCCTCGCCGCCGGCAAGGGCGTCGTGGTCACCCACGATCTCGCCGCCGCCCGCGACCACGCGCTCGCCTGCGGCCGGGTGGTGATCGAGGAGTTCCTGGACGGACCCGAGGTCTCGCTCTTCGCGATCACCGACGGCCGGACCGTCGTCCCGCTCAGCCCCGCGCAGGACTTCAAGCGCGCGCTCGACGGCGACGAAGGCCCCAACACCGGCGGCATGGGCGCGTACTCGCCGCTGCCGTGGGCCGACCCCAAGCTGGTCGACGAGGTCATGGAGACGGTCCTCCAGCCGACCGTCGACGAACTGCGCCGCCGCGGTACGCCGTTCTCCGGACTGCTGTACGCGGGACTGGCGATCACCTCGCGCGGCGTCCGCGTGATCGAGTTCAACGCCCGCTTCGGCGACCCCGAGACCCAGGTGGTCCTCGCCCGGCTGAAGACACCGCTCGGCGGACTGCTGCTGCACGCCGCCGACGGCACCCTCGACCTCCAGCCGACGCTGCGCTGGCGCGACGAGGCCGCGGTGACGGTGGTCGTCGCCTCGCACAACTACCCCGACACCCCGCGCACCGGAGACCCGATCGAGGGGCTGGACGAGGTCGCGGCGAAGGACGCGCCGCACGCGTACGTCCTGCACGCCGGGACCAGGCACGACGGTGACGCCGTCGTGAGCGCCGGCGGCCGGGTGCTCTCGGTCACCGCGACCGGTAAGGACCTCCACGAGGCGCGGGAACGTGCCTACGCGGCGGTGGGCCGGATCCGGCTGGACGGTTCGCAGCACCGGACGGACATCGCCCGCACGGCCGCGGAGGAGTAGACCCCCGGTCCGGAAGCGGTGCCGAAGAGGGGCCGCTGAGCCCGCGCCAGGCCGAAGCCGGGCCGCCGTGCCCCCCCCGCAAGGCTGCCGAGGTCCCCGGGCGATGCGGGCAGTCGTCAGGGCTCAGGCCGTTCAGCCGCCTCCGCAAGCCCGCCGGGGGGAAAACCCCTCGGCGGCCACCCCCCGGTACGGCGCCCCCGGCGGGCAGGCCCCCGTGCGGCGTCTCCGCCGAGCCGGGCCACCCCCGCGGCGGCCCCCCGGCAGGCCAGGCCCCGCCGTAGGGTGCCTCCCGCCCGAGACCGCCGGGGCGCCACCCGCACGCAGAGCCACCCCCCTCCACGCAAGCCCGCGCAGGAGTGAACCCCCAACCCCTCAATTCCGTCATCACCTGTGCCCAGAGCCATTCCATCGAGTGACGGCTGAGCCATCCGGATGACGCCCGCCGAAGGCCCAACTATGGTGCGGCGCAAGCGTTCCGGCACTTGGCCCACCGGCATTGCGATGTCACTGGCGGGTGCCACAGTGGGGGAGTGACCTACACCGTCGCAGGGCAGAGGGGGTGAGAACCGGTCGTGTCCGGTACCGGTATCGGTGAGTCGATCGGGGCTCAGGCCGCGCGTTCGCGCGCACTGGCCGTGCTGCGCACCCGCGGCAAAGCCCTGGCCGTCGCCCTGCTGCCCGCGGCTGTCGCCGTCGTGCTCTTCGCGGGCGGTGTGTCCGGCCGTATGAGCGGCGAAGCCTGGACCGCGGCCCGCTGGGCCGTGGGGATCTTCGCCGCGGTTGTCCTGGTGGTGGCCGCGGTCGTCGCGGCCGTGATCGTCCGGGCGTCCCCGGCGCTCAGCCCCACGGTGGAGCTGTCCGAGCGGGCCGCACCCGATCTGTACCGCCTGGTCAGGGACCTGGCCGACCGGCTCGACGTGCCGGCGCCCTCCGCGCTGGCCCTCACCCCGGACTGCGACAGCTGGCTCGAGGACCGTACGCACCCGGCCCACGCGATATCCGGAGCGCGCCGTCGGCGTACGACGGAGGCGCCCGTGCTCGTCATCGGCTCGCCCTTCCTGTGGTGGATGCGGGTCGCCGAGCTGCGTGCCCTGCTGGCACCGGTGGTCGCCGGCACCGGCCCCTCCGCGCAGCCCGACATAGCCGCGGCCCGCAGATTCGTCCGCGGTCTGGACGCGGCCGTCGCGGTCGGCGCGAGCCCCGGCCGGGGTGCGATGCACACGGCGGCACTCGGCTTCGTCGGCCGGGTCGCCCGGCTGATGCTGCACAGCTGTCAGACCCACGCGGCCGAGATGGAGCGCGGGGTCGCCGTGGCGGCGTCCGAGCGCGCACAGGCTGTGGACTACGGCCTGCGGATCGTCGCCCAGGAGCAGGTCGGCCTCGCCTACGCGGGCTGGGACCGGCTGCTGACCCGGGTGGCGCTGCCGGCCTGGCGCATGGGCCGCTGGCCCGCCCGCCTCGACGCGGGCGTCGTCTCCGCCCTCACCGAACTGTCCCGCCGCGACCGTCTCGCCGAGGGCTTCACCTCCCGGCTGGGCGAGCGCCCCGCCTGCGATCTGCTCGAGGAGCCGGGCGCCATCGACGAGGCAGCCTCCCTGCTGGCGGCCCGCCTCTTCCACGGCGGTCCCGCGAAGACGAGCCCCGACTGGTCCCCGGTGGACTGGCAGCAGTACCCGGAAGAGGTCGTCGACCGTAAGTGGCGTACCGAGGCGGCCCGGCTGCACCGGGTCCTGGACGAGCTCGGCGTACCGCAGTCGACCGGTCCCGACGGGCCGACGCTGGATCGTGTGATGGAGCATCTGTCCGGGCGCGGCACGGACACCGGCGACCATCTCGCGGCGGGGATCACCGCTCATGTGGCCCGCGAGGAGGAGGCGGCGCTGCCGGTGGCCAAGAGTCCCGGGGACACGCTGGCCGGCTGGGCCGCCGACCCTCTGCCGCTCTTCCCGCTCCAGCCGCCCCGGACGGGGCGTGAGCTGCTCGCCGACCATGTGACCGCGATGGTCTGCTGCGCCGCGGTCGACACCGCGGGCGCCGCCCCGGGCCTCGACTGGCTCGACGGCCCGGCGCTGCTGATCCGCGGCGAGCGCTGCGGGGATCTCGCGACCCGGGTGCTCAGCCTGACCGAGGACGGCGACGCGGCCCCGCTGCGCACCTGGCTCCGCACACTCGGCGTCCGCCCGGAGAAACCGGTCCGCCTCGTCTGACGTCCGCCCGGCCCGTCTCCGCGCCATGCGGCCGTCCGCTCGGCCCGCCCCCACCGGGCGATCTCCGGTCCACGGGGCCCGCCCGCGCCCGGGGCGACCGCCCCCTCTCGTCTTTGGCTCACTGCCGCAACAATGAGCGACGAAGGGTGACGGCGCGCGTGCGTTATGTGATGTGCTGGGACCGGCGCTGAACGAACTCGGCGCCTCCACAGTTGTCCTGGGGCATCGAGGGAGGGTGCGGCATGGGGGCGGAGCAGATCAGGCGGTGGGAATCAGGCGCTCTCGCCCACGCCGTCTCGGACCCGTTCGGTCAGGGGCCGCTCCCCTGGCTCCGCGGCAGCGAGCACTACTTCGACGACACCGGTCACGTCGTGCCGTGGTACGCCGACCCGGACCGGGGCAGAAGCGCCCGCGGCCCCCGCACGGCCGATGACGTCCACCGTCAGATCAAGGGGTTCACGTCCACCGGCGCAGCGGCGCCGGGCGAGGCGCTCGACTTCCACATCACGGTCGATCCGCCGCAGCAGTTCTCGGTCGACGTCTATCGCATCGGGCACTACGCGGGCGACGGCGCCGCCAAGATCACCACCAGCCCCCGGCTCTCCGGCATCGTCCAGCCGCCGCCGCTCGCCGCGGAGCGCACGGTCTCCTGCCACCACTGGTGGCTCTCCTGGCGCCTGCACATCCCCTCGTACTGGTCGGTCGGCGCCTATGTCGCCGTGCTCACCACCCTCGACGGCTACCGCTCCCACATCCCCTTCACCGTCCGCGACGACCACCCCGCGGATCTGCTGCTGCTCCTGCCGGACATCACCTGGCAGGCGTACAACCTCTATCCCGAGGACGGCCGCACCGGCGCGAGTCTCTATCACGCCTGGGACGAGGAGGGCCGGCTCCTCGGTGAGCAGGACGCCGCCGTGACGGTCTCGTTCGACCGGCCGTACGCAGGCGCCGGCCTGCCGCTGCATGTCGGCCACGCCTACGACTTCATCCGCTGGGCCGAGCGGTACGGCTACGACCTCGCGTATGCCGACACCCGCGATCTGCACGCCGGCCGCATCGATCCGACCCGCTACCGCGGCCTGGTCTTCCCCGGCCACGACGAGTACTGGTCGGCGCCCATGCGCCGCACGGCCGAGCGCGCCCGCGACCACGGCACTTCACTCGTCTTCCTCTCCGCCAACACCATGTACTGGCAGGTCGAGCTCGGCCCCTCGCCCTCCGGGGTGCCCGACCGTCTCCTCACCTGCCGCAAGCGGCGCGGTCCCGGCAAACCGGCCCTGTGGCGTGAGGTGGACCGGGCGGAGCAGCAGCTGCTCGGCATCCAGTACGCGGGCCGTGTCCCCGAGCCGCACCCCCTCGTCGTCCGGAACGCGGACCACTGGCTGTGGGAGGCGACCGGCGCCGGTGAGGGCGACGAGCTCGCCGGTCTGGTCGCCGGTGAGGCGGACCGTTACTTCCCGCGCACCGCGCTCCCCGACCACCGGCGCCGCATCCTGCTCGCGCACTCCCCGTACCAGGACAGCGAGGGCGTGGTCCGTCACCAGGAGACCTCCCTGTACCGCGCTCCGTCCGGTGCCCTCGTCTTCGCTTCGGGGACTTTCGCCTGGTCACCGGCGCTGGACCGGCCGGGCCACCGGGACACGCGGGTACAGCGTGCGACGGCCAATCTGCTGGACCGGATCTGCAAGCGGGACTGACCCGCGTCGAAGGCAGCCCTCCGTATGCGGGAGAATCGGACCGCTGGGACAGATATACGGGGAGGAACCGTGTCCGGATTCGTCGAAAAGCCCGAACCGCTTCAGGTGCCGGGCCTGGTGCATCTGCACACCGGCAAGGTGCGCGAGCTGTACCGGAACGAGGCGGGCGACCTCGTGATGGTCGCCAGCGACCGTATGTCCGCCTATGACTGGGTGCTGCCCACCGAGATCCCCGACAAGGGCCGGGTGCTCACGCGGCTCTCGCTGTGGTGGTTCGAGCGGCTCTCCGACCTGGTCCCCAACCACGTCCTGAGCACCGACCTGCCCGAGGGCGCCCCCGCCGACTGGGAGGGGCGCACCCTGGTGTGCAAGTCCCTGCGGATGGTCCCGGTCGAGTGCGTCGCCCGCGGCTATCTCACCGGCTCCGGCCTCGCCGAGTACAAGGAGTCCCGTACGGTCTGCGGCCTCGCGCTTCCCGAGGGCCTCACCGACGGCTCGGAGCTCCCGGCCCCGATCTTCACCCCCGCCACCAAGGCGGCCGTGGGCGACCACGACGAGAACGTGAGCTACGAAGAGGTCGCCCGCCAGGTCGGCGCCGAGACCGCGGCCGAGCTGCGGCAGGCGACCCTGGCCGTCTACGGCCGGGCCCGTGACATCGCCCGGGAGCGCGGCATCATCCTCGCGGACACCAAGTTCGAGTTCGGCTTCGACGGGGACGACCTCGTCATCGCGGACGAGGTGCTGACCCCGGACTCCTCGCGGTTCTGGCCGGCCGCCACCTGGGAGCCGGGCCGCGCCCAGCCGTCGTACGACAAGCAGTACGTCCGCGACTGGCTGACCTCGCCCGCCTCGGGCTGGGACCGCCGGAGCGAGCAGCCGCCGCCCGCGCTCCCGCAGGAGGTCGTGGAGGCGACGCGCGCCAAGTACCTGGAGGCGTACGAGCTTCTGACGGGCACCAGCTGGTCGTAGCGCCGGCGGAGCCCGGAGAGACGCGGGCCGCGGACACACGCGGCCCGCGGGGACACCGGCGCACGAAGGCGCCGGCCCACGAAGACACGAAGAAGGCCCCGGTCCTGAGGACCGGGGCCTTCTTTCCGAGCGGACGACCAGGTTCGAACTGGCGACCTCAACCTTGGCAAGGTTGCGCTCTACCCACTC
>NZ_JBHXSL010000066.1:0-36335 GCF_042714725.1 Streptomyces sp. NPDC058685
GGGCCCCAGCCCAGGGGCCCAGGCGCCTGTGCTCAGGACATGGTCCTCAAGGCTCCGCCCGGCGACGCGCAGCTGCTGCACGCCGACGGCATCACCGAAGGCCGCAGCGCCGAGCGAGGACCGCTACTCGGAGAAGACCGCCTCGTTACGGCGCTTACGGTCACCGCCGACGTTCTCGGCCACCTGTCCCGGCCAGCGGCCGATCACGCCCGCGGATACGCGGGCGATATAACACCGCCCTCGTTCTCCTCCGAGTCCTCCCCCAAGGCTGAGCTGAGCCAGGTGCATACGCCACGGGTGAAGGGCCAGCGACGATGAGCTCCGGGCCGGCAGGGCGGATCCCTTTCCGTGTCACGGCGATCGAGCCAGCATCACTGGCGGTGGTGTGCACATCAGTGTCAGGAATCGCGGCCCGCTGCTCCTGCTGACAATCCTGCCGCCTGTCGCTGCCCGCGCTCAACGGTCACGGCTGGCGCACCATCACCCGCCGTGCTCACCACGGCTCCGAGAGTCCGGATGCCCCGAGAGCCAGGCCCTTGCCGTGACGGATCGGTCAGCGCCGGCTCAGGGGACAGCGCGATGTCGGTGACCTGTCGGAAGCCACAAAGAGCGCCCAGGAGGCGAATTCAGAGAGCTGGCAGATAACGGCTAGGTTCATGTCTGTGCAGAACTCGGGTGTGTCGTAAAGCAAACCGCGATGAGTGATGGCACCAGAGGGAAAGGTGGGGGCACATGGCAACTGTGCCCCCGTCGACCGTCAGTGAAGGAGACAGGTGCAATCGTCCGATCGCGGGCCTGATGCCGAAGAGGCATCGGGGCAGCCCGGCCTGGATCAGCTGATGCTCAAGACCGCACAAGGAGACCAGGAAGCGTTCGCCCAGGTCTACGACCAGGTCAACGGTCGCGTGCTGGGACTGGTGCTGCGGGTGGTTCGTAATGCTGCCCAGTCGGAGGAAGTGGCCCAGGACGTCCTGGTCGAGGTGTGGCGTACGGCGGGCAGGTTCCGGCCCGAGAAGGGCACCGCCATGACGTGGATTCTCACGCTGGCGCACCGGCGTGCGGTGGACCGGGTGCGTGCCGCGCAGGCCAGCGTCGACCGTGATGCCAAGGCGGCGCTGCTGGATCATTCGACGCCGTTCGACGAGGTCGCCGAGGAAGTGGAAACCCGCATGGAGTGGGAGCGGGTGCGGCGCTGCGTGCAGGGCCTCACCGAGATTCAGCGTGAGGCCGTCACCCTCGCCTACTACGGCGGGTTGACCTACAAGGATGTGGCCGAGGCCCTCACCGTACCGCTGGGCACGATCAAAACCCGTCTGCGCGACGGGCTAATCCGGCTCCGCGACTGTCTGGGGGTGGCGTCGTGACGATGGATCCGGACATCCACACCGCGTCAGGCGCCTACGTCCTGCATGCCCTGCCCGACGACGAACGGCGGGCCTTCGAGAGCCATCTCGCCGTATGCACGGCCTGCCGGGATGAGGTCGCCGAGCTGCGGGCGACCGCTGTTCGCCTGGGAGATGCGCCAGAGGTGGCACTGCCGGGCGAGGCACGGGACCGGGTTCTGGCCCGGGTCGCCGCCACCCAGCAGGAACCCACACTCACCAAACCCGCCGCCCAGCTGTGGACCGGGCTTACGAGAAGGAAACTTCCGCAGCTCGTCCTGGCCGCCTGCGTGGCCCTGGCCGTGGCGTTCGGCGGCATCGCCGTCTGGCAGCACCAGGAAGCGAAGGACGCACGTGCCTCCGCACACGCCGCTGAGCAGCGGGAAGCGTCTGTCGCGGAGATCTTCGCCTCGCCCGACGCCAGTCTGCAGCGGCAGGAACTGTCCGGTGGCGGGGTGGCCACCGTCGCCGTCTCCCGCAGCCAGGACACCGCAGCAGTCGTCGTCTCCGGCCTGCCAGAGCTGCCCGCAGACAAGGTCTACGAAGCGTGGTTCGTCGGCAGCGGCGGGCCCGTACCCGCAGGACTCCTCAGCAGGAAGTCCGGTCGACAACTCGCTGTGCTGGACGGCCCGGTCGCCCAGGCGCAAGCCGTCGCCTTCACCGTCGAGCCGGCCGGCGGCTCCAAGCAGCCCACCACCAAGCCCATCGGAGCGGTCAACCTCCCCGCATGACCACCACAGCAACAGCGGGTCCGCGCCGACGACCGCGAGGTGGTCGGCCCCGAGGAACGCTCGGGTTCCTTCGCCTCGAGGGGACAGAGATCTGGACCGGATCAGCACAGGGGGTGTGGTGCGAGGATGCGGGGGCACGAGGGCGGTAAAGGTCCCCGACTCCGAGGTGAATTCGTGACAGATTCCATGCAGTTGACCGGAATATCCGCCCCGACAGGTGGCGGTGTCGAGGCGCCGACGAAGAGCGTGACCGGTGAACTGCCGTGGATCGAGGTTGCCGGGAAGGTCGCCCCGAAGGACGCGCGGGTGCTGACGCGGTTGTTCCTGGACCGGCTCCAGGTGCTCGAAGAGGGCACCCATGAATACCAGTACGCCCGTAACACTCTGATCGAGATGAACCAGTCGCTGGTGCAGTTCGCCGCCCGCCGGTTCCGCAATCGCGGCAGCGGCGAGATGGAGGACGTCATCCAGGTCGGCACGATCGGCCTGATCAAGGCCATCGACCGGTTCGACCTTTCCCGAGAGGTGGAGTTCTCCTCCTTCGCGATCCCCTACATCGTCGGCGAGATCAAACGCTTCTTCCGCGACACGACTTGGGCCGTCCACGTTCCCCGCAGGCTGCAGGAGCTGCGTGTGGAACTGGCCAAGGCCAAGGACGAGCTGGCCGCCCGCCTGGACCGCGACCCCACTGTGAAGGAATTGGCCGACCTCCTCCAGCTGTCCGAGGAGGAGATCATCGAGGGTCTCGTGGCCTCCAACGGGTACACGGCCGGATCGATCGACCTCCCCGCCGGCGGAGACGATGCTGCCGGTGACGGCCGACCCGGCTACGCCGACACCATGGGCGAGTGCGACCCGGCAATGGGCCTCTTCGAGGACCTGCACTCCCTCGCCCCCCTCCTGGAACAGCTCGACGACCGCGAGCGCAGCCTGATCGAGATGCGCTTCGGCCGCGAGATGACCCAGGCAGACATCGGCCGAGAGCTGGGCTGCTCACAGATGCACGTCTCACGCCTGCTGACCCGAACCCTCGCCAAACTCCGCACCGGAATGACCGTCTAGCTCACCGGCTCCGCCGACAACGGCATCGCAGGGCGGCACCCGTCGCTCTGCCCGGTGCGCCGACGTATGGCACTCGGACTGTGTCAGCGATCTGGAGATCGCTGACACAGCTGTCTGTCGGTGCGGCCTCCCCGGCCCGGCGCCCGCCCTTCCTTCCCGGTGACGAACAGAGGCCGCATCATGAGCGATACGCCCGCACACACGCATGAGCCGACCAGGGTGACGACCGAACCGGTACCGGACATGCAGCTGCAGCTCTTGGTCCGCCTGCTGGCTCAGGACCCCGGCTCCAGCCTCCCGATGACCCTGAGCACCCCAGGCGGCATCGTCTACGGCGACGTGATCGCCCACGAGACGTGGAAGGCGGACTGGGCCATGAGCCTGCACCGCATGGACGGATCAGGCGCACAGACCCTCGCCAGGTTCCCCGAACTGGTGGACCAGGCCATCGGAGAGATGTCGGGGTCCGACACCCCGCAGAGCCTGCCGCAGTGGATCCGCCTGCGCGACGTCACCCTCGTCCACGGACCGCAGTCGATGACCTCACCCCTGTGGCGGGGCAGGCTCGCCGACGTCAGCGGCTGGTCCCTCGGCAAGCCCGCCTAGCCAGAACTTGCCGACCTATCTGTCGCAAGTCGGTCAGCGCACGGGCACACGAAGCCCGGATTAAGCCACCCCTGCCAAGAACTCCTCAAGCCGGCCCCAGGGGCTCCCTTCAACATCCGGTCGTCGGCAGTCCGCAGCGGAGGGAACCGAACTCTGGTCGGGATGTGATTGTCCTCATGGCCGCCGTCGGGAGGCGCACCAACAAAGGCAACGGCTGCAAGAATCTCGCGGTCGACGCCGATATTCGATGGCGACCGTGGCCGGTGTCGTGTGGTTCTAGGATTGCGAGAGTGACAGACATCGAGAAGGCAGCCGGTGTGCTGCGCGCGGGCGGTCTGGTGGCCCTTCCGACCGAAACCGTCTACGGCTTGGGCGCCAACGCTGAGGACCGTGTCGCCGTCGCGCGCATCTTTCAGGTCAAGGGCCGTCCGCCCTCCCACCCGCTGATCGTCCACATCGGCGGCGCGGAGCAGTTGGACGACTGGGTCGGGGATGTGCCGGCAACCGCGCGCCTGCTGGCCGAACACTTCTGGCCGGGGCCACTCACGCTGGTCCTTAGGCGCGGTTCCCGCGTGCCTCTCGAAGCGACCGGTGGTCTGGAGACGGTGGCAGTGCGCGTACCCGACCACCCCCTGGCACTCGCGCTGCTGTCGGCCTTCGGCGGCGGCGTCACAGCCCCGTCCGCCAACCGGTTCGGCTCGGTCAGCCCCACGACGGCAGACCATGTCCTTGCGGAGCTCGGTGATGCCGTCGACTTCGTTCTGGACGGCGGCCCCTGCGAGGTCGGCGTCGAATCGACGATCGTCGATGCCACGGGCGAGATTCCGAGTGTCCTTCGGCCCGGCGGGGTGACCCGCGAGGACCTCGAAGCGCTGCTGGGGCGCCCCCTTGCGGTCCCCTCAACGAGCCGCGTCCGGGTGCCGGGGCAACACCCGTCGCACTACGCCCCCCGTGCGCGGGTCGTTCTCGTCGAGCCCGAGAAGGTCATTGCCGAAGCGGAGCTCGCTCAGGAGCTCGGGCACCGGGTGGGCGTTCTTCTTCCCCCAGCCTTCGCCGAAGCTCCGGTGAAGGCACACGCCGTGGTGCCCCTCCCCGATTCGATGGCCGCCTACGCACGAGGGCTGTACGGGTTCCTGCGCGAACTCGACCAGCAGGGGTGCGACCTCATCATCGCGTCCCTGCCGATGGAGAAAGGACTGGGACTGGCCATCGCGAACCGGCTGCGCCGCGCCGCAGGACCCCGGCCCACCGTGTGACCAGCGATCACGACGCGGCTGGGACCGCCGCATCGAGGCCGCGAGCGGCAACAAGCTGCGCGCTGCCATCGGCCAGACGGTAAGACAAACCCACCACCGCGGCATGGCCGGCGCCGACCTTCTCGGCGAGTACCCGAGAGCGGTCCAGCAGCAGATCCACCGTGTGGCTTACGTGCTCGGCCAGAATCTCCTCCGGCTCAACCCGTCCGGCAGCCCGTGCTGCCAGAACGCTGGGGGTCACTCGCTCGACAACATCCCGGACATATCCAGTCGGTGTCACGCCGTTCTCCAGGGCAGCGCACGCCGCGCCGACCGCGCCGCACGAGTCGTGACCCAGAACGACGACCAGCGGGCAGCCCAGAACGTCCACGCCGTACTCGATGCTGCCCAAAACCTCCGAACCCATCACGTGGCCCGCAGTGCGCACGACGAACAGGTCACCCAGGCCGCGGTCGAAAATGATCTCGGCCGACAGCCGGGAGTCGGAGCACCCGAACAGGACGGCGAAGGGCTGCTGGGACGGTGCGATCTCGGTCCGGCGCGTGGCGTCCTGGTTGGGATGCTCCGGATTGCCGTCGACAAAGCGCTCGTTACCGGCCAGCAGCAGGTCGAAGGCATCGCGGGGCGTTGGGGTCTGCGTCTCGGTCATGATCGCAGCTTAGGGCCCTGCTTCAGCGGTCGCACGGCCCGGTGCGGCATGTTCGTTGACGGCAGGAGAGGATCAGGCCTCATGACCACAGCAGCAAATGAGCATGCGCCCATCTACGAGCGTTTGGTCCAGGAGCGCGGCGACGTTCTGGCCGAGACGCGGAAGACGGCCGCCCAGACACAGCGCGAGGCGGGGCGAGCGCTGGACTGGAGCGACCTGCGGCTTCCGCAGAAAGACGGGAAGAAGCGAGCATTCTCTGCCTTCGGATGAGGAGTTGTGCAGCGGCCTGCCCGCCCCCAAGCAGGGTTTTCTGTGCCGCGCATCCGGGCTGGCGTCCCGGTGATCCGCTACCTGCGCAGGCGCATCGCTGACACCGGCCGCGTGGTGGAGGCGCGCACCCGATCGTGCTCCGCGGCGGTAGCAGGGTCGTCGACTTCGCATCGACCTGGACGACTGACCTCGCACATGAGGATCGGGGAGCTCTGGTCGGGGCCCGGCCTTGATCAGGAGCAACTCAGAGGCACCCGGATTGCGCCACCTGTCGATGGTCAGCGCCCGCCGCCCCAGGCCAGCGCGTGACCCCCCGGTGATCGGGGGTAGGTGCTCCCAAAACATCGAGACGAGGGGCACGAGTCAGCACATGGTGGCGCAGCAGGAGGGCAGGGGGGGTGTGGGTCTGCCGTCGGCGGTGGTGGACTGCGCGCTGTACGAGGACGGGCGTCGCATTCCCGGTCAGGTGAGCGTGGGCACGATCAGGCAGCGGATAGACCCGGAGGCCGACCGGTTTGTGTGGATCGGCCTGTACGAGCCCACTGCGGAACAGTTCCAGGATGTTGCCGAAGCGTTCGGCCTGCATCCTCTTGCGGTTGAGGACGCCGTTCACGCGCACCAGCGGCCCAAGCTGGAACGCTACGGCGACATGCTGTTCTTGGTCCTGAAGACAATCGTCTACGTCGACCATGAGCAGGTCACCCCGACCAGCGAGATCGTCGACACCGGTGAAATCATGGTCTTCGCCGGCCCGGGATACGCCATCACCGTCCGCCACGGCAGCGCCCCACCGCTCGATGACCTGCGCCGCCGTCTCCAGGACGACCCTCAGCAGCTCGGCTGCGGCCCCGCTGCCGTCCTGCACGCGGTCGCGGACAGGGTCGTCGACCGCTACCTCGAGGTCGCCGACGCCTTCGCCGGTGATGTCCACACGCTGGAAACGGAAGTCTTCTCACCGGACACTCCGGTCGACGCCGGGCGGATCTATCAACTCAAGCGGGAACTCCAGGAGTTCAAGCGCGCTGTCATGCCGCTCGCTTCTGCCCTGCAGCGCCTGAGCGAGGGATCGATCCCCCAGCTACCGCCGGAGGTGGCCACGTACTTCCGGGATGTGGCCGACCACCACCAGCGGGCCAGCGAGCAGATCCATGCCTTCGACGAACTCGTCACCGGCATGCTCAGCGCCAGCATCGCCCAGCTCGGTGTCCAGCAGAACGCCGACATGCGCCGCATCAGCGCCTGGGCCGCTCTCATCACCGTCCCCACCATGATCGTCGGTGTGTACGGCATGAACTTCGAGCACATGCCCGAACTCACCTCCCCCTACGGCTACCCCGGCGTCATGCTCCTCATCGCCATCGTCTGCACCGTCATCTACCGGGCCTTCCGCCGCAACACATGGCTCTAGCAGTCGAAGCCTGACGTTCGCGCATCCGACATTTCGCCAGTGTCGCCCCTTGCATCACGAGGGCAGGGAACGGCACGAACTTGACTGCAAGACGTGACCGGTGCCCGCCATGCCCAAGCTCTCTACCTCGGCATGGCGCAATCGACAGAGCGCACCCGCGGGCAGGACGAGATACAGGGAATGGGCCAGCCAGCTCCGAGGAGCAGGGAGTCATCGTCCTGGGCCCAGGGGCGGGCAACTGGGGGTGGCGGGTTCCTGGTGCCAGGTTCGGGGTTGGGCGATTGTGTCGAGGTAGAAGGAGTCGATGCTCTGTACGGCTTGCTCGAATTCCGCCAGGTTGACGGGCTGACCGTGGACGACAGCTGTCCCGCACAGCCGGTTCTGCTGGACGAAATCGACTACACCAGCAAGGACAGCGAAGCAGTCGCACTGACGGACCCGCTCATCATCGGCCCGGCCGACACGCCCTTCGAACGCGGCGAGGAGGACACCGCCCTCTCGCCCGCCACACCGAAACCCGGAGACCACCCCACAGCCGTCTGCCGGCGCGCGAGGGTGGTGGTGCCGCTTAGGAGACGCGGTCTCGGAAGTAGCCACAAGTCACTGACTTCCTTCTTATGGAGCGAGCGCTTCGCGGCGATCCACCCACGACCAGTTTCTACCTAATAGAGACAGCCGCATCCTCAAACTGCTGGGAGCCTCGGCTCGCGCAGAGATGGGCACCATCGCCAGGGTTCACCATGTCCACTGCTAAGGGCAGGCGAGGCGGCCCGGGAATCCCGCAGGTGAAGGGCAACGGAACGGATCAGCAAATAGATGGCGTGGCAGTCGGCCGCAGAAGAACATCTTCTTCGGTCGATCTGTCAGGTTTGCCAGCATCGTGGGCGGTCACCCGCTGTACACAAGAGTGTGTGTCAACCACGACTGGGATGTGGAGACGGTGGCTGAGAACCAGAAGGCCAAGGGCAAGAAGGAACAGGCCAAGGGCAAGGCTAAGGAAACTCTCGGCCGAGCTGTTGGCAACGAGGAAATGACCGCCGAGGGCCGAGCAGAGCAGGCCAAGGGTGATGCCCGGCAGGCCAAGGAAAAGGTCAAAGACGTCTTTCGCGACTAAGCGTTCTCCAGCAGAAGGCCCGTCGTGATCACCTCGCGGCGGGCCCTGATGTTTTCTCCAGTGGGTACACGTCCCACAGACAGGAACCGCGTTGTGCGTGATGATCAGAACGCTGTTCCGGTGGGTCCGGCTCCCGCCACACCGGCTCAAGCGCGCAGGGAAGTGGAGTTCCTGCTGTACGAACGGTGCTGCCAGCCGCACGCAGAACGCGACGCGGCCTTGTCGGACGCGCTGCTGGTTACCTCAGAACTGATGACCAACGCCGTGCTGCATGGTGACGGCGTTACCGCATTCGAGGCGGCCCTTACGGAAACCGGGATACGAATCAGCGTCAGTGACCGCAGCCCCCTCCTGCCTCACATTTTGCCCGCTGTTGATGCGCACGCATTCCGAGCCATCGGCGGCCACGGCTGGCGCATCATCACCCGCCTCGCCCGCCACATCGCCATCAGCCCCCGCCACGGCGGCAAACGCATCTCCGTCATCGTCTCCCTCCCTTGAGTGCGGCTCCTGATTCCTCCCCGCGCCTACCGTGGGGCACGTGCAATCACAGTCCGTTCACGCTACGGCGCAGATCCACGCCAGAGACCCTCTCGGGGACTGCCCCCGCCCAGGAGGAGGCATGCGCCGCCAATGTCCCCATCATTCGGGCAGACGGGATGCTCAATGGCCCACCAAGATTCTTCGGTGCGGCAGTCGGCCCCCGAGACGGTGACCGAACTCGGCCTCCAGGAAATCCCGGGTCCGGTCAGCGCGTCCTTGCGGTTGCTGCGGGGTTGAGAGAAGCGGCGGCGAATTCCTCGATCAGCGCGCGCATCGACGTCCCGCGAGCCTCGGCCGGTGCGGCGAGTCGGTCGCGCGCTGCTAAATCAATCTTGATCATCGTATCAACACCCAAAGTATCGGACGAATACCGCCGAGGTGCGGGGGCGCTCTCGAGACAGAAGACGCTCCGTTGGCCGGGTCAGTCCGCCGTCCAAACGACGATAGGACCTCGCCTTGGTCAAGGCTGGCGAGGCCCGTACCCAGGCTGAAGCGGCGACGAACCGACCGCACGGTGCGCGGGCCCGACCCCAGCGTCAGCCTTCGATGCCGGTGGCATGATGTGGGGCACCGACTGGCTTGGACTCGGGTGATCCCCGCTGACGGAGGTAGACCGACAGGATCGCCATCGAGGCGACAGCGAGCAGTTCGGACTGCCAGTTCTGCAGGCTGCGGCTCCAGAAGTCCGCGGAGGCCAGGTACTCGCTCCAGGAAACGGGCGCCTGTAGTTGTCGCAGTCTCTGTCCGTTGTAGGCCGCGGTGCCGGCGATGGACTGCGCCAGCCACGACAGCAGGAATATCGAAGCCATCACCAGACCCAGCGACCGGGAGTACAGGGTGCGTCGCCAGCCTTCGGCCGCCGCCCAGCGGGGTGACTGGTCGGTGGCGTGCTCTCCTACCCGCTGTTCCTGATCGGACTCGGTTCCGGCCTTGTCCAGCTCCTTCGACTCCGGAGAGCCGCGCTGGAGCAGGTACACGGTGCCGAAGATGTAGAGGAAGAACTGCAGGTACTCCGACTGCCAGTTCTCCGTGACGTCGACGGCGAAGTCGGACGATGTCAGATAGGGGAGGAAGCCGATCTGCTGCAATCCGTCGACGGCGAGCTGCTGGTTGAACTCGGCGCGGCCGGCGATCGCCTGGCCGGCGAGAGTCAGTACAAACGCGAGGCCGAAGGCGAGGCCCAGGCTGTTGTCACGTAGCCAGCGGCGCATGGCCTACCTCCCTCCCCGCAGGCGGGCATTCGTTTCGATGGGCCAGGTCATCGCTGCATCAGCCCCACCGCAATGAAGTAGGCCAGGCCGCCATAGACGACAGCGAGACAGACCACGAACATGACGCGCATCGCCGCTCACCCGCCCTTGATCGCGCACTGATACGGCTGTCCGGCCTCGGGCCGACAGCCGGCGGCAACGACCTTCCACCCGCCGGTGAACCGCGACAGGAACACCGTGTCCCCTGCCGCGACCACCCGGGCCTCCTGGCCGTAGACATCGACACCGGAGACGGCACCAGCCGCCGGCAGTCGCAGACCTGCTGCCGCCTCGGCGCACGGCCGATGCTCCGAGTCCTCCAACTCCGACCGTGTACCCGGCGCCAACGCCGCACACAACGAGGCGCCATCCTGCGCAGCCACCGCGGCGTCGAACCGCTCCACCGCGATCCGCACCTGCGCCTCGCGCTCATCCACCGAGCCGCACCCCGCCAACACCCCGACCAGGACGACGGCGCACACCCCGCCGCGCAGACGGCTCCGTCTCGCGCGTGACGCGCACGCAGTAACCGGCTTCAGCACAGCCTGCCTGGCGTTCAGTGTCCGCCGCTGCGGCGCTGCTTGTGGATGGATTCCTGCGCCTCCCCGCTGGGAGAGAGCGCGTCGCCCGCTTCGCCCTCCTCCTCATAGCCCTCTGCGTCGTCCAGGTCGGTCTCGGCTTCCTCAACCTCGTGCAGAACCTCGTCCGCCGCTGTCTCGGCGTCATGCTTCTCGTTACTCATGCGCACTCCCCTGCTCGGTGGCTTACGACCCACTACGACCTGATGCCGTTCGGCTTGCCTTGCCGCCTCAGCTGGGCGGGTAGGGGTGGTCGGCGAGCCGTCGGGCCAGATGGACGGCGTTGACGGCCAGCGTGTGCGTCGTCGCCTTCACTGCGTCGGGAGTCTTGTCCAAATCCTGGTAGTCAGTTCCCTGCTGGGCCTCGCCGACCCAGTAGGTGACCGCCCCGGGAGCGAGAGTGAAGCCGATGTCATTGAGTCCCTGGAAGACGTTCGCGCTCACGTGGTGCGCGCCGTCCTCATTGCCCACCACCGCCACCGCGCCGACCTTGTTGTAGACGAGCGGACGGCCTTCGTCGTCCGTCTCGGACATCTCCGCGTTCAGGCGCTCCAGAACACGCTGACAGATGCTCGAGGGGTGCCCCAGCCAGATCGGAGTAGCGATAAGAAGGATGTCGGCCCCCATGACCTTCTCCCGCAGCCCGGGCCATTCATCGCCATCACCCATGTCGGTCTCCACCCCCGGCCGGACATCGAAGTCCGCCACCCGCACCACCTCGCCCTCCACACCCAGGGCCTTGAACTCCGCCATCACCTGCTCAGCAAGCAGCTGACTGCTGGACGGCTCGGGCGAAGCATTCAGAGAACAGACGAGCGAGAGCGCGCGCACCACAGGCATCCTTAAGTCGAGGTTCGATCACCGGCATTCGACGCCAGGAGAGTTTCCCTGCACAGGACGAATATTCCAGCAGCCGTCCCGCAGCTCTAAATAGGCGCGCGACCGGCAGTAACAGTCAGTCCACGCCCAGAACCTCAAGGCCGAATCGCCAGCGACTGCTCTGCCTCACGCAGGAACTCCCGCACCGCACCGGCCTCGCCGCCGAACGCCGGCGTCAACAGCGATGCGAGTGACGGGGCGGTCCCGGCCGGACACACAGGTGGGGCGGTATGCCTGTCGGCATACCGCCCCTGAAGTGGCCCGCACGTCGGTGCGGGCTGCCGCGTCAGCGGCGGTGGTGGTGGCGGCCCCAGGACTCGGTGTCGACGGTACGGCCGCGGTCGTCGCGGAGAGTGGCGGTGTCGGAGCGATTATCCCAGACGTAGTGGCGGCGGTCCTGGAAGAGATCGCTGCGGGTGTCACGGCCGACGCCGGTGTGAACACGGACGGTGGCGCGACCGCTCAGCCGGACATCGTCGAAGCGGTAGCGGTTGCCGTCGCGGTCACGCAGCGTCCAGCCGTCCAGATTCACCGCGCGCCGGGTGTTGTTGGTGATCTCGACCCACTCCGCGTTCAGCGACCGATTGGAACCGTTGTCACGCCCCGGACTGTCGGCCTGAACCCGGCTGATCTCGACCCGCGGCTGACGGTGACGGTCGCGGTCACCGTCGTGGGCGGAGGCCGGCAGGGCAACGGCCGAAACGAGGGCGCCGGCGGTCAGAACGGTCGCGGCGACGCGGCGGGCAGTCGACGAAGCAGACATGATGTCCCCTCAAGAACAGTGCCCCACCAGCCGATACAGCCAGTAGAGGCAGTTGCGGTACCCGACCCCTCTCGGGCCGAGAACCGCAACTCTGAAGCCCCAGCACTACCCACGGGGGGCCCGACCGGTAGCGGTTACCGTTTACTGACATGTCGGTAACTGTCGTCTGTACACGGCATAAATGCATGGCGGACGTGACCCTGACATTCGCTGACCGCTACAACCAACCCGCCAAACACCCCATGTAAGGCCTTGCATGCTCCGGCGCACGACCGGTTGCACCGCCCGGCACACCACCCGACCGGCCGTACCGATCTTGGTAACAGCCGTTCTGCACGTTTCTTCACACACCCGTGCGCACGCGATCCAACCGTTCGGTAGCCGTCTTGGTCGCGCGGCGAACACGCCCGGCGCCGTGTGATCATGATGGGAACCGGAACGCACGGTAATCGTGCCATCGGTTCGGGACGCAATGAGCGAGGGCGTATTGGCTCAGGCAGTCGCAGTCACAGGTGAAGGGGCGGAACCCCGGCGGGGTTCCGCCCCTTCACCTGCGAAGTACGCGGTCTTCTCGCACGCCATCGGGGCGCTGCCCTTGAACTGCACGCACAGCCTGCTCGTGCCGGTGTCCATGGCGGACCAGGTGCAGCTGAGGCTCCGGCCCGTCCGCTTCGCCATCCGGCTGTGACCGGGCCCATCGTGCGAGACAGTGCGATGCCTACCGCCATTTGGATCGACGTTGGTCATACCGCAAGTGCAACGCGGGCGAGCCCGGGGCGCTGCGCGGTGGGCGCAGCGCCCCGGGCTGTGTGACGCCAAGGCCTATCGGATGGTCACTGCTGGGTCTGGTTTCGAGGGCCGGTCATCTTGGTCAGCACGAGGCTGTAGAGGCCGGCCATGACGAAGGTGGCGACGTACTGCGCCCACGTCACATCACTGAGCGCTTTGTTCAGCAGGATGAGACATGCTGCCCAGACGAGAGTGACAAGGATCTTGGCTATCACGGTGCACCTACCTTCTTAAACGAGTGCCGCGAGGCAGCCCGCGGAGCCTGCAACGATGGTCTTCTTGGCGATGTCGGCGGCCACGTCCTTGCTGACGAACCGGCCGACGATCAGGGCAGCGGCACCGCCGATGCCGCCCTTGATCAGGCAGTCCTTGACCGCCTTCTTCATCTTCTTCGTCATCAGGAGCGACTTCTCTTCCCAACTAGCGTCACCGGACTGCCATTTCCTGGAAAGGACCCGATTTGAATGCTCGAGGGCAGCGCTAATTTGAAGTCCGGGTTTGGCGGTGTCGTTTGACACACGGGAGGGCGAATCCGTGAGGCTGGCCATACACTGTCGCGGCGAACGTCGTAACCGGCGGCTTCCGCATGAGCGTTCGCGTCGTCAGCAGCATCCGCGGCGGCTCGCGCGTTGGTGGAGGCGCTCTTGGCCGCCAGGGCGGCACCCGCGGCGGCATCCGAGGCCTTGCCGGCGCTGTCGGCGGCGTTGGCCGCGGTTCTGGAGGCAGACGCTGCGAGTCGTGCCTGCGCCGAAGCGACGTAGGCGCCATCGGCGAGCGCTCTGTCGCCGGCGGCGGCGATGGCCGCCTTGTGGGCCTTGTTCGCTGCTTCTGCGGCGGCGGCTGCCGAGGCCGTCTGTGCGGCGGCGAGTGAGGCGCGGCGTGCGGCCGCGGACGCGGCGTTCGCCGAGCCGATAGCCTCCTGCGCGGCTTCAGCCGCGGCCCGTGCTGCATCCGCGGCCTGTCGGGCCTTGACCCCGGCCTTGGCGGCGTCGTTCTTCGCTGCCTTGGTCTCCGCGGCCGCCTTCACCGCGGCTTCTTTGGCCAGTTGGGAGGCTGCGATGGCCTTCTTGGACGCTTCCTCCGCCTTCTTTGTCGCGTCGTCAGCAGCCTTGCCGGCAGCCTTGGCCTGCTCGACCAGCGCGGCGACCGACGCGTGCTCCTGGTCCCGGTTGCGGGCGACGAACTGCCCGATCGCCAGGAACTCTTGGATGTCCTCGGCGGTACCGCGCAGTGCCAGCTTGGCTGCAGCTTTCAGGTTCGGGCCGCTGCTGGACGCCGACGCCAGGCGGGCCGCTTCAACCCGGTTGTCGTCCTGCTGGGCCTCGTGCTGACCCTTGTTGAGGAACAACTCCCTGTCCTCGGGGGAGCCTTGGAGGGCGGCCTTGCCCGCGTCCTGCACACCACGGCCTCCCAGGGTCACCAGGCGGGCGATGTCGACCTTGCGGTCCTCATCCAGCGGTGCCTCGTAGCCGTAGAGGAGAAAGGACTCCAATTCTGCCGACGACAGCAGCATCGCGTCCTTGGCCGCCTGCCGCACACCCGGGCCGCCGGTCATCGCCAGCCGTGCGGTCTCGATGCGGTTGTCGTCGTACTGGATTGACGCGGCCTGCTCCAGGAACTTCTGGATTGCCTCGTCCCCGCCGAGCAGCGCCTGTTCTGCCGCCGCTTTCAGTCCGGCCCCGCCGGTTTCCCAGTAGACGAGGATGTCAGCGCGAACGCCCGCGGGCAGTGCTGCTGTCTCCGTCGCTACGGCAGCCGGTGTCCCCAGCAAACCGGACAGCACGCCCGCGGACAGGAGTATCCCAAGTGCCCGTCGTTGTGCCGTGAGCCTCTTCAGCGCTCTCGACCCCAGTGTCCGAGCGGCTCTTCGCCGTTTCACTCGGCGACCCCTCCAATGTTGAAGAGCGATCCGGCCGGCTGAGCCGCATGAGCACCTCTCATGCGGGCGCGATGAGAGTGCTGACCATGCGCGTATGACCGCGAGTTGGGCGGATCTCATGCACTGTCGACGCCAGACCGGTACCGCTTGATGCCACGCACCTCCGGCATCCGCTCGTGAAGCATGGCTGGAAGGCACGCCAGTTGATCTTTCAGGGAGGGGCCTTCGCATTGCGCGTGCTCAGGGTGTAGACGCCGCCCCTGTTCCCGACGCCGTACAGCCGCTCGTTCTGGACACGGAAGTCGATACCGACCAGCTTGGTGTCGCCGGCCAGGCCGGTCACCCTGCCCAGCGACCACGCCCTCGAAGGAGCATGGACGGGGAACTCCACCAGGCGCTGATCGGTCGTCAGGCCGATCGCCGACAGGTGACCGCTCTGCGGAGCGATGCTGGACTGCCTGGTCTCGGGCGGGGAGGCGTCCGCGACGGCCAGAGCCGGAGCCAGCAGCGTGACAGCAACGGCAGCAGTCGCCGCTGCGGCGGTAAGACGAGGGGTAGGCACAGGTGCCCTCCACGATGAGACGGCCCGCCTCCCATGAGACGAGTCCACCACTGGTTCGACACCACAAAAGGAAAGGATGGGTCGTATCACCCATGTAGCCCTGAATGGCTCACTGCTCGAGCAGGTCGGCCTCTGTACCCGGCAATACCGGCAGGCACCAGGCAGCCGAAGGGTTCCGGGGATGCGGTCTTCAACCATCGGCAGGTGTCGCTGCTGCTGACAGAACTCGACCGACTCCCGGCCCAGGCCGCCGCCGCCCTCTGCTGCCGGCCCCGGCCGCCAGGAGCATCCGACGCGGCCTACGGCACATCCAGTACCGCAGCGACCTCATAGACGGCTGCCTCACCGAGACCGGCCTGACCATTAGACGCACCTGAGCAACCCAGCGATATCACGAGTTCAACCTCAAGTTGCGGTCCGGCGAGGCGATCAATAAGCAAAAATCACTCATATCTATTGCACAGCATCAACGTATCCTCTTCGTGAGCAAAGACGTGGAACACAGCCACGCAAGATGGAATTCATTCAAAGCTCACCTTGGAAAAGAGATCGCCATGAAAGCTCCCAGACGTCTATTCGCAACAATTTCTGCCGCCACACTCGCGGCATTGAGTGGAATCGGAATCTCTACACCCGCCTCTTTTGCCGTAGAGACCAAATCCGATTGGGTTGCAGCCGGTCAAATATACAAGGGCAGCCACGGCATTCTTTGTATGCCCACATCGGACGACCCCTGTAGCGGAACCTTAACGGTCACCTTCAGTACGGAAAAGAATAATTCGCGCGGGCTGCCCTCCGATGCCCAAAACGCTACCCTCATAAACTATCAGAATGGCGGCGATGCCAGTGGGCGAGGCAGGGACATCTGCGCAACTAGTGGAATCTCAATTGTGGCCGGCAAGGGCTCCCAAACGTACGCATGCAAGGTTTTCGCAAAACAGGGCACCGCACATAAGTTCACCTATAATCTTCAGTCTCATAGGCGTGGTGCAGGAACAGCAGTGAACGTACATTACGAGTACGTCGCTGATAGTTTCTTCAGTACTGTATCCAATCCAGAGACGTCCCTGAAGATTGATCTACGCCCTAGCGCAACCCTCAGGTTTGACACGAGCGCCACGACCTCTGATGGCAAGGAACTGCAGCTCCAGATTGGAGACACGATATGGACCGACCCAAGCAAGCCGGTGCAGCTGTGGCTTTATCTTAGAAAGATCAGCGGATTCAGTGACACTCTCGGGAATATCGACGTAACCTACAACGGCCTTGTAGCCAGCGGTGCGGGCACTGGCATTGCGGGCACTAGGTGCACTTTCATCAGCAATGGCGGTGCAGCCCCAACTTCCATTTGCGAGCGAGAGCTGACGGCGAGTTATCCGGCAAGTCGAACAAATTCCTACGTGGGAGTGGCACCCAGTGTCACCCTCAAGCCGGGATATACCTCCGGATGGATAACCGTTGATGGATACGATAATTATGACTCTGCAGGTGGAAAGTCGATGACCATATACATTAAGAAGAAGACCCAATCGATTGTCAGTTAGGGCACTTCGGGGAAGCTGTTGGGGCACTTCTTTGTGGAGCAACAGCTGAACCCCTACTCTTACAGGTCGACGGATAGAGCGAGCAATACCAGCGTTCCAGCCTCGGCCCGAAGCAGTGACTGCGGGCCAGGGCATGACGGACAGGGCGGAGGGCGTGATCACGCCGGCCAGGTCCGACAGCCGGCGGGCCTTTTCGACCGTCGCGGCGTCAAGTGGACCAGATCATTCCGCCGTCATGAAGTATGACGACCTTGCCGTCCGCCCGAAGGACCAGCTGGGCGCCCTCGTGACCCTGGCTCTTGGAGGCCCAGATGGGGCGATCGTCGGCGTTGTGGATGACGAGGTTGCCGTCCTGCTGGAAGACTGCCCTGTGGTTGGCGCCGAACGTCATGGCCGCCCAGATGGGCTTGCCCTTCTCGTTGTAGACGACGAGGTTGCCGTCGCTCTGCATGACCATGCGGATACGGTTAGTGGACCAGGCTTGTCCGACCTGTAGGGCACTGGTCGCGTAGACGGTCATAGTGCCCCAGTTCGACTTCCGGGTCGCTTTGGCCTTGGCCTTCTTCTCGGGCGAGCTGCTCGCCTTGGAGCTCGGCGAGGGCGCGGCAGTCCGGACGACTGCGACGTTCGGAGCCTCGCTCTTGTTCGGCCTCGACTTGCCTGGGGGCGAACTGGGCTTCTCGACCACATAGCCGTCGAGCATGGCGGGGGCGGAACTCGCGTTCAGGCCGGTGGTGGAGTCCGCGGCCGGCCCGTTGGCGGAGCGGGGTCGCCCGTCGTCGTTCGCGCTCCCCGTCAGCAGGAGGGGTATGGCGACCAGGACGGCGCCGGCGATCGCCCCCGCCAGGATCAGCTTGCGGGGGCATCCTGTGTCGGTGGCGGCCGGCGTCGGCGTTCCGACGGCCGCCGCCACCGTGACGCCCCCTCTGGTCCCGACCGTAGCAACGCCGAACCCCTTGCTGGCGTCCGGCTTCATCTGCGGGAGGGGATTGCCCGGTGTGGACCATCGAGACTGCGTTGAAGCGAGACCGATAACTGCGGTGGAGGAGAGGGCGCGGCCAAAGACCCACCACCTGCGCGGACTCGTTGGCCGTGGAGCACTCGACGCAGCAAACGGTGACAGGGCATCTCGTCCCACGACTCGTTGCCTGTATCCGCCGAAGCCATTCTTCGTTTGCTGCAGGGCGTCATCAGACTCGACTGCCGCCGCGTCCGCAGACCGTGTGGCGAAGTATGCGGGACCGCCCCATGGCAGCATTGTCTCTGCAAGTAGCACGCCTGGATCGCTCTTCATGCGCCACAGGTCACTCACGACGCGATGACAGTAGTCGCATGCACTGAGGTGGGGGGCGAGGTCTGCTGCGACACGAATGCCGCGATCTCGCGCATACACCAACAGAAGGTGACGATAGCGGCGGCACTCCACATCTCTACTGAGTTCGTCATACGTATTTGTATAGGAACGATAGAATTCCGACCTCGCGCGCGCTCCCAGCGACGACACATCTGCAGGACTCACGCCCACCAACTGACTGATCCGAGCAGCGGTGTCGCACTCGACGATGCCGTGCCAGAGCACTACCTGGGTAGGTCCAGGCAGTCTAATGAAGGCACGTGCAACCAGTGAAGACGTACGCAGTACCGAGTCGCAGTTGATGCGATATTCCTCAAGTAGGAGTTCTGCAGACTTTGCAAAGCCTGGCGCTGCCCTACTTTGTGGTTCCTGTCGCGTCCATTCAGCCGCTGTGATGAGAGTTAGCGAGAGCGCCTGGGGGCGTACAGCATCCCGGATGTCGATCTGGAGGCGCAGCACTCGGTCCCACACATGGGCAGCAAGCCTGCCTGCCATCGCGGGCTCGGTAACACAGAAGTAGGCGAAGAGCCGTACAGCCTCGTAATGGCGGTGGCCAAGTTCTCCACCGATCTCCTTATACTCTACTGAGCCGTTTTGGATGAAGCGCAGCAAATCGGCATCTGAGAGCCGCGAGTAATCCACGCGGTCATCAGTCTCTCGGCGAGTAATTGTCTCCCCCTAATAATTCTCCTGACAAACTGTATTTCGTCCTGTTCCTGCCCTAGGTCGACCGCGCTGCCACAACCGTCCTCTCCCAAAAGGTCGGTGACCTTGGTGCCTGCTCGTCGAAGGGCCCAAGGCCCATCAGTGGAATGTACCGAGAGAATCAACTCCGACTGGCTGACTGTCCTTCCGCGCGATGCGCCTCGCTTCAATGCCGATTGGCCATCACCCTAAGTAGTTGTGCTTCGGGGGCGCCCTAACACAACTCCATCTATTGAGGTGGAACCATTGCGTGGCCTGGTCGCTGGTTGAGTGTGAGCACGTATGGGGTGCGGTGCTATCGCCGCCTGCACAGGAGGACCCGCGACTGCGGATGTTGGCGACCTTGAGGGAAGGACGGGTGGCGATGCACGGACAGCTCGCGAAGGGCTGCGGGGTTGCGGAGCGGTTGGTGTGCAGCGGTGGCGGGCGTTCAAGTCCCGCGGCACGCAGGCTGTTACTGGCGGGCAAGCGCGAATCCCGTGCGGGCAACGGCGAGCTGAGCAACGACTCGGCTCGTGGTGCGGTGTTGCAGGCGATGCGCGACTACACCGCGGCTGCCATAGGGCAGAGCGGGGTGATGTGGTCCCGCGCATCGGTCCGGACCGTGATCCGTCTGGTGTACGGGATGTCGGGGAGGGAGCAGGGGGTGAGCAAATGCCCGCGCTGGCACGGCTTCACGCCGCAGCGTCCCGCCCGACGCTCCTACCGGCAGCAGGGCGAAGCGGCACGGGCCTGGCTGGACGTGGAGCACCCTGCGATCGCCGCGCGGCCCTGGAAGGAGAAGGCCGAGCTGGTCCGGGCCGACCAGTGCGGGCTGCGCTCGGATAAGGCTCCGCCCGAACGTTCCTGAACCTCCGCCGGGCAGACCCCGCTGGCGCGGGTGAACGGCCGGCGTTTCAGGGGCAACATCATGTCGGCGGTCGCCTCCTGGGGCGCCCTGTGGTTCATCGCCTTCTCGGGAGAGAGCACCGCGAAGGTGTTCTGCGTCTTGCTCGAGCGCCTCGCAAAGCACGCCGGGGACAAGGTTCACGTCATCGTCGACCGGTACCACATCCGCGCCGCCCCGATCGACGACCTTGTCCGTGAGAAGCAGCGCTTCCTGCACCGCCGACAACGCCAACCCCACATCGTGACCGGCTACTCCCACGCCAGACACGTGCGCTTCACGATCAAGTAAGCAACCCATCAGCTTCGCCTCAATAACTCCCTTGGGTGGTGACGTGATCGTCAACTGTAGGTGCACTCCAGCACGAAGACCTGAGTAATCTTCACCCAATTCTGAAGGGTGTGCCCTCCCAGATCTGATGCGTTCTCATATTTCAACATCGAGTAGCTGGAGGGCGTGACCGGTAGTGGTCGGTCGGGGCGGGATGTCCGTCCACCCCTTCTGGCGGGTGCGGCCGATGGCGAGGTTGCGGAAGGTGGCTATCGCCCGTGGTGCGGCGCCGGTGCGGATGCGGGAGGCGTCTTCGGCAACGTCACGTCCCTGGTGTATTACAGGGCCTCGACCTGCCAGTATCCGCGGATGACTTTCAGATTGGATTCGATGTCGATAGATGACAGGGGGTCTGTCTGGGCAGGTCTGCGGAGTGCCCGCTGATCTTGTTCCTGATGACCAATGGGAACACCTCGCGCCGCTTCTCCCGCCGCGTCTGACGCGAAGGCACCGACACCATGAGCCACTTCCCGTGCCGAACAGAGTGGCACTGGCTGGGATCATCAATGAGGTGGAACCGTTTGATGGCCTGGTCGTTGGCTGAGTGTGATTGCGGGTGGGGGTGCGGCTGCTGTCGCCGGCTGCACAGGAAGACCTGCGGTGCGGGTGTTGGCGGCCCTGGAGTCAGGGCGGGTGGCGCCGTGCGGACAGGCCTCGGGGAGCGAGGAGCGTGAGTGTGGACCCCGACGGCCGGAGGCTGCCGGGGTCCTGTGAATCAGTTTGGGGCAGATGCAGTCGCTGTTCGCCGTGGCCACGGAGCCCACCGCAGCGGGGTGATGTCGGGAACCCAGTTGTTGACCGGTGGGTGGGCTGCTTCGGGGGAGGTGGCAAACACGGCGACAACGGTGACCGGCTGGTCACAGTGAGACCAGTTGCGGACGGTGGTGGGTGTCAGGGCCTGTTCCGGGCAGGTCACGCCCGTGGTCGCCTGGCCGGTCGCACTTCTGGTGCCGGTTGCTTTTGAGTGTCAATTACCCATGATTCCAAGGCCGACGAAGTTCTAATATATCGCTGCATTGACCTGGGCCCGAAGCCCACGGTACGAATGCTGCAGTCTTGGTAATTTCCGGAAAATCAGCCCTCCGGATTGAAACGGCCAGGGAAACTAGGCTCGTAGCCGGATGCCTCACTCGATCACGAACTACGAGCAGGAGTCGCGCAACCCGCAGGAAAAGCATCCTGAACTTAGCCGGACACTAAAAGGCTCCCTACTGCCAGCGTCGATGCATTCCGCCGTTGAGGCCCAGGTGATACGAGAATGAGAGCCTTTTCCCCTTTCGATCAGATGAGGTAGGGCCAATGTGGAGTAGCTCAAGACACCGGAAATCTATCAGCCGCCGAGGTCTTACGGCGGCCGCTCTCGCAGGTTCTCTGATCCTTTTTGCCATTCCTCACTCTTCTCTTGCCGAGGGTGAACTGATCGGAGATTCATCGCAAACATTCTATCCCGAAAAGCGTCTAGATAGCGGCACCCCATATCGGGCAGGTTGTGCAGAACTCGATGCTCTCGACGGACATCAAGCCTCGGCAGGAGAATTCACGACCTTCATCCAGTCTCGGGCAGAGCGAGACATGGAGGACTGCAGCAAGGATGACTACAAACCGGCTAGTCTCCCAAAAACTGCTGTCCAGATTGTGATGGAATGCGCCACAGGCGTTGCCGCATACTGCGAGCTTACCGAGCCGATTGAGAAGTTTCGGTACACAGAGAAGAAGGAAGGAATACTACTCGGCAAAAACTGCACCCTGGACGATAAGACCATTACACTGACCGACAAAACAGTCTTCGGCAGCAAGGATAGCCAGGGAAATGAATGGTCGCAGACCAACGGATTCAAGTTCGCCCCGAAGATTGCCAGTTCACCTGGCCCTGAAGGCGGTGCCGGCGGGGAGCTGCTCGCAGAAGTTTCCAGTGAAGAAAGACAAGGGTATTCATTCAACAGGGAAGTGAGCTACGCACACGAAACCTGGTACGCCTCTGAAAGTATTCTTCGTCCCGGGTTTGATCTTGTCGCTGACCTCGAACAGCCCGTCGTCATTGGCGGAGGCACTCTGCGAGCTCACTACCTTGTGCACGATGGCAACGAAAATCAGTGGGTCGAATGGGACGTTCAGAACTACCGCATTGCCGCACCCGAGCCCGGTAGCGCCTCCACTACCGTTCGGTCTATACCTTGCGGCTCTTCGAACGTGACGCGGTCTGCATCCGTTGTGGCAAAGGATATAGACAGCGGCAAGGTGACATTCCAATCTGCGCTGCAAGTCGTCGTGGACGGGAACGTCGACCAATCCGGCCACATCACGACGAGTGTAAATAGTGCAGCGTGGGTTGTTATCCGACTGGATAGGCAGGTCAAGGTGCGCTCAATTGCAGTAACTGGGCGCGGAGGGGAGTCCCTCACTATGTACGCAGATTCAGACCTCTCCCACGCCACGACCGTCTCAGTGGCACAGGGCGACGGCAATTCGATCCCGCAGACGGTTACTCTTGTCGACTCCAATAGATCGCGAAGGGAGCAGGTAAACTTCGACAATCTGTACACAATGGATACCCTAATTCTGAGGGTGCCACCCGGCTCGAATGTCTACCTTGATGAGGTGGAGGTATACGCTGCGTACGAGTAGCTGGGAAGCACTTGGAAAGTGAGTGTACGGCGCTGGCTGAGTGGGGCCGCACACTCACTTTCCCTACGGGACAAAGACTGCAGCTGAGGGCATCTACTTCCCTACACTCTTTGTCAAGCAGCATTGGGTGAATGGTGGTGTGACTCGGTGGCACCGTCGGTCATGAACCAGCCGCCCCGGTGTCCGTAGAGATTTCAGTTGGTGGTTGCGAACTGGTGCTTTGTGGCTGCCAGGTAGCAGTTGGAACGTGCAGCCCTCGAGCCTCTGCGAGACGTTGTCCGTCAGGGCCAGGGATCAGAAACCCGTGCAGTGGCCCGCAGGACACATCAACTGGAAGTCGGCCCGGAGGCCGTCCAGTTCCATTCAGTGGAAGGGGTTATCGTCATCCGCGTTGATCGTGGCGGCGGTCGCTGGGGCAGCCGTGTCTGGGGTGGCTGCCTGTGATCCCCCCGCCGGCGGGGACGAAGAGTCCCATACAGCGGCGGGAATCCAGCTGCTGGAACTCCGTCAACCCGCCCCGGGCCGGGGCCGAACGGACCCCAGCCCACCTGAAGGACTGAAAGATCTTCACCATTGACTACCGCCGCCCCCTGCCCGATTCGCCGTCCTCACGAAGGCTGTCACGGCCCTCACCTTCTCCAACAAGACTGGTAAAGCCCCGTGAACAGACCTCCAGGTCATCGACACAGAGCCCTGACAGACGGCGCGGGGTCGGCCGCGATGATGGGCGCGCGCCTGACTAACGGCGTAGACCCCTACGACGCAGCGCCGGGGCGTGCTGAGCCAGTTGGACCTCGCCCTCGACAACCCCCGCGCCCCGGCTGCCGGCTCGGTGCATGCCACCCCTGTTCACGCCGCCGGGCGAGCCGGGCTGAGTGCCCCTCGGCGCCGACTTGATCGAGACCCACACCCGACGGGGCCGCATCGACGAAGCAGAAGGGGATGGGCAACGACGCAGGTCCATGATCGGCAACGAGAATCGGAGCCTCCCCCTATCGGGTGACATCAGGCTGTGGCGAGGGCGGTCGGAGTGTTCGCGGTAGAGATTTGGGTGTGAACCGATAGCTTTGCACGTCCCCGGGCCCTGCTGTCCCGTGTCCCTGACAGGCGCGGCAAAAGGGCCCGGCCCCGTTATGCGGGCGGCCTGTCCGGCAGTAGATAGACCGAGGCCAGGGCCCGGCGGATGCGGGGTGCGAGGTTCAGTTGGCGGCCGTCTTCGGTGTTCCACCAGCGGCGCGGGCCGATCTCGGGGGCGGTGTTGATGGCGATCCCTCGCCCACCATCACGGCCGACGCGAGCACATAAGCGACACCGTCCAAGCCATCGCCGGGCTGCTGTCACACCAGCAGACCTACACCCTCGCGACCCATCAGCGAATGTGAACACCCGGCGGAACCGCACCTCTCGACGCGCCACCGCCAACCATGCACGAGCTCGTTAGCCGGACGCTGAAGTGCGGCGGGCGGCGGGCGGCGGGCGGGACCATCGGCAGGTGATCAACGTGATCGCGTGGAATGCACTCAAAGCGCGGCCCACCCGATCTAGTTTGCCCCGAGATAGAAAAGCATGGCGAACGTGGACCAAACAAGAGCCATCAATGTTACGGCAACGCCTGCGTTGAAGGCAGCAACACCACGTTTTCGATTCATTCCAGATGCCGTCACCCGGCGGGAACGCCATCCTAGCCACAAACACAAAAGTGCAGGAATCAGAAAGAAGGCTGCGAGAAAGAGAGGGCCAAGGATTGATGTCGCCGCGCATAGGAACAGCGTGACATTGGGAAGTCGCGCGCTGTCGCGACCATCACTGGGAAGAGTCATAGTGCAGCTTCGCATCTGCCAGGAAGGTGGTACATGAGTACTCCTACTCATGTCGTACACATCAGGAAGCGCGGCCTCGGGGCGCACTCCCGGCAGGAACGCGTGACGCCGCAACCCGATCATCCGGCGGAGCATCTCACTGCAAGCGTTCAAAAAGACCTACTGAGAAGTCGCTTTCGCGTGAGTTGCCTATGTATTCGTTGATTGTTGGAGCGCGAGATGGTGGCAGCTGTGGTTGAGGACCGTTGTCGAATGGGGTGACAGGTGGCGCGTGATGTGGCTTGCGTCTACCTCATCACAGAATGTACGGTTTTATCGACTGCTTCCGCTGTCATTGCTGTGCACCTGAGCGCACTCGGTCCGCAGCGGCACAGCGGAAGCATGCCTGCGTGACGCCTGTATCCGAGAGATCTGTCCGATGCCGGCTGGGAGTTGATCGCACCGGTCCATGCCGCCTGGCGCTGCGAACATCGCGGCAGGGCCCTGGACTTCGGCCGGCTACCCGAGCACGAGCTGCGCGACATCATGGGCGCGACCTTGTACGTGGACGGCACCCGGGTCCAGTGGCGCTACCTCCCGCACGACTTCCCGAACTGGATCAGGGTCTACGCCTACTTCGCAAAGTGGCAGCAGGAAGGCGCGTTCCCCAGCTCAACGGCCTGCTCAGGCATTCCTCCGGCAGAACAAGGGACGGGACGCAGAGCCGTCTGCCTGCGTGATCGACGCCTCGAACGTCAAGACCTCCACCAGCGTCCCCGCCTCGAGGCAGAGCGCCGACGCGGCAAGGAAGTGGGCAGGAAGCGAAGCATCGTCACCGACACGATCAGACTCCTGCTCGCGGTGCTGGTCACCGCGGCAAGCGTGCAGGACCCCGTTGCCGGCACCCGGCCCCATGACCGACCTCAAGACCCGCCGCCTCACCGGTGACAACACCATCTCCTAGGCGCGACCGACACCACAGACCAAACAGCTGATCCCGAGATAGGGCAACGGGAGAAAACGATCTCTGAGTACTGGTTACCCATGCGCCTAGAGGTCCTAACAGAAGTCATTGATGGTGTGACTGTCGGCTTGGATGCTCGTTGGTCTGTCCGTGGGGAGAGGGATGTGCGGCCGTGGATCGTCTCGGACGAACTGTGGTTGCTGATCGAGCCGTTGTTGCCGGAGCCGGGTCCGAAGCTGGTCGCGGGTCGGCCGAGGGTGCCTGATCGGCAGGCTCTGTGCGAGATCCTGTTCGTGCTGCGTACCGTCATCCAGTGGGAGTACCTGCCCCAGGAGCTCGGCTTCGGGTCCGGGATGACGTGCCGGCGGCGGCTTGCCGCGTGGAACGAGGCCCGGCGTGTGGGACCGGCTCCATGCCGTGCTGCTGACGAAGCTGCGGATGGCGAAGCAGTTGGACTGGTCGCGGGCGGTGATCGACTCCAGCCACGTGCGGGCCGCTCGGCGGGGTCCCAAAAGCGGGCCGAGCCCAGTCGACCGCGCACGACCGGGCAGCAGGCGAATTTGAGGAAGGCTTCGTGTACGTCTGCGCGTCGTTCCCAGCGGATGCGGAGGGTTTTGCAGCCGTGGAGCCAGGCGAAGCTGCGTTCGACGACCCAGCGGTAGGTGCCCAACCCGGTGCCGCGGAGAGTGCCCCGGCGGGCGATGGCCGGCACGATGCGGCGTTGTCGGACCTTGTCGCGGTAGACGTCGTGGTCGTAGCCGCGGTCGGCGAAGAGTGAGTCCGGCTTGTGTCGCGGGTGCCCGACCCGGCCCCTGATGGGTGGGATGGCGTCGATAAGCGGCATGATCTGGGTGACGTCGTTGCGGTTGCCGCCAGTGAGAATCACGGCGAGCGGGGTGCCGTGCCCGTCGGTGATCAGATGGTGTTTCGATCCCGTTCGGCCACGATCGATCGGACTCGGTCCCGCCTGGCTCCCCCTTTTACGGCCCGCACGTGGCTGGAGTCGACCACCGCACGCGACCAGTCGAGACAGGAGGCTGCGTTGAGCTCGGCCAGCAGCACTTCGTGCAGCTGCTGCCAGACGCCGGCCTCGTTCCAGTCCCGCAGCCGCCGCCAGCACGTCATCCCCGACCCGAAGCCGAGCTCCTGGGGCAGGCACTCCCACTGGATGACGGTATGCAGCACGAACAGGATCCCGCACAGAGCCTGTCGGCCCGGCAGCGGCTTCCGGCCCGGGTGCCGCAACCGGCGTTCCTTGCGGGGCAGCAGCGGCTCGATCCGCGCCCACAGGCCATCCGACACGATCCACGGCAAAGCCCCCGTGCCCGGACAACGCTGAACCTGACGCGGTCACGGTCACCAGGACCGAACCACGTCATTCTTGAGCCGTTGTAAATCAAATACACCCTATGCCTAATAAGTGAACACCATGCGAGTTCGCTTGCTCCGGTGTAAAGTTGAATTAGCGTACCTGCGGCGCAACAAGGAGATTCCATGGGCAATCTTGATCGAGCCTGGCCCTTCGTTGGTCGTGGCAATGAGGTGACCGCGTTCAAACGCGCACTTTTGGATCTTGAGTGCCACGCTTTCATCATCCAGGGCCCAGAAGGTGTGGGGAAGACGCGCCTGGCGGAGGAATGCCAGCGGCTAGCACGCGAACTCGGTCATCGATCAGGGAGGGCAGCTGCCAGCAGTGATTCTGGATTTCCACTCGCCTCCATGGCTCATCTCCTACCAAAGACGGTGGCCGTCTCTACCCCTATGGAAATATTTCAGGGCGCTAGCGATGCACTCCTGCCGACGGGATCCAGAAGAGGCAAGTACGTAATACTGGTGGATGATATCTCGCTCCTGGACGGAGCCTCGGCTACTCTTATCGATCAACTAATCAATGCCGAGTCAGCTTTTCTTATAACAACAATTCAGCAGGGAGCGGATCTCAATAGACTTGCTTCGAATATGCGAAGTGCCAGTGCAGCTCATCGCATCGATCTGCATTCATTCGACCGAGACGAGATCGATGAAATCTTGACATCATTCCTGGGTGGCACGATAGAGCCCCGGACGGCAGAGCAGCTCTACGCCACAAGCAGGGGCAATGCATTGTTTATTCACGAGCTCACCCTTGGCGCTTTGGCATCAAACGCCCTGACGTTCGACGGAGAAATATGGCATGTTGCGGAAAACTACCCACAGACGGGTCTGATCACCGATTTGATCAACGAACGATTGTCTGCCATTGAAGGCAGTTCCCGGAGACTACTGGAATTGCTTTCTTTGTGTGGGGTGGTGAATGCTCAATGGTTTCCCCACGAAGTTTACGAGCTGGAATCTGCCGGTCTCGTGCAAATCCTACGGCAAGGTCGTCGAGAAAAGACCGAGCTCTCGCATCCGCTATACGGGAAGGTGCTCCAATCTGATCTGACAGTATCCCGGAAGAAGGAATTGCTCCTGGAGCAGGTTGCTCGAATCCGTGCGGCGGGGAGCCGCAGACGCGAGGACGTTGAGCACGTCGCAATGTGGGAACTGACCGCGACAGGTACGGCGGACACGGCACTTCTGATGAGCGGTGCGAGAATCGCTATGGGCGTACACGACTATCGCGGAGCGAGAACTCTCGCTGCCGCGGCCCGCCACGGGGACGACAGCTTCTGGCCTCGGCTACTTCTCGGTGCGGCTCTGGACGAACTGGGCGAACCCCGGGAAGCGTTGGAAGTCTTGAAAGAGGCTTCGGCTCGCGCCTCCACCGATGACGAGCACGTTCATGCGTCAATAGCAATGACACGCATTACCGCTTGGTCGTTGTTGGACATAAAGGAAGCGCTCCACCTCAATTCCGAGGCCGTCACCAAGGTGCACACGCCAGAGGCCCGCGCAGCCCTGCAAGCTACAAGAGGGGTCCTTCTTGCGTCGGTTAGTAGACATCAAGAAGCACTGAAGCTTCTGCAGAACATCGATGCCGTGCCAAACTCATATATCAGGACGATCGGAGAAGGCACATTCGCTGCTTGTTTGGCTGCCACGGGGCAGGTGAAGAAGTCCCTTGAATTGGCTAGAGCCGCTCACGCAGAGCGCCTCGGTATAACGGACCCCACAGGGCTCCCCCATCCCGTGCAATACCTCACACCTCTGACTTTCGCATTGCAAGAGTCCGGAAGAATTGACGAGGCATACGCCGTTGGAGTTGAGGGATGGGCGAGCGCATCTGCCGATGATGCTCCTGAGGCGCTGGCCTGGACCGCAACATCCCTCGCCCGATGTGCATTGCTTCAAGGGCGTCCACTGACTGCCAGACGTTGGGCTGCCCAAGGTGCTGCTCTCGGGCGCAGGTACTCCCTGATGCAGACGCTTCACCAGGCACTCGTGCGAATCGCCGAGGCCGCTGCTCTTTTGCATGATACTGAGGCCGCCGAACGAGCGCTAAGAGAAGCTGAACCCTTTCCAGATTCAGGGCCGTTCGTCCCCGAACTCCGCCTCGGTAAAATCTGGTTGGCAGTCTCCGTCGGCAATCTCACGAGTGCTCGGTCCGAACTCATCGACGCCGCGCAAGAGGCACGCGAACTGAATCATTTGGCCAGCGAGGCTCGAATCTTGACAGACCTCTGCAGGGTCGGAAGAGCACAGCTTGCGGTTGACCGTCTCAGCGAGCTTGCCGACGCAACCGACGGCGAGTTGACCAAAGTACGCGCGCGCTACGCAGCAGCTATGGCAACGAAAGACCCGCAAGAACTCTTCGACTGCTCGAGTTCACTCGCGGAGGTTGGGGCCAACCTCATGGCAGCTGAATCCGCTTCTGCGGCAGCAACCACATGGGAGCGCCAGGGAAGTTCACGTCGGGCTACAACAGCTCGAAACAAGGCGATCTCACTCGCGCGAAAGTGTCAAGGAGCAAGAACACCAGACCTGATTCCTTCCCTGACTCCTACACGGCTCACAGAACGCGAAACGCAGATCGCCCTTCTTGTCTCCCAAGGCTCTACCACGGCCGAGGTAGCGAAGCAACTGATTGTTTCGAAACGAACGGTTGATAATCATCTGCAAACAATCTTCCGCAAGCTTGGTATCACGAGTCGCAAGTCCCTTACCAGCGCACTGTCAGGCGAGTTCTGAGCAGTGAGCCCTTTCCGACTTGGCGGTGATGACTCGGGCGGATTGAACCGTTTGGCCTCGATTCGTCAGAAGCCCTTTCTGCAAGTCAGCAGGTTGTAGATAATGGGTGGTCCCGGGTAATGCGATGGGTGGAGCATAGTGCTCGTCGGAGGATGCGCCAGGATTTCAACGTCACGCAGGCGTGTTCACCGGGCGCGCGCAGGCGGGCATGGGCGCGGTTGAACTGCTGGTAGTGCTCGGGTTGTTCGCGGTGGTAGTAGGGGGTGCGGACGGTGGCGCCGACTCCCTGGTAGGCGAGGTCGGCCAGGACGAGCATCGCGCGTGACGCAGGCCTAAACGATGCCGTGGGCTCGGGCCGCGGTCAGGTCGTGAGCTCAGCCCGGCGGAGTTGGCGAGAGCCACGGGGGAGCCGTCCGGGGGCACTGAAGTCGCGCTGGCAGAAGCTGAGCTGCTTCAAACACGCCCTGCTGGTCCTGGCTCGCCTGCGGAAGGGCCGGCGATCCGGGCGACGGCGAAGGCCGAGAACGGTGCGGTGCTGTTCGCCGACCAGGTCGGCATCCGTTCCGATCAGGTCACCGGTCGCACCTGGGGCGAGAGGGGCCGTACCCCCATCGTGCGCCGCACCGGCAACCGGTTCTCCGTGAATGCGATGTCCGCGATCAGCACGAAGGGCCGGATGCACTTCATGGTGTTCACCGAGACCTTCGACGCCAAGGTCATGTGCCGCTTCCTCGACCGGCTCATCGGCCATTTCGACCGCAAGATCCACCTCGTGGTGGACGGTCACTCCGCACACCGCTCCCGGGTGGTCCGCACATGGCTGGCCGAGCACGCCGACAGGATCGAGCTGCACTTCCTGCCCTCGTACTCGCCCGAGCTGAACCCCGACGAACTCGTCAACGCCGACCTCAAACGAAGTCTGCCCATGAGCAGCAGGGCCCGCAACCAGGCCCAACTCGCTGCCGAGGCACGCAGGTTCTTCCACCGCCGCCGGCGCCAGCCCCACATCGTCCGCGGCTACTTCGGCGGCCCCCACGTCCGCTACACCCTCGAAGAGAACCCTTTGAGTTTCTGATCAAGAGAGCGCCCACCCCCTGAAGAGGGACCATCCGGAACCTGTATCAAGTCCTGGAACGCGAACCAGGCTCACCAGGAAGATGTAGGGGCGGATCTGTGTGTTCAGGACGCTAACCCTGACGAAGGTGCCGCGTCGGATCGACTGTCGGGTCAGCAGTCCCAACCAGCTCTCGATCTGATCCGGCAGGCAGCTTTACCGCCTTCTTGAGAAAGGCCAGCGGAATTCACGGCCTTCCGGCGCGACTTGCACTCGCCGATGGCAACGTTGAGTGCGGCGCCATAGTTCCCCTGCGGGACGTGGTCGGGCAAGTGACTTTCTCGGTGGCCGAGAAGGTCACCGGCAGCGCGACCACGTCCGGTGCAGCGCCTGGATCTGCGTCTTCTCGGTCGATCGAGAGCACGGCCTCGCCACCCGGCCGGGCGAGGCAGAGGCCGACCAGATGCGACCGGCGACAACCTACGCACGCCCCCATCCTGGACACACACGACCAACCACCAGCAGTCACCGGTTTCCGCTCCGCACTACGGCAGCCTGACCGGAAAACGTCGATTGAGTAGAGAATACTCATACAAATAGTGCCCAATCCGGCAACCATCGGAGGTACCGAAAGCCAGATTTCGATCCCAAGGGAGTGGTTCCAATCCTGATTCAATCACAGTGTGAGATGTATTTCGATCAGGATGGGACGATGAGCCTAGGGCGCCGCGATGTGGCCCCTTCCCCCGCCGATGTCCGTGTGATCCTGCCGCATTCCCCCAGAGCCGCCCAGATGGCGAGGGCTCTGGCTCGCGATATTACGGAGGGGCGCGTGGACCCCGAAACGACTGAGGAAACGTTGCTGGTGGTCTCGGAACTGGTGACCAATTCGGTCATTCACGCCCTTCCGCCATTGGTGTTCGAGCTGACGGTCACTCATGACCATACCGGGCGCGTCGGCATACACATCGAGGTAACCGACGGAGGCCCCAATTTCGAAGCGTCATTGCTGCCCGACGACGAGCATGGGCGGGGTGCCTGCATTACGCAATCGCTTGCCCGTGAGACCGGAGGATCCGAGGGACCTGCTGGGGGCACACACTGGGCGGACATGATCGACCGCACGAGCTGTACGAATCGGGCTCCTGCCTGACGCAAGCCGCGAGAAGCGTCGGAATGCAGCGGCCAGGCCCTTGTCCAGGATCTGGCGAGTCCCCGGCACAGCGTTCTGGCCGCCACGACGTCGGCGGGATCAGCAAGTCCACCCTCTCGCAAGGTCGAGGCCTCGCTCTCCAATGCGACGGCCGCCCTGATCAGTGGGACGCGCCGGCTGGCCGATCTAGCGGATTGTTCCGGTGCGTATCGACCTTCCACGGCCCGGTGGCATCGACTTCGGTTCGAACGCTTGGGGCTGTCGATCCGCCTTACGCTTGCCGCACTGGGCCGGCGGCCTTTGCCCGCCTTCGCCCTGCCCTGCTCCGGCACAGGGAGCGCACCCATCCTGGCGAACCGCTCGAGGAGTACCTTGAGGCGCAGCGGTATGCTCAGCCGTTTCAGCAACGGGGTCGACCTGCCGCAGCAAATGCAGTCCGCCGTGGCCGACATCGCCGAGTCGCTGACTTTGCCCGGCACCATGGGCGGCGCTGTCGGCCACCTCACCACCGCGCTGGTCGGCGCGCTGCGCGAACGGCGCCCGAGCGTTCGCGCCCTGGCCGGCTGTACGCGCCTGGCCGATTTCCTGAAAGCCGAACCGGACCTGGAAACGCTGAGCTTCGCGACCTACCTGCTCGCTGGTGACCGTACCCACCGCGACTTCGGACGGCTGCTGCAGCGCATCATGTGGCTCATGCCGGGCTCCATACTTTGTGATCACCAGGCGTAACCAACTGCAGCCGGCCGCGGGGAGTCTGTCGGGCCAGATCGACTGTGCCGGCTCCGCCGCCTGGCCCCGCCTGGTACCGCACGTACCGGACTCTCGTGGTCACGGCGGGCCCGCGGGCGCGGAGGACTGTGACGACACCTCGCCCGCCGCCTGGCCCAGGCGGACGACCCCTTAACCGCAGGCCTGCAACACGCTGTAAAGCGTGTGCCCAGGGCTGTGTTCGAGCAGGCAGAAGCGGGTTCCGTGGCCTGTGGATCATGCGGCGAGGCCGAGGTAGTGCATGCGGGCGAAGGCATGCTCGACACGGGCCCGGACTTTCCGGCGCTCGGCGTTGTCTTCTTCTTCGCCGGGCAGCAGGGCTCGTCCGGGTTACCGGGGATCGGCCGGGCCGCGGCGATCACGAGCTTCGTTTCGGCATCGATGATCCTGCACGTATGCCGAGAACCGGTAGTTGCGTGAGGAGGCTCCGGTCGTGCGGTCGCGGACGGGGACCAGGGTGCCGTCCACGATCCACAACCGTTTACGTGTCGGCCGGGTGGGCAGCCGGCTCGATCGCCAGAAGCGGCGGCAGTTGCTGGATCACCCGGCACACCGTCGCCGGGGAGTCCCCGAACAACGGCGCCAGATGCCGCATCGTGAAATTCATGCGGTAGTAGACCGCCACCACCAGCCGGTCGGCCAACGGCAGACACCACGGCCGACCACCACCGCGTCCGTTCCCGCCACGTTCACGGGCGAACCTCTCCACCCACAACGGCTCAGCCCTCAACCCCCACGCCTACAAGAGAAATGCAACACACTAGGACCTTGTCCTACCTGGTTGTTGGTCGTTGAGAGGTGCATGGGGAGCGTTGGGTGGGGTTGGATCGTTCCGGATGGGCTGTGGGAGATCCCGGCACCGTTGTTGCCACCGGTCCGGGTGAGGCCGCAGGGTGGCGGGGTCGCGACCATCGATGACAGGGCGGTCTTCGCAGCGGTCATTTGGGTGCTGGTCAGCGGCTGTTTCTGGCGCGCACTGCCGCCCTGTCTCGGGGCGTCGAGGTCGACTGCGCATCGCCGGTTCCTGATCTGGCCGCGGGCCGGCGTGTGGGGCAGAGGCTGCACCAGAGGGTGCTCCAACTCCTGGACGGGCAGAGGTTGGTGGACCTATCCCGTGCGGTCCTCGACTCTGCCCATGTCCGCGCTGAAGGAGGGCGAACTTGCAGGTCCGAGCCCCGTGGACCGGCCAAGCCGGGTTCCAAGATGCATGTTCTGTCCGACGCGGCCGGTCGAATGTGGCGTCGCACGATTGAAGTCCTGGCGAATCTTCCGCAAATCCCCGGGGTACGTCCGAATTGAATGCCTTCTCTTCAATCGCGGTCTCCATCCGCATCCTGCGGTACCGTTGAAATGGCTCTGTGTCCGGAGAATTCCCAGGTGAGCGGCACAGCTCGAAACACCTTTCGACACCGGATGCTAATAGGAAAGCAAGGGTCAACTCTCCTCGGATTCAGGCCGGCGGAGAGGAGGGCGAGACGAGGGAAATTCTGGATACCATCGCCGCAAGGCCCGTTCTTCGGGAACAGTGTAGTTTGCATCGAGCAGGTTCAAGAATAGGACATCCATTGTGCGACTCCAGAAGCTGCAGACGCAGTCCCGTCGCCCGCAAGATCTCTTCACGAGTCCTCCTGGCTCGTGCTCCAGGAGCTGGTGCAATGGGCCTTCCCGCTGCGACACACTGTCGACCAGACGTGAAGAACAGTGTCTTGAGGATTGGCTGCCACGGTTACCTCGGCTTCTCTCAGAGCACGTGAGCGGGGCATGCCTCCCTCCCTGGGCTGGCTACTAGGGACTCGCAGTACGGACCTACACCCAGACGTCACATCATCACGCAAACGCCTCGAGCACCTTCAATTGCGCCGCAACTTTAATCCAAACGGTAGGCATTCTGGGTCTTGAATGCTGCGTGATTGAATTGGGGCGGGACGCACGACAGGTGTCGCCGTGGGCGCAGGGAAGCGTTGCGACTACGGACGATCGTGGCGTTTATGGAGGCCGGGATCGCGAGGACGTGGCGGCGCCGTACGGATCCGGTATCGCTCGCGAATTCCTGAGTCGAAGATAGCCTCATCGGTCCCAATAGGAATGAGTATGAACTACCCAATATGCAGATTGCAGTCTACGCCTTAGCATGGAGCCGAAACTGATGGGTGCCTTGGCCAGTGGACCTCTTTCATCCTGGTTCTGGGGGTTAGAAGGCCTGTTCAGTAGGGGGTGACGTGCCGAAGCCCCTCGTCGTTGGTTGTTGTGATCTCACTCCACACAACCATCGCCGGGGGCTTCGTTGATTCCGTACCCTTCCATGCGCGACGTCCCGCATGAGCTGGATTGAGCATGTCTCATGGCTGATCTACGCCCGAAAGCGTGAACTGAATACGCTCTGGGCTGCTTCAAGCAGGCGCTGCTGGTACTCGCACATCTGCGCAGGAACGAGACGTACACGCAAGTCGGTGCCCGGTTCGGGGTCTCGGAGGCGATGTGGCGCTACGTCGACGAGCCCCTCGAGGTGTTGGCCGCGGGGTACCGGGCTTGCACGAGGCGCTGGTGGGTCGGGGTGAGGGTGACTTTGTCATCGTCGACGGCCCCCTGATTCCCACGGACGGCTCGCCGCGGATGAGCCCTCCTACTCCCTGGAGCACAAGAGGCACGGCATGAACCGACGACCTCACCGCGAGTGCGAACGCGTCGGTGACAGCCTGGCCGACTCCTCGGAGAAGCACCGCCGCCACGGCGGTGAGCGTGCCGGCGGGCAGGATGTGCTCGGGATCGGTCTCCCGCAGGAGACGCAGCAGTCCAGCGGCCCCTTCGGACACGTGGTTGATGACGGCAGTGGCGTAGGCGTGGGCGGTGCGGACGCAGATGCAGAAACCTGAGGCGATCTGCGCGAGCGTGTCGTGCCGGCGGAGGCACACGAGGCCGACGACCCGCTGGTGGCAGCTTGCAGCAGCGGTCACCCTCACGGGTGGACGATGAGCATGGATCCCCATTCGACCAGGCCGTGAGACAGGTCGAGTGCCGCAGCAACGGAAACCAACCAGGCTCCTGCGCCGATGAGTTGAGACGCCGCACACCTCCCTCAACCGCACAGGAGCCTCATGCACTGCGGAGACCGTCCTCGTCACCCGCGGGACGATCTTCCACGCCCCCCTCGGTGCCTGGAAGGCCCCTTGTCACGAGGTCTCAAAAGACGCGTTCCAGCCGCTCGTGGGGCCTGGCCGACCTCCAGTGAGCAGAGCTTGGCGAGCACCTGCGGGTCCTGGACGTCGAGCCAGTCGCAGAACTGCCGGAAGGACACGAGCCGTACGTCCTTCTTTCCGGCCAT
>NZ_JBHXSL010000067.1:0-32846 GCF_042714725.1 Streptomyces sp. NPDC058685
AAATGTTTCAGTCTACGACCTTGTTTAACTACACCACCGGGGGTTCCCGCCGGCCCGGGGGGGGGTTCCCTCCGGGGGTTCACCCCCCGCCTGAGCCATGCCACTTGGGTGCCGTCGCGCAGGCGGTTCGGCGTGGGCGTGGTTTCAGGGTCCGGTGCGGGGCCTCGCGCGATCGCGGGCGCGGTACGACCTTGACAGGGCGACCGTACCTGACGGACAGTCAGAAACCTCTGATCCCCCGCGATCCGTACGCCCGGGAGGCGGCCGCCGTGCACCTCGCCCCGACGGAGCGGCAGCAACAGCTGCGCGCCGAACTGCGCTCGTATTTCCAGGCGTTGATGCCGAACGGTCCGCCGCCCCCGGCGGACGCGGAGGCCCAGCGAGTCCTGCTGCGACGGATCGGCGCGGACGGCATGCTCGGCCTCGGCTGGCCCGTTGCCTACGGAGGCCAGGGCCGCGGCGCCGACGAGCAGTTCGTCTTCTTCGACGAGGCCCATCGCGCCGGCGCGCCGGTCTCGATGGTGACCCTCAACACCGTCGGACCGACCCTGATGAGGTTCGGTACCGAGCAGCAGAAATCGATCTTCCTGCCGGGCATCCTCAGCGGCGAGATCGTCTTCGCGATCGGCTACAGCGAGCCCGAGGCCGGGACCGACCTCGCCGCTCTGCGCACCCGTGCCGTCCGCGACGGCGACGCCTGGGTGATCGACGGCCAGAAGGTCTTCACGAGCAACGGCCAGAACGCCGACTGGATCTGGCTCGCCTGCCGCACGGACCCCTCCGCGCCCAAGCACAAGGGCATCTCGATCATCCTCGTGCCGACCGGCGCGCCCGGGTTCTCCTGGACACCCATCGAGACCGTGGGCGGTCAGACCACGACGTCCACGTACTACGACGGTGTCCGGGTGCCCGCGGCGCACCTGGTCGGCGAGGAGAACGGCGGCTGGGGGCTGATCACCAACCAGCTCAACCACGAGCGGGTGGCGCTCGCCGCGATCGGGATGCAGGCCGAGGACTTCTTCGCGGCGGCTCTGGAGCGGGCCCGTACACCCGATCCGGTGAGCGGCAGGCGCCGTATTGACGAGCCCTGGGTCCAGTTCCGGGCTGCCGAAGCGCACGCCCGGCTGGCGGCAACGCGCCTGCTCAACTGGCGTTTGGTGGGCGATGTGGAGGCAGGCGGTCCGGCCCCGGGCGACGCGAGCGGGGTGAAGTTCGCGGGAACCGAATCGGCGGTCGAGGTGTATCGAATGTGCCAGGAAATCGCGGGGGAGGCCGGACTGGTCCGGGCCGGATCGCCCGGGGCTCTCGGCACAGGCGCTCCGGGGGACGGGGAGCTGGAGCGGATGAACAGGGCGGCGCAGATCAACACCTTCGGGGGAGGGGTGAGCGAGGTGCAGCGGGAGATCGTCGCGACGATGCGGCTCGGCATGACGAGGGGGCGGCGGTGACGGACACGGACGTGCCGGGGCTGTACGAGCGGCTGAAGGGGTACGAGGGCAGGGCGACCACGACGGGCGGAGCCGGCAAGGACCTGGTCAACGAGCCGATGATCAGGCACTGGTGCGAGGCGATGGGGGACACCAACCCTGCGTACCGGGGGCCGGAGGCGGTGGCACCGCCGACGATGCTCCAGGCGTGGACGATGGGCGGGCTCTCGGGACACACGGCGCATTCGACGGTGCACGACGAGCTGTTCGGCCTGCTCGACGACGCCGGGTACACCTCGATCGTCGCGACCGACTGCGAGCAGGAGTATCTGCGGCCGCTACGGCCGGGCGACCGGATCACCTTCGACGGTGCGATCGACTCGGTGTCGGAGCGCAAGACGACGAAGCTCGGGACGGGTCACTTCATCACGACCCGGATGGACGTCCGGGCGAACGGCGAGCTCGCCGGTACGCACCGCTTCAGGATCCTCAAATACGCGCCGGCCGCCCGAAAGCCGAAGGTCAGGCGGCCGAGGCCGGTGATCAACAGGGACAACGCCGGATTCTGGGACGGGGTCGCGGAGCACCGACTGCTGATCCAGCGCTGCACCGGCTGCGACACCCTGCGATTTCCCTGGCTTCCGGGGTGCCATGCCTGCGGTTCGGACCGGTGGGACACGGTCGAGGCGAGCGGTGTCGGGACGGTCTACTCGTATGTGGTGATGCACCACCCGGTGTTCCCCGGCTTCGCGGCGCCCGATCAGCACGGCGACACGACAGGGCCGTATGCGGTGGGGCTGATCGAGCTCGCGGAAGGCGTGCGGATGGTCAGCAATGTGACCGGGGTGCCGTACGACAAGGTGCGCATCGGTATGCCCGTGGAGCTGGAGTTCCTGCGGGTGGACGAGGAGTTGGAGCTGCCGGTCTTCCGCGGCACGGGAGCGGGCGCCGACAGGGGTGCCGATACGGGTACGGCAGGCGGCTCGGACACGGCCAGCGGCTCGGACACGGCCGGGGGTGAGGGCTGACCATGGACTTCACACCCACGGAGGAGCAGACCGCCGCACGGGAGCTGGCGGCCAGGATCTTCGCTGATCTGTCCACCCCCGACCGGCTCGCCGCGGCCGGCACCGGGACGGATGCCGAGTTGTGGAAAGCCCTGTGCGCGGCGGGACTCATCGCCGCAGTGGAGGACATCGGCCTGCTGGGACTGGTGCTGTTGCTGGAGGAACAGGGCCGGACGACGGCGCAGGTGCCGTTCGCGGCGACCTGTTCCTACGGTCTGCTCCCCCTCCTCGCGCACGGCACGGACGAGCAGCGCGAGCGGCTGCTGCCCGGGCTGCGGGACGGGACGGTGGTGGCGACGGGAGCGGTCACCGAACCCGCTGCGGTGCGGGCCCTCGGCGGCCCGTCTGCCGGTGCCGCCGGCCGGGCGGACGGACATCTGACCGGGACCGTCGGCTGGGTGCCCTGGCTGCGGGATGCCACACATGTGCTGGTCGCGGACGAGGACCGGCTCCTGTGGTGGGTGCGGGCCGCCGACGCGGAGACCGAGCCGGTGCACACCACCGCGCCCTGGTCGGCCGCGCGGCTCGTCCTGGACGGCACCCCGGCGCAGCGTGTCGGAGCCCCGGGCGCGCATCGCGAAGGCACCCGGCACCTCGGCGACACGAGGCCGTATGAGCAGGTGCTGACCGCGAGCCGTATCGCCTTCGCCGGGCTGCAGGCGGGTGTGTGCGCCGGGTCGCTCGCCCGCGCCGTCGAACACACCACCACCCGCGAGCAGTTCGGCCGTCCACTCTCCACCAACCAGGGTGTGCTGCTCCGCGCCGCGGACGCCCATATGGACACCGAGGCCATCCGCGTCACGGCCTACGAGGCCGCCTGGCGGTACGACGAGGGACTGCCGTGTGCGACCCACGCGCTCACGGCGGCCTGGTGGGCGTCCGAGGCAGGAAAGCGCGTCGTGCACGCGGGCCAGCATCTCCACGGAGGCATCGGCGCCGATGTGGACCACCCCGTCCACCGGCACTTCCTCTGGGGACGGCAGCTCGACGCGTACCAGGGGTGCGGCAGCGAAGTGCTGGCGGAGCTCGGAGCGATGCTCGCGAAGGAGGGAGCCCAGTGAAGGCCGGTGACGAACTGCCGCCGCTGGAGATCGAGATCACCCGCACCCTGATCGTCGCCGGCGCCGTGGCCTCGCGTGACTACCAGGACGTGCACCACGACGCCGAACTGGCGAAGGAGAGGGGCTCCCCCGACATCTTCATGAACATCCTGACGACCAACGGCCTCGTCGGGCGCTACATCACGGACCGGCTCGGCGGGCGTGCTGTTCTCCGCAAGGTGGCCATCCGGCTGGGCGCGCCCAACTATCCGGGAGACACCATGGTGCTGCGCGGCACGATCACCTCCGTCACCGGCGACACCGCCGAGGTCCGGGTCGTCGGTGCCAACGACATCGGCACCCATGTCACCGGCACGGTGACGGTGACCCTTCCGCCGGAGGGCGCCGTATGAGCATCCGCCGCAGGGACGAACTCGGCGGGCGGGCCGCCGTCGTGGGCATCGGGGCGACCGAGTTCTCCAAGGACTCGGGGCGCAGTGAACTGAAGCTGGCCGTCGAGGCGGTCCACGCGGCTCTCGACGACGCCGGCCTCTCCCCCGCCGACGTCGACGGCCTCGTCACCTTCACGATGGACACCAGCCCCGAGATCACCGTCGCCCAGGCGGCAGGTATCGGAGAGCTGTCCTTCTTCTCCCGTGTCCACTACGGCGGCGGCGCGGCCTGCGCCACCGTTCAGCAGGCCGCTCTCGCCGTGGCGACGGGCATCGCCGAAGTCGTGGTCTGCTACCGCGCGTTCAACGAACGGTCGGGGCGGCGGTTCGGCGCGGGTGTGCAGCACCGGGAGCCGTCGGCCGAGGGCGCGGCGCTCGGCTGGAACCTGCCGTTCGGGCTGCTCACCCCCGCGTCCTGGGTGGCCATGGCGGCCCAGCGCTATCTGCACACCTACGGGCTGACCCCCGAGGCCTTCGGTCATGTCGCCGTCACCGACCGCCGCCATGCCGCCCGCAACCCGGCGGCGTATTTCTACGGGAAGCCGATCACCCTCGACGACCACGCCGCCTCGCGCTGGATCGTCGAGCCGCTGCGGCTCCTGGACTGCTGTCAGGAGACCGACGGCGGTCAGGCGATCGTGGTGACCAGCGCGGAGCGGGCCCGCGATCTGCCGCAACGCCCCGCGGTCGTCGTCGCCGCCGCGCAGGGCGCAGGCCGGGCGCAGGAGCAGATGACCAGCTTCTACCGCGACGACCTCACCGGACTGCCCGAGATGGGAGTGGTCGCCCGGCAGCTGTGGCGGACCTCGGGCCTGACGCCCCAGGACATCGACGTCGGGATCATCTACGACCACTTCACTCCCTTCGTGCTGATGCAGCTCGAGGAGTTCGGGTTCTGCGGACCGGGTGAGGCGGCGGAGTTCGTCGCGGCGGACGCGCTGCCGCTCAACACCCACGGCGGGCAGCTCGGGGAGGCCTATCTGCACGGGATGAACGGGATCGCGGAGGCGGTCCGCCAGATACGGGGCACCTCGGTGAACCAGATACCGGACGCGGCCAGAGCCCTGGTCACCGCGGGCACTGGCGTTCCCACATCCGGGTTGATCCTGGGCGCGGACGGCTGAGCGAGCGGGCTGAGCGGTGGCCCGGCCGCTCCGCCCGCCGTTCACTCGGCACATGCGCCTACGGAAATGCGCCGCCGCCGTCGCTCTCGCACTGACCGCCCTGCTCGGTCTGCTGCTGACACCGGAACCCGAGCGGTCCACGCCCAGGGACACGGCGTACGCATCCGCGGTCGATGCCCCGTCAGGCGACGGCGCCCGCGCGGCGCAGCGCCCCACCGACAGAAGGGCCGACACCAACGCGGACATCACCACCAACGGCATCGCCCGGCCGAACAGCAACGCCGACGCTCCGGCTGAGGGTTCCGGCGCCATCGTGGACACGACCGCGGACACCGCCCTGACCTTCCGGGGCCTGGCATTCGACACCTGCCAGGCACCACCCCTGACCGCGATGCAGGCCTGGCGCACGTCGTCCCCCTACGGCGCGGTCGGTGTGTCCTACGCAGGCCGTGGCCGCCGCTGCCCGCAGCAGCCCCAGCTCTCACGGGACTGGGTCGCCGCGGTACACGGGATGGGCTGGCGGGTGCTACCCGTGTTCGCCGGCTCGCAGTCCCCCTGCGTCCGGGACGAGCGCAGACGGACCGCCGTCATCGGCGCGAGCCCGGGCGTCGAGGGTCAGCAAGAGGGCAACGAGGCGGTGGAGCGCGCCTGGGCGCTCGGCATGGCCAGGGGCAGCGCCCTCTATCTCGACCTGGAGGCGTACGACGTGGACGACGTGGCGTGCGCCCGCGCCACGCTCGACTTCGCCCGTGCGTGGAACCGCGAGGTACGGCGCCGGGGCTATGTGCCCGGCTTCCACAGCACCGCCGACGCGGGGGTGCTGCACATGGAGCGCGCCCGGCTGGCCGGCACGGGCGACCTGCCCTCCGCCATGTGGTTCGCCCGCCGGAGCGCCCAGCCCGCCCTGTACGAGGACCTGTACGACGAGCAGGTCCTGAACCCGTACGCCTGGCGGCCGAAGCGGCGGATCCTCCAGTACGACGGCGGCGTCAGCGAGAGCCACGGCGGCCACAGCCTGACCGTCGGCCGGAGCATGGCGGACGCTCCCGTGGCGCGCATCCGCCCGTGAGCGACCCGCCCAAGGCCCGAGCCCAAGGCTCTGGCGACCCAAACCCAAGCTCCGACGGACCCGAGCCCAAGGCCCGAGCGACCCGCGGCCGTCGGTGGAGTGACCCGTGGCGCGGCCGCCGAGACCTGTCTCCGCCCCCGCGGAAGGGCGTCTTCCCCTGACCCGAGGGCGCACTGCCCCTGAGGGTCTCCTCCACCTTCAGGAGGTGAGGCCGGCACCAGCCGTACAACCTGAGGCGGACATGGCTTCGGGACCTGTGGCCGATCCGCTGAGTAGCACCCGCTCCTAGCGTGGACCTATGACCACGCCAGTCTGCACAAGCGTCTCGAGGCCCGCCGTGCCGGTGCCTCCGTCGTACGGCGCCGGCCCACGGCATGCGCCCCATGCTCGCTATTCGTCGTTCTCGTCGTACGTACGGGCGCGGGGGCCCGTGCTGCTGCGTACCGCCCGCTCGCTCACGGCGAATCCGAGCGACGCCGAGGACCTGCTGCAGACCGCGCTCACGAAGACCTACGTCGCGTGGGAGCGGATCGAGGACCACCGGGCGCTCGACGGCTATGTCCGCCGCGCCCTGCTCAACACCCGTACCTCGCAGTGGCGCAAGCGCAAGGTGGACGAGTTCGCCTGCGAGGAACTCCCGGAGCCGGAGACCGTGCCGACGGCGGACCCGGCCGAGCAGCAGGTGCTGCACGACGCCATGTGGCGCGCGGTGATGAAGCTGCCGGACCGTCAGCGCGCGATGGTCGTCCTGCGGTACTACGAGGATCTCAGCGAGGCCCAGACAGCCGAGGTGCTCGGGGTGTCCGTCGGGACGGTCAAGAGCGCGGTGTCACGGGCGCTGAGCAAGCTCCGCGAGGACCCGGAGCTGTCGCCCGTGCGCTGAACGACACCGTCCGTGGCCAGTTCCCCTACCCGGGGGTAGTGACATACCGCGCGGTACGTGAGCAGAATCTTCCCACTCTTACTGCCACGTAGCGCTAGCGCCCACCGGGAGGACGCCGTGCTGAGCACCATGCAGGACGTACCGCTGACTGTGACCCGCATCCTGCACCACGGGATGACGATCCATGGCACGTCGCAGATCACCACCTGGACCGGAGACGCCGAGCCGCAGCGGCGCAGCTTCGCGGAGGTGGGCCGCCGTGCGACACAGCTGGCCAACGCGCTCCGTGACGAGCTGGGGGTCGACGGAGACCAGCGGATCGCCACCCTGATGTGGAACAACGCCGAGCACGTCGAGGCGTACTTCGCCATCCCCTCCATGGGTGCCGTACTGCACACGCTCAATCTCCGCCTCCCCGCCGAGCAGCTGGTGTGGATCGTCAACCACGCCGCCGACCGGGCCGTCATCGTCAACGGCTCCCTGCTCCCGCTGCTCGCCCCGCTCCTTCCGCACCTGCCCACGATCGAGCACATCGTGGTCTCCGGCCCCGGCGACCGCGGTCTGCTCGCCGAGACCGACGCGACGGTGCACGAGTACGAGGACCTGATCGCGGACCGGCCGACCACGTTCGACTGGCCCGAGCTGGACGAGCGGACCGCCGCCGCCATGTGCTACACCTCCGGCACCACGGGCGACCCCAAGGGGGTCGTCTACTCCCACCGCTCGATCTACCTCCACTCGATGCAGGTCAACATGGCCGAGTCGATGGGGCTGACCGCGCGGGACACCACGCTCGTCGTGGTCCCGCAGTTCCATGTGAACGCCTGGGGCCTGCCGCACGCCACCTTCATGACCGGCATCAACATGCTGATGCCGGACCGGTTCCTTCAGCCCGGACCGATCGCGGACATGATCGAGCGCGAGAGGCCCTCGCACGCGGCGGCCGTCCCCACCATCTGGCAGGGGCTCCTCGCCGAAGTCACCGCCAACCCCCGCGACCTGACCTCGATGACGCAGGTCACCATCGGCGGCGCGGCCTGTCCGCCGGCCCTGATGGAGGCGTACGACAAGCTCGGCGTACGGCTCTGTCACGCCTGGGGCATGACGGAGACCTCCCCGCTCGGCACGATGTCGCACCCGCCGGCCGGTCTGACCGCGGAGGAGGAGTGGCCGTACCGCATCACCCAGGGCCGCTTCCCCACCGGCGTCGAAGCCCGGCTGGTCGGCCCCGTCGGCGAGATCCTGCCGTGGGACGGCGAATCAGCCGGTGAACTGGAGGTCCGGGGCGCCTGGATCGCGGGCTCGTACTACGGAGGCGCGGGCGGCGAGGACTTCAAGCCCGAGGACAAGTTCAGCGAGGACGGCTGGCTGAAGACGGGTGACGTCGGTCTCATCAGCCCTGACGGCTACCTCACGCTCACCGACCGGGCCAAGGACGTCATCAAGTCCGGCGGCGAGTGGATCTCGAGCGTCGACCTGGAGAACGCGCTCATGGCCCACCCGGAGGTCGCCGAGGCCGCGGTGGTCGCGGTGCCCGACGACAAGTGGGGCGAGCGCCCGCTGGCGACGGTCGTCCTCAAGGAGGGCTCGACGGCGGACTACGAGTCGCTGAAGGCGTTCCTCGCGGAGAAGGTCGCCAAGTGGCAGCTGCCCGAGCGCTGGGCGGTGATCCCCTCGGTCCCGAAGACGAGCGTCGGCAAGTTCGACAAGAAGGTGATCCGCAAGCAGTACGCGGACGGTGAGCTGGACGTCACCCAGTTCTGACCGTGTTCTGAACCATCACGCGAAGGGGGCGGTGTTTCACGTGAAACACCGCCCCCGACGCATCAGTTGACGCTCCCGGCCAAAGCCCCCGGCAAACGGCGTGAGTTCGTACCGCCGTCAGTTCGTACCGATCTTCGCGAGCAGGTCGACGATCCGGGACTGGACCTCGTTGCTGGTGGAGCGCTCCGCGAGGAAGAGCACCGTCTCGCCCGACGAGAGCCGCGGCAGCTCGGCCCGGTCGAGGCCCGCCGAGGTGTAGACGACCAGGGGCGTCCGGTTCAGCCGGCCGTTCGCCCGCAGCCAGTCGATGATCCCGGCCCGGCGGCGGCGCACCTGCATCAGGTCCATCACCACGAGGTTCGGCCGCATCTGGGTCGCGAGGGTGACGGCGTCCGTGTCCGCAGCGGCCCGCGCGACCTGCATCCCGCGCCGCTCCAGCGTCGCGGTGAGCGCCAGCGCGATCTCCTCGTGCTCCTCGATCAGCAGCACGCGTGACGGGTGCTGTTCGCTGTCCCGGGGCGCCAGCGCCTTCAGCAGGATGGCCGGGTCGGCCCCGTAGGCCGCCTCCCGTGTCGCCTGCCCCAGTCCGGCCGTCACCAGGACGGGGACCTCCGCGGCCACCGCGGCCTGGCGCAGCGACTGCAGCGCCGTCCGGGTGATCGGCCCGGTCAGCGGATCGACGAACAGGGCCGCGGGGAACGCGGCGATCTGTGCGTCGACCTCTTCGCGGGAGTGCACGACGACGGGACGGTAGCCCCGGTCGCTCAGGGCCTGCTGGGTCGAGACGTCCGGCGCCGGCCACACCAGCAGCCGGCGCGGGTTGTCGAGCGGCTCCGGGGGCAGCTCGTCGTCGACGGGCTGCGGCTGCGGCCGGTTGGCCACTTCCACCGCGCCTCCGGGACCGTCCAGGGGCTCCGGGCCCTCCGCGCCCTCGAGGGGTGCGCCTATGGCGTACGACCGGCCCTCGGAGCGCTCTGCGGGGAGCAGCGATCCGTTCTGCGCCGGCGTCTGGCCCTGGGTCTGCGACTGTCCCTGAGGCTGGGCCGGCGCCTGGGCCGGGGCGGTCTGCGTCTGCGGATGCGGGCGGGCGGCGTTCGCGGCCGGCTCCGGGTGCTCCCCCTGCGCGGACCGTGTCCCCAGCTTGCGACGGCGTCCGGCGCCGAGCGTCTGGTTCTGCTTCTCGGCGATCTGCTGCGAGAACGGCACACCCTGTCCGAGTGTGCGGACGCTGAATGCCCGGCCCTGTGAGGCGTCCGCCGGGACCGGTGCCTCCGCGGGCAGCGGCTGGGCGACGCGCGCCTGCGCGGGCCGTGTCGCCTGCTGCTGCTCGGCGGCGGGCTCCTCGAACGCGGGCATCGGCAGGGCGACGGATCCGGTGCCCTGCGAGGTCGCGGCACCCGACTGCGCAGGCGCCGCTTCGTCCTGCGTCGCGGCGTGCTGACCGCTCGCACCGTCGTCGGTGGCGCGCGGGTCGATCTCGCCGTTGTCCGGCACGTCGTCGCCCCACCCGGGCGGGGCGTCCGGCATCGCACCCTGGGCGGGCGCCTGCGTCTGCGGCCGCGCGCGCCGCCGCCCCGTCGGGGTGGGGTGCTGCTGCGGCGGCGTGTGATGGTCGGTACCCGGCTCCGTACGGACGGAGTCGTGCCGGCCCGGCAGCGAGGCGTCCGCCTCACCCGCGGTCGGCGGGATGCGGTCGGCCTCGGCGGGCGGCAGCGCGAACGGCGTGCGCGGTGCTTCCGGCTCGGCCGGAGCGGTCGCCAGTGCCCTCCGGGCCCGGCGGCCGGACGGGCGCGCCTCGATCGCGGTCGAAGCGGAGGCGGCGGGGGCGGAGGGAGCCGCGGGCAGCTCCGGCATCGCACCGTGGCGCGCGCGCCGGCCCGAACCGGGCCCGTCGACGGAGACACCCTGCGGCGGCACCGTCTCGCCGAGCGCGGCGCGATTCGACTGGGCGGCGCCCTCCGCGGCGGTCACCACGGAGCCCTCGGTCGGCCTGCCGCCACCCGCGGCTACGGCGACCGACTCCTCGGCAGGGCTCGGCCGGCCGCGCCGGCGACCCGTTCCGCCACCGCCCGCGTGGGCGGCATGGCCGCCGCCCGAGTCCTGGGCCGGGATCAGTTCCTGCTGCGGCTGTTCCCCGTGCGCGCGACGCCGCCCTGTCGGCGGCGCGGCCACCGGGTCCTCCATCGCGACGGGGCTCTCCAGGAACGCGTCCGTGGAAGCCCGCCGCGCACGCCGCCGTCCACCGCCCGACGTGCCGGGGGAGGGCTGCGGCTCCGGAGGCGTCTGCTGCTCCGGCAGTGCCAGCATCGCGCCGTGCTCCGGCGGTGCCACGGTCCCCGAGCCCTCGCCCAGCGGAAGTTCCAGGACGTAGGCGCTGCCGCTCATGCCCGGGACCTCGTGCGTCTGGAGCACGCCTCCGTGCGCCCGCACGATGCCCCGCACGATCGGCGCGTGCACCGGGTCTCCCCCGGCGAACGGCCCCCGCACCTCGATCCGTACGACGTCACCGCGCTGCGCGGCCGCCACCACGATCGTCGAGTCCACATACCCGCCGCCGGGCATCAGCTTCGCCTTGCCGGTCGAGTCGACCCCGGCCACGTCCGCCACCAGGTGCGCGAGCGCCGTCGCCAGCCGTCCGGCGTCCACCTCGGCCTCGATCGGCGGAGCGTGCACCGCGAACTGCGCCCGCCCCGGGCCGATCAGCTCGACGGCGCCCTCGACGCCGGCCGCGACGACCGCGTCGAGCAGCACCGGGATCTTGTAGAGCTGTTCCGCACCTGTGTCGAGCCGCTGGTAGCCCAGGACGTTGTCGACAAGGGTCGTCATCCGGGCATAACCGGCGGCCAGGTGGTGCAGGATCTGGTTGGCCTCGGGCCACAACTGCCCCGCCGGGTCGGCGGCCAGGGTCGCCAGTTCGGAACGGAGCTCCTCCAGCGGCCCGCGCAGCGACTCGCCGAGCACGGCGTTCAGCTGGTCATGGCGGGCGGCGAGCTCGGTGTACTGCTCGTCCCGGCTCTCGATCTCCGCGGTGTAGCGGTCCGCGCGGTCGGCCAGCTCGGCCGTGAACCGTTCGGTGGTCTCCTCCAGCTCCTTGCCGAGCCGCTCGGTCGTCTCCGTGAGTTCGGACTTGTGCTGCTGGCTCAGCTCCTCGTACGGACGGCGGTCGGTGAAGGTCATCACCGCGCCGACGAGCTGGTCGCCGTCCCGCACCGGCGCGGTCGTCAGATCGACCGGCACCTGCGAGCCGTTCTTCGCCCACAGCACCTGTCCGCGCACCCGGTGCTTGCGCCCGGACTTGAGCGTGTCGGCGAGCGCCGACTCCTCGTAAGGGAAGGGCTCGCCGTCCCCGCGCGAGTGCAGGATCAGCGGGTGCAGCTCCTTGCCGCCGAGGTCGCTCGCCCGGAATCCGAGGATCTGCGCTGCGGCCGGATTGACCAGGACGACGCGTCCGTCGGTGTCCGTACCGACCACACCCTCGGCCGCGGCACGCAGGATCATCTCGGTCTGCCGCTGCGAACGCGCCAGCTCGGCCTCGGTGTCCATCGTTCCGGACAGGTCCCGCACGACGAGCATCAGCAGCTCGTCGCCGGTGTAGCCGCTGTACGAGTCGTACGCCTCGCGTCCGTCCTCGAGGCTCGCGCTGGTCACCTCGACGGGGAACTCGCTGCCGTCCGTGCGCCGCGCCACCATCCGCGTGGGCTTGGTCCGGCCGCGCTCGTCCGCCGCCTCGGGGCGCCGCATCGAGCCGGGGATCAGCCGCGAGTCGAAGGCGGGCAGCAGATCGAGCAGCCCGCGACCGACGAGTGCGGTACCGGGCGTCTCGAAGAGTTCGAGGGCGATGGTGTTGGCGTTGACGACCGTGCCGTTGCAGTTGACGAGCACGAGGCCGTCCGGAAGGGCGTCGAGTATGGCTGCGAGGCGAGCAGCGCCTCGGGATGGCCTGCTGCTCACGACGACGGTTCCTCCCTGACCTACTGCATATTGCGGACGGCCGGTCCCATCTTGCCCCTCGGGCTTCAGCCTGTCACTGAAGGGAGTCTAAAGGCAGGCGAGGGGGCCGGGGCGGCGGATGAGGGGGAGCTCTCACCAAGGTTGTGTGCACATGCGGTACCGCCGGGCGCTATGACCTGGTGTTCGGCAGCACGGGCTCCATCGTGCGCCACCGTGAGATTTCGCAGCCGTTCGCCCGGTTGAACATGGCGTCCACCCTCTGTCCCTGCCATGTGCCGGTGACCCGGGCGGTCGCCGGCCCCCCGGACTGCATCGTGCACATCTGGTCCTCGGGAACGGGCGCGAACGGATTACGCCCCTCCTTCGCGAGCTCGTCCAGCCGCGTGCACGCCTTGGCGGCCGCGGGGTGGGTGCCGCCGGCCGGGTCGCACGTCAGCTCGTAGGTGCCGTCCGTCCGGGTGTTCCCGGTGTCGGAGACGATCACGGTCAGCCGGTCGGGGTCGGGTGCCGACAGCAGCGGCAACGGGAACGGCAGAGGGGTCGCTCCCGCGGCGGATACGGCGCCTGCCAGCGCGGCGGCGGTCGCGGTTGCGGTGAGGACGAGGCGGCGCAGCATGGGTGCTCCTGGATCCGGGAGTGAGGGACCGTGCGGGGCGCGGATGCCCCGGCATCTCTAACGCTCCGTGCGCCCCGGCGTTGCGCAACCGGACCGAGCCGCCCGGACTACGGACGCTCCGCCGGGCCGACGGGCCCGGCGGCCCGTGCTTTGCCCTCCGGCCTGCGGGCCTAGTACCGTGGACGGCGATTGGTGACACCCCGCTCGGCTGTGTCATCATCTGCACGCACCACTCGCGCCCGCGTGAGTGTGCTGGAGGCGTCGCCTAGTCCGGTCTATGGCGCCGCACTGCTAATGCGGTTTGGGTCTTAAAGCCCATCGAGGGTTCAAATCCCTCCGCCTCCGCCAGTTGATCACCGAAGCCCCGGCCCGCAGGCCGGGGCTTCGGTCGTCCTCGGCGGGCTGTGCGCCTTCGGGCGTACGTGCGGGGATCCTTGGCCGCTGGGGCACTGTTTTCGCAGGTCAGCTGGGGTGTGCTTAACGGATTTCACCTCACGGCGCGGGTCATGTAATGTTGTTCCCGCAACGCCGACCAGGCAGAAAAGCCCGGAACGCCAAGCACTCGTAGCTTAACGGATAGAGCATCTGACTACGGATCAGAAGGTTGCAGGTTCGAATCCTGCCGAGTGCACATTGCTCAAAGCCCCCTCGGGATCACTCCGGAGGGGGCTTTGTCGTGCCGTACAGCAGCGAAGTACAGCAAGGGCGATCCGAGAGTGCCGCAGGATCCGCTGTCACCTTCCGGTGAACCTCGAGGCCGACCAGGAGAGAACTGCACGGGCCTCGTGTCCGTGGTGTACACGCCAACGGATCACAGGACCGAGTTCGGGGTCGGGCAGCGTCTGGTCGGTGGATTGCGGGCGGTATGACGGTGTGTCTGTACGACCACACAGGGGGCGTGTGGCTTGATCGTCGGGCGGTCCCGGCAGGGGCCTGAACATCAACCGACGTCCGTGGCGTGTGCTGAGTGCCGCGCTCTTTGCCGAGGAGTCCCCATCGTGAGACGGACCCTGCAACATGCCATGCTCCAGCGACGTGGCGCCGGAGTCGCGGGTGAGCGGAGGCGCCCGGCCAGGCGTGCTGCGGTCCTGCTCGCCACGGTGGCACTGCCGGCGGCACTGGTCGTGCCCACGGCCACGCCCGCTGCTGCGGCGCCCGTGACCGTCACCTTCAACGCAGGCGCCAACCAGCCCTTCACCGTCCCGTCCGGCGTCACCCAACTGACCGTCACCGCCACCGGCGCCGCAGGACAAAACGGGCCTGTCGGCGGCGCAGGAGGCAACGGCGCCACCGTCACCGGCACCGTCACCGTGCCGCCGAGCACCACCACCCTCTATGTCAACGTCGGCACGGGTGGGGGCGCCGGCGGCGGATCGGCGGGGTTCACGGGCGGTGCCGGCGGCGGGTCCAGCGATGTCCGCAGCTGCAGCTCGGCCGGCCCCGGCTGCACCCTGACCGGCGTCCCCGGCACCGACCCCCGCCTTATCGTCGCGGGCGGCGGAGGCGGCGGAGGAAGCGGCTTCTCCCCCACTTACCTCAACCCGGAGGCCACCGGCGGAGACGCCGGAATCACCGGGGGTGCCGGCGGCAGCAGAACGAACAGCGGCCAGGGCGGCGGCGGTGGAACCCAGACCGCCGGCGGCACAGCCGGAGCGGCATGCCCTGCCGTCGGTACATCCGGCACTCCGGGCACAGGCGGTGCGGGCGGCGACGGCGGAGGCGGCATCGGGGCCGGCGGAGGCGGGGGCGGCTGGTTCGGTGGAGGCGGCGGCGGAGGCTGCAACCGTATTGATTTTCCTCCCGCTTACGGTCCCGGTGGCGGCGGTGGTGCGTCGAACCGTGTCCCCACGGGTGGTACCTCCGGACCCGCCGCGGGGCCGGCTCAGGTGACCATCACCTACGAGCCGGCTCCGCCGGCGCCCCCCACCTGCGCGACCGCCACGGCCACCATCACCGGTACCAACGGCAACAACATCCTGGTCGGCACTCCTGGCAATGACGTGATCTTCGCTCTCGGCGGCAACGATGTGGTCGACGGCCGCGGTGGCAACGACATCATCTGCGGCGGTGACGGCAACGACGTGCTGTCCGGCGGTGACGGGAACGACCGCGTCGAAGGCGGCAACGGCGCCGACAACCTGAACGGCAACAACGGCAACGACGCCCTCTTCGGCGGTCCCGGCAGCGACGCGCTCTTCGGTGGCCCCGGCACCAACACCAACGACGGCGGCCCCGGCATCAACGCCTGCTTCAACCCCTCCACGGGACCCGGCTGCTTCTGACCCCGCCCCACACGCCCCCGACTTGATCGACGAACATCAGAAACGGGCCCCAGCACATCCGGCGCGGACGTGAGAGGCCCCCGGAGACGATCCCGGGGCCTCTCACGTCTGCGCAGAGAACCGTGTCAGGCGCGCTGGGCCCGGTCGTACACCTTCTTCGCCAGGGCGCCCATGATCTCTGCCTGCATCTCGGTCGGTGTCAGGGAGTCCAGTGAGCTGTTGACCGAGACCAGGACGCCCTTGCCGGTGGTGGCGTTGAAGTCGGCCAGCCACGGGCCGCCGCTGGAGCCGCCGGTCAGGTCGCAGGAGATGGCCTGAAGGCCGTGCTTCTTCTTCGGCTTGCCGACGCAGCGGAGGAGCTCCTCGCCGCGCTGGGGGCGGGTGGCCGAGTAGCCGAAGGCGGAGATCGTGCCGCCGACGGCACGGTTGAAGGCGATGGCCTGGCCGCCCACGACGTCGGTGAGCTTGCGGCCCTTCTTGTCGGGGTCGACCACCAGCGTGGACAGGTCGTCGGTGGAGTCCGTCTCCCAGGTGCGCGGGGTCATGGCCGAGCGGACCGCGAACGCGCCGTACGGCTGCTTGCCCTTGCCGTAGGCGGGGACGAACACCATGTCGGTGTTGGTGTTGACCGGAGACGAGCCGCGTCGCACGCAGTGGGCCGCGGTCATCACGGCGGAGCGGTTGGCGCTCTTCACCGCCGTGGCCGTGCACCAGGTGTCGGCGCCGGACGCGTTGACGAAGAAGAGCCGCCCCACGGTCTTCAGCGTGGTGCCCCGCCACGGCTTGGCCTTCGGGCCGGTCGGGCCGAGGTCCACGGACTTGCCGACGGCCTTGATACGGGCGGGTGTCCAGTAGGCGAGGGCCGTGCGGCGTTCCTTGGCGGTGTACGACAGGACGGAGACCGGGTCGGGCGCGGCCGCACGGGTCTGGCCGGCGGCGGCGGTCGCCGTGGCCGGGGCGACGAGGGCGAGAGCCGTACCGGCGACGGCGAGCACCGTGGCCCGGCTGCGAAGGCGCCGGATCATGGAAGGGGAGGTCGTGGGCATCGCGGATGTCTCCTCGGTCGGTGCGGGCAGCGGACGCGGGACGTCGGTCCGCACGGCAAGACCGGGGAATCCGCCGGTTCGGTTGGCGCTGTCGATGATCTGTGACACATGTGTGTGGATCCGCGCCCGGGCGGCGGTGATCCGCCACCCACCGTTCGTACAAGGGGAGTTGACGGCGGGAGCGAGGTGTTCGCCCTCCGGCGGGACCGCCGCCGGAGGGGCAGGGAGAGCCACCCTGCGGCGACCGCCCCTGTCCGGTAGCGTCCGAAGGGGGCCTTGTGCACCGCTGGGTGTCCGACAGAAGGAGCCGGGATGCGCCGGATGGTCGTCGTCGAAGCCCCCTCCGTGCTCGGGCTGCGGCCCTCCGGGGTGGAGGACTTGTCCGCGGCGCTGATCGGGGCCGGTCTGGCCGAGCGGCTGGGGGCCGTCCACGGCGGGCGGGTCGAGGCGCCGGCGTATGTGGCCCGGCGGGACCCCGCGAGCGGGGTACTCAACGCGGCCGCGATCGCTCGGTACTCGGGCGAGCTGGCCGACGTCGTCGCAGAAGCGCTCGATCAGGGGGACTTCCCCGTCGTCCTCGGCGGCGACTGTTCGATCCTCCTCGGCAACCTCCTCGCGCTGCGGCGGCGCGGCCGGTACGGGCTGCTGTTCCTCGACGGGCACACCGACTTCTACCAGCCGGCCGCGGAACCCAACGGAGAGGCCGCGTCCATGGAGCTCGCGCTCGCCACCGGCCGCGGGCCCGACGTACTCACCGACCTGGAAGGGCTCCGGCCGCTCGTGCGGGACGAGGATGTCGTGGCCCTCGGGTTCCGCGACACCGAGGAGTCCACGGACGCCGGGATGCAGCCGCTGCCTCCGGAGATGCACGCCGTCGGTCTCGATGCCGTGCGGGCGGCCGGCGCCGAGGAGGCGGCCCGGGAGGCGGTCGGACGGCTCGGGGAGTACTGGGTGCATCTCGATGTGGACGTTCTCGACGACGCCGTCATGCCGGCCGTCGACTACCGCATCCCCGGGGGCCTGAGCTGGGCGGAACTGGAGAGCGTGCTCGGGATCGCGCTCGGTGACGAGCGTGCCGTCGGGTTCGACGTCACGATCTTCAACCCACGCCTCGACCCCGAAGGCCTGATCACGGCCCGGCTCGTCGAATGTCTGCACCGCGGGCTCTCCGCGCGGATCGGCCGGAACTCGGCCTAGACCCGGGGCCTGTGTCAGTGCTCTCGGGTAACCTCCGCGTTTTCGGCCGGAGGTGCGTATGGCATGGCGGTGCTCCGGGCTCGGCTGGCCGCGCGGGGCGCGGATGGCCGTGCTCCGGTGGGACGGCGGGCGGGTCAGTCCGCTGACTGCCGGCAAGACGCTCGGGTTCCGTGCCGAAGGGGTCCGGCAGTGCGTCGGGGCGCGTGGCAACGCCTGCCCGCTGCGGGCCGTCGTGCCGGGACGGGCCACCCACGCGCGATGCCCGGAGTGTGCACGGCTGGATCGCGCGCACTCGGTGGCGGCCGACACCATCGCCGACGACCCCCGGACGTACCGCGTCTATCTGGCCTGGTTCGGGCCCGGGATGATCAAGGTCGGCATCACCGCCGAGGAGCGTGAGTCCGCGCGGCTGCTGGAGCAGGGCGCCGTCGTCTTCAGCTGGCTCGGGCGGGGGCCGCTGATGGCGGCACGGCGGACGGAGGAGCTGCTGCGCAGCGCGCTGGGGGTCCCGGACAGGATTCCGTACGCCCACAAGAGGGCCGTGCGGTACGAGCTGCCCGGCCCCGCCGAGCGCGCCGCGGAGATCGAGGACCTGCACGGGCGGGCGCTCGCGCTCAACGGGTGGGCCGAGTCGCTGGAGCGGCTGGAGTTCCTGGCCGTCGACCACGCCGAGGTGTTCGGGCTCGGCCGGCTGACGGCGCCGGGGGCGGTCGTGCGGGAGCTGACCGACGGCGGGGCCGTCGCCGGCACGCTGCTCGCGGCCGCCGGGCCCGATCTGCATCTGCGGACGGCGGAGAACGAACTCGTCGTCCTCGACACCCGGTTGATGACGGGGTGGTCGCTCATCGGGGCCGACCCGGCTGCGGGGGTGTCCGTGCCGACGGCCGACGCCAACGCGGGGGGCGGGGCCGTGCAGGACGGGTTGTTCTGACGCGTGGCGTACCGGTGCCGGACGGGATGATCAACGCGGGCCGGGGCCTCCCGGAGGGCTCGCCGCACCATCGGCCCTCGTGATTCGGAGTGATTCGGACGGCCCGGCCGTCATGAACCGGATCACGTTCCGGTCCCGTACGCCGAAGCCGGTGGACACCCCACGGGCCGGCGTCCGAAGGTGGGCGTCATGACCGACAAGCCCCTCAGCGACCAGGCCACGGAGGCCGCGGACGTACGCGCGTTCTGGACCCGGCTCGGGCTTCCCGGCCTCGTCGACGTCCACACCCACTTCATGCCGGAACGGGTCCTGGCCAAGGTGTGGGCGTACTTCGACGCCGTGGGGCCCATGACGGGCCTGGAGTGGCCCATCACCTACCGGCACGAGGAGGAGCAACGGGTCGCGCTGCTGCGTGGGTTCGGGGTGCGCGCCTTCACCTCGATGCTCTATCCGCACAAGGCCGGCATGGCGGCCTGGCTCAACGGCTGGGCCGCCGACTTCGCCGCCCGGACGCCGGACTGCCTCCACACCGCGACCTTCTTCCCGGAGGAGGGCGTCGAGCACGACGTCCGCGAGGCCCTCGACCGCGGCGCGCGGATCTTCAAGTCGCACCTCCAGGTCGGCGCGTACGACCCCAACGATCCCCTGCTCGATCCGGTGTGGGGACTGCTCGCCGAGGCGGGCGTGCCCGTGGTGATGCACTGCGGCTCCGGGCCCGTGCCCGGCAAGCACACCGGGCCCGAACCGGTCGGCCGGCTGCTCGCGCGGCATCCGCGACTGCCGCTCGTCGTCGCGCACATGGGCATGCCCGAGTACGGCGACTTCCTCGATCTCGCCGAGCGCCACCCGCACGTACGGCTGGACACGACCATGGCCTTCACGGACTTCAGCGAGCGCCTGGCCCCCTTCCCCCAGCAGCAGAAGGCGCGGCTCGCGGACCTCGGCGACCGGATCGTGCTCGGCACGGACTTCCCCAACATCCCCTATCCGTACGTCCATCAGCTCCGGGCCCTCGAGGAGCTCGGGCTCGGGGACGACTGGCTGCGCGCCGTCTGCCACGACAACGGCGTCCGGCTCTTCGCGTCCGGCGGGCCCTGGGAAGACGCGGTCGCTGAGGCGCCCTGAGGCGGTTCCTGAGAAGAAGGTCCCCGAGGAGCCCCGGTTCTCAGGCAATTCACAGAAAGGCGCAAGAGCCTTTTCACGGCCGGGTCGCAGGCTGACCGCATGACCGCGACCACGCCTCAGGGGCGTACCGAACTGCTCAGGCCGGACGGCAGCCCCGTCCGGGTCCTCGTCGTCGACGACGAGACCGCGCTGAGCGAGCTGCTGTCGATGGCCCTGCGCTACGAGGGCTGGGAGGTGCGCAGCGCGGGCGACGGCGCGGGCGCTGTCCGGTCGGCGCGCGACTTCCGGCCCGACGCCGTCGTGCTGGACGTGATGCTGCCCGACATGGACGGGCTCGCGGTCCTCGGGCGCCTGCGGCGTGACATGCCCGAGGTGCCGGTGCTCTTCCTGACCGCCCGGGACGCCGTCGAGGACCGGATCGCCGGTCTCACGGCGGGCGGCGACGACTATGTGACCAAGCCCTTCTCGCTGGAGGAGGTCGTGGCCAGGCTGCGCGGACTGATCCGGCGCTCCGGGACGGCGGCCGTGCGCAGCGCGTCGCTGCTGGCGGTCGGGGATCTCACCCTGGACGAGGACAGCCACGAGGTCTGGCGGGCCGGTGACGCGATCCATCTGACGGCGACGGAGTTCGAGCTGTTGCGCTATCTGATGCGCAACCCGCGGCGCGTGCTCAGCAAGGCGCAGATCCTCGACCGGGTGTGGTCGTACGACTTCGGCGGCCAGGCCAACGTCGTCGAGCTGTACGTCTCCTATCTGCGCAAGAAGATCGACGCCGGGCGGCCGCCGATGATCCACACCCGGCGCGGAGCCGGGTATCTGATCAAGCCCGGCGACTAGTGCGGAGGATGCGCGGCCGCAGATGGTCGCTGCGGACCCGGCTGGTGGTGTCCGCGGTGGCGCTGATCGCCGTGGTCGCGTCGGTGATCGGGGCGGTCACGACGATCGCGTTCGGAAGCTACCTGTACGGCAAGCTCGACGACCAGCTGCGCGGCATCGCGGTCCGCGCCGACCTGCCCAGGCGTCCGCCGCCGGCACCCGGGGACACGGAGGGCCCGCTGGACTTCCTCGGCGGCGGCGGCCAGCCCTTCGGCACGGTCGGGGCGCTGGTACCGGACGGCGGCACCGCGGCGTCCGAAGGCGCGAGGACCGTCGAGAACACCACTCCCGGCTACCGCCCGGACGACACCACGCCGCTCGACGCCGCGCAGCTCAGGGCGCTCGGTACGGTGCCCGCGGACGGCGAGGTGCACGACGTCACGCTGCCGGGGCTCGGGGGCTATCGCGCGATCGCCCTGCACACGACGAACGACGGGTCGGCGAACGGCGCAACGGCGAGCGGGGGAACGGCGAGCAACGGGTCGGCCGGCGACGGCACGGTCCTCGTCGGGATTCCGGCGGGCGAGGTGGAAGACGCGCTGAGCACGTTGATCCTCGTCGAGATCTGCGTGGCCGCGACGGGCCTGCTGGCGGCCGGCATCACCGGTACCGCGCTGGTCGGTGTCGCGCTGCGACCGCTGCGGCGCGTGGCCGCCACCGCCACCCGGGTCTCCGAACTCCCCCTGCACAGTGGCGAGGTCGCCCTGCTGGAACGGGTTCCGGACGCCGAGGCCGATCCCCGCACGGAGGTCGGACAGGTCGGAGCCGCGCTCAACCGCATGCTGGGCCATGTCGGTTCGGCACTGACCGCCCGCCAGGAGAGCGAGACGCGGGTACGGCAGTTCGTCGCCGACGCCAGCCATGAGCTGCGTACGCCACTGGCCTCGATCCGCGGCTACGCGGAACTCACCCGGCGCGGCCGGGACACCGTCGGACCGGACACCCGGCACGCTCTCGGCCGGATCGAGTCCGAGGCCACCCGGATGACCGGCCTGGTCGAGGATCTGCTGCTGCTGGCCCGGCTCGACGCGGGACGTCCGCTCGACCGCGAGCGCACCGACCTTCCGCCCCTGGTCGTGGACGCCGTCAGCGACGCCCGCGCGGCCGGCCCCGACCACACCTGGCGGCTCGAACTGCCCATGGAGCCGGCGGCGGTCGGGGGCGATGCGGCCCGGCTGCATCAGGTCCTGGTCAACCTGCTGGCCAACGCCCGTACGCACACACCGCCGGGCACCACCGTCGTCGCCCGGGTGCAGGACCGCGGTCCCACCGTCGTGCTGGAGGTGGAGGACGACGGACCGGGCATCCCGTCCGAGCTGCTCCCGTACATCTTCGAGCGGTTCGCGCGCGGCGACGCGTCCCGGTCCCGGAACGCCGGGTCGACCGGGCTCGGACTGGCGATCGTGGACGCGGTGGTGAGCGCGCACGGCGGCCGCGTCGGAGTGAACTCCCGTCCCGGGCGCACCGTGTTCGGGGTCGAGCTGCCCGCGTGGCACGAGCCGCGGTGTGCCCCGGATCCGCTCTCACAGACAGGGCACAGGCGCATCACACAGCCGTGACAGCGCCCCCGACGAGTGTCGTGGCATGCGAACCGACACCCCAGAGGGAACCCTGCCGGCCCGCGAGCATCTGCTCGCCGGCACGGCCGGGCCGCCCGTACTCGACGTCGTGATCCCGGTCTTCAACGAGGAGGCCGATCTGGAGAGATGCGTGCTGCGGCTGCGCGAACACCTCGCGCGGACCTTCCCGTACGGCTTCCGCATCACCGTCGCCGACAACGCGAGCACCGACGGCACCCCGCGGGTGGCGGCCGAACTCGCGGCCACCGTCCCCGAGGTGCGGTCGTACCGGCTGGAGCAGAAGGGGCGGGGGCGGGCCCTGCGGACCGTCTGGTCGCACTCCGACGCCCCCGTTCTCGCCTACATGGACGTCGATCTGTCCACCGACCTCAACGCGCTGCTTCCGCTGGTCGCCCCGCTGATCTCCGGGCACTCGGATCTCGCCATCGGCTCACGGCTGGCCCGTTCGTCGCGGGTGGTGCGCGGGCCGAAGCGGGAGTTCATCTCGCGCGCCTACAACCTGATCCTGCGCGGCTCGCTCGCCGCCCGGTTCTCGGACGCCCAGTGCGGGTTCAAGGCGATCCGGCGCGAAGTCGCCGAGCGGCTGCTGCCGATGGTCGAGGACACCGGCTGGTTCTTCGACACCGAACTGCTGGTGCTGGCCGAGCGCGCCGGGCTGCGCATCCACGAGGTGCCGGTCGACTGGGTCGACGACCCGGACTCGACCGTGCACATCGTCAGCACGGCGACCGAGGACCTCAAGGGTGTCTGGCGGGTGGGACGGGCCTTGGCGGTCGGCGCGCTGCCGCTGGACCGGCTGGCCCGCCCCTTCGGCGACGATCCACGGGACCGGCAGCTCAGCGGGGTGCCCGGCGCACTCGCGCGTCAACTGGTCGGGTTCTGCGCGGTGGGCGCGCTCTCCACGCTGCTGTATCTGCTGCTGTACTCCGCGTTCCGGCTCGGAGCCGGCCCGCAGACGGCCAACGCGTGCGCCCTGCTGCTGTCGGCGATCGCCAACACGGCGGCCAACCGGCGGCTCACCTTCGGTGTGCGGGGGCGGGACCGGGCCGTACGGCATCAGGCGCAGGGCCTGGTCGTGTTCGCCATCGGGCTCGCGCTGACGAGCGGTTCGCTGGCCGCGCTGGACGCGGCCGCGGGCGACGCCTCGCACGGCACCGAGCTGGCGGTGCTGATCGCGGCGAACCTGGCCGCGACGGTGCTGCGCTTTCTGCTCTTCCGGGCGTGGGTCTTCCCGGACCGGCGGGGGATGTCCGCACGGGGTGGGACATCCCGGACGCGTGTGGTCCGGGACCCCGACGAGGGCCCGGAGCCGCGGGCGTTCCCGGACCGTACGCCGGACGCATGGGCGTTCACCGACCACACCTGGGACGCCACCGCGCAGCTGCGAGCCGTTCCGCACGACAACGACCCGAGGACCGAGCGATGACGACGACACACGACAGCCACGCCTACCCTCCCCCGCCCGGCAATCCGCCCCTCACTCCGCCCGGGGGTCCGTCCGGCGGTCCGTCCGGTCCCGGTGCGCCGGTGGCCGGGCCCGTGCGGGGAGGTCATGCGCGCGGGGGACCACCCGGCGGCGGACCCAGGGGCGGACACGCGGCCGGTGGACGGGGTGCCCGGCCGGCAGCCCGGCTGTGGCGTGGGCGGGCCGGTGACGCCCCCTGGGTACGCCCTGCCTTCCTCGGTCTGCTGCTCATCACGGCGGTCCTCTACAGCTACGACCTTTCCGCGTCCGGCTACGCCAACTCCTTCTACTCCGCCGCCGTCCAGGCGGGCAGCGAGAGCTGGAAGGCCTTCTTCTTCGGGTCCTCCGACGCCGCGAACTCGATCACCGTCGACAAGCCCCCGGCCGCGCTCTGGCCGATGGCGCTGTCCGTACGGATCTTCGGGCTCGGCTCCTGGCAGATCCTGCTGCCCGAGGTGCTGATGGGGGTCGGCACGGTGGCTGTGGTGTACGCGGCGGTGCGCCGGCGCTTCACCCCCGCGGCGGGGCTGATCGCTGGCGCGGTGCTGGCCGTGACGCCCGTCGCCGCGCTGATGTTCCGCTTCAACAACCCCGACGCACTGCTGGCGTTGCTGATGACGGTCGCCGTCTACTGCGTGCTGCGCGCGCTGGAGGGTGCGCGGACGACATGGCTGGTCTGGGCGGGTGCGGCGATCGGCTTCGCGTTCCTGACCAAGACCCTCCAGGCGTTCCTGATCCTGCCGCCCCTGGCGCTGGTGTACGCGGTGTGCGCGCCGACGACACTGCGGCGGCGGCTGGGACAACTCGCCCTCGCCGGGCTCGCGATCGTCGGCGCGGCCGGCTGGTGGGTGGCGATCGTCGAACTGTGGCCCGCCTCCTCGCGCCCGTACATCGGCGGCTCCCAGAACAACAGCTTCCTGGAGCTGACCTTCGGTTACAACGGCCTCGGCCGGATCAACGGTGACGAGGCCGGGAGCGTGGGCGGCGGTGGTGGTGGAGGTGGCGGAGGCCGCTGGGGGAGCAGCGGCATCGGCCGGATGTTCGACGCGTCGATCGGCGGCCAGATCTCCTGGCTGCTGCCCGCGGCTCTGCTGCTGCTCGTCGCGGGTCTCGTCGTCACCTGGCGGGCCGGCCGGACGGACACGGCGCGGTCGGCGTTCCTGGTGTGGGGCGGCTCGTTGCTGATGACCGCGGCGGTCTTCAGCTTCATGGCGGGAATCTTCCACGAGTACTACACGGTGGCGCTGGCGCCCTCCATCGCGGCCCTGGTCGGCATGGGCGTCACCGTCCTGTGGGAGGAACGGCACACCTTCGCGGCCTCGGCGGCGCTGGCCGTGACGGTCGCGGTGACGGCCGTGTGGTCCTTCACGCTGCTCGGCCGGACTCCCGACTATCTGCCGTGGCTGCGCTGGGCGGTGCTCATCGGCGGTCTCGCGGCCGCGGTGCTGCTGGTCGCGGGGCGTGCGGGCCGGCCGGGACCCCGGCTCGCCCTGGGCGCGGCGGCGTTGGCCCTGGTCGCGGCGCTGGCCGGGCCGGTCGCGTACTCCCTCACGACGGTGAACGAGGGGCACGCCGGCTCGATCGTGACGGCCGGTCCCGCGGCGGCGCGGGGCGGCGGGGGCATGCGCACCGGCGGTCCGGGCGACGGCGGACGGATCCCGCCGGGACAGCAGGGACAGGGACAGCAGGGACAGGGGCAGCCGGGTCAGGGACAGCAGGGTCAAGGGCCGGGTCAGGGACAGCCGGGCCAAGGGCAGCAGGGAGGCCCCGGTGGCGGGACGGCTCAGCCCCCGAACGGCCTTCCCGGGCAGGGCGGTCCGGCGCAGCGCCAGGGCATGGGGCCCGGCGGTGCCGGTGGCGGCGCTCGCGAGGGCGGCGGAGGAGGCGGTGGCATGGGCGGCCTGCTCAACGGCGCGACCGTGAACTCCGCGGTCGAGGCGAAGGTGCGGCAGAACGCCGGCGACTACACCTGGGCCGCCGCGGCCATCGGGTCCCAGAACGCCGCGAGCTACCAACTCGCCACCGAGGAACCGGTGATGGCGATCGGCGGCTTCAACGGCAGCGATCCTTCGCCGACACTCGCGCGGTTCAAGGAGTACGTCGCCGACGGCACGATCCACTACTTCATCGCGGGGGGCAGCGGCGGCGGGCCCGGCGGCGACACCAGCTCCGCGATCACCTCGTGGATCGAGTCGACCTTCACGGCGGTGACCGTGGGCGGCACGACCCTGTACGACCTGACCGCCGCGAAGTAGCCGCAGTACAGGGCCGTTGTACGGCGTAAGGGAAACTCTTGTACGGTGTACGGGACATCCCCCGTGCACCGTACAAGGAGTGCGTATGACGGCCACGGCCACCGAGACCGGCACCGCCCTTCCGGGCCGCCATCCGCAGCGCTGGGTCATCCTCGGCGTCATCTGCCTCGCCCAGCTGACGGTGCTGCTCGACAACACCGTGCTCAGCGTCGCCATCCCCTCCCTCACCCGGGAACTCGACGCCTCCACCGCGGACATCCAGTGGATGATCAACGCCTACTCGCTGGTGCAGTCCGGTCTGCTGCTCACCGCGGGCAATGCCGCCGACCGCTACGGACGCAAGAAGATGCTGGTGGCCGGGCTCGCGCTGTTCGGCATCGGCTCGCTGACCGCCGGGCTCGCGCAGTCCTCGGCCCAGCTGATCGCCGCGCGCGCCGGTATGGGCGTCGGCGGCGCGCTGCTGATGACCACCACCCTCGCCGTGGTCGTGCAGATCTTCGACGACACCGAGCGGGTGAAGGCCATCGGCCTGTGGTCCACCGTCAACTCCCTCGGGTTCGCGGCCGGCCCGCTGATCGGCGGTGTGATGCTCGACCACTTCTGGTGGGGCGCGATCTTCCTGGTCAACATCCCCGTGGTGGCCATCGGCCTGGTCGCGGTCGTCGCCCTCGTACCGGAGTCCAAGAACCCGCAGGGCGACCGGCCGGACCTGCTCGGCGCGCTGCTCTCCACGATCGGCATGACCGCCGTCGTGTACGCGATCATCTCCGGGCCCGAGCACGGCTGGACCTCGACCCAGGTCCTGGCATCGGCGGTGACCGGTGTCCTTGTGCTCGGTGTGTTCGTCCTGTGGGAGCTGCGGATCCCGTACCCGATGCTGGACATGCACTTCTTCCGCAACCAGCGGTTCATCGGGGCGGTCGCGGGGGCGATCCTGGTCGCGTTCGGCATGGGCGGCTCGCTGTTCCTGCTCACCCAGCATCTGCAGTTCGTGCTCGGATACGGGCCGCTGGACGCGGGTCTGCGCACCGCTCCCCTGGCCCTCACCGTCGTCGCGCTCAATCTGACCGGCGTCGGAGCCAGGCTGCTGCCGAGGGTCGGCACCCCGGGGACCATCGCCGTCGGTATGACCCTGGTGTCGGCCGGCCTCGCGTCGATCGCGCTGCTCGGCGCGGACGGATACGGCGGAATGCTGCTCGGCCTGGTGACGATGGGCGCGGGGGTGGCGCTCTCCATGCCGGCGATGGCCAACGCGATCATGGGTGCCATCCCGCCGGAGAAGGCGGGCGTGGGCGCGGGGGTGAACGGCACCCTCGCCGAGTTCGGCAACGGCCTCGGCGTCGCGGTGCTCGGCGCGGTACTGAACTCCCGCTTCGCCGCACTCGTTCCCGCGGTGGCAGGCGCCGTGTCGCTGCCCGCCGCCCTCGCGGCGGCCGGGAGCCCCGGCGAGCGGGCTCGGATCTCGGACGCGTTCGCCTCCGGCCTGGAGACAAGCCAGCTGGTCGGCGCGGTGGCCGTGCTGGCCGGTGGTCTGCTGGCCGCGTTGCTGCTGCGGCGGGCGGAGCGTGCAGACGAGGTACGGGCGGCGGCATAGCATCGGGAGCGGGCGAGTCGAGGAGAGTGGCGCGATGGTGGGTGCGGCCGACCGCGCGAAGGATCCCGCGCGGACCAGTGTGTGGCTGGAGGGCAAGCCGGCCGGCCGGCGCGCCGGCCGCAAACCGGCCCAGCCGGCGGGCCTGGACCGCGAGAAGATCATCGCCGCGACGGTGCGACTGCTGGACTCGGAGGGCGCGGCGAAGTTCTCGATGCGGCGGCTGGCCGCCGAGCTCGATGTCACCGCGATGTCCGTGTACTGGTACGTCGACACCAAGGACGACCTGCTCGAACTGGCGCTGGACGCGGTCTTCGGGGACGTGCGACTGCCCGACGTCGGCGACGCGTCCGAGTGGCGCGGGCAGCTGCGCGCACTGGCCGTCGAGTACCGGGCGGTGCTGGTGCGCCACCCGTGGGTCTCGGCGCTGATCGGCACGTTCCTGAACATCGGCCCGCACTCGATGGCCTTCTCGCTGGCGGTCCAGGAGGTCATGCGCAACACGGGACTTCCGCCGCACGGCCAGATGGGCGGGCTGTCGGCGGTCTTCCAGTTCGTCTACGGCTTCGGCACGATCGAGGGCCACTTCATCCAGCGCTGCGCGGCGGCGGGGCTGAGCCAGGACGAGTACTTCCGCGAGGCGATGGGTTCGATCCGCGAACAGCCGGACTTCAGCCGGCACTTCGGGAACGCTGCGGAACTGATGAAGGCGCGGGGCGGGGAGACGGTGGCGGACATGAGGGAGAGGGACTTCGACTTCGCGCTGGAGTTGCTGGTGGCGGGCATCGAAGCGATGGTGGCCCGCGCGGAGTGACGGGGCCGGGCGGGCGGATGCCCACGCGTGCGGCTGACTCTGAGCCGGTCAGGGGGCTGCACCTTCAGCCTGCGGGCTCGTTGCGGGGCTCTGCCCCGGGCCCCGCGCCTCAATCGCCGGCGAGGCTGGATTACCCGGTCCAGTCGAAGGGGCTTGCCGGCAAGGGCGTTCACTTCAAGCCCGTCCGGCGATTGAGGACATGCCCGTAGGGCATGTGGGACAGTCCGGGCTGTAGGTGGCTTCGTGGCGCGGGCTCGTTGCGGGGTCCCGCCCCGGGCCCCGCGCCTCAAACGCCGGCGGGGCTGGATGTGCCCGGTCCTGTGTGGCGAAGCCGAAGGGGCTTGCTGCCGGCAGGGGCGTTCACTTCCAGCCTGTCCGGCGATTGAGGACATGCCCGTAGGGCATGTGGGACAGTCCGGGCGGGGGTTGTTTCGAGGGGCGGGCTCGTTGCGGGGCTCCGCCCCGGGCCCCGCGCCTCAAACGCCGGCGGGGCTGGATGTGCCCGGTCCTTCGCGGCGGAGCCGGACGGGCAACAACCGCGGCCCGCACGGACCGGCGGGGCTGGAATGTGCCGCACCACCAGGCGAGGCCAGAAGCGGCTGCACGCTCGCGGCCCGCACGGACCGGCGGGCTGGAATGTGCCGCACCACCAGGCGAGGCCAGAGGCGGCCGCACGCGCGCGGCCCGCACAGCCCGGCGAGGCCGGAGCGTGCTCAGGCGCCGCTCAGGCGTGCCGGGAAGCCGCCCTTCGCGATCGGCCCCCACCGCACCGGCGTCACACGGATGAGCGACTTCCCCTGCTTCCGCATCGCCTCCCGGTACTCCGCCCAGTCCGGATGCTCCCCCGAGATGTTGCGGAAGTACTCCACCAGCGGTTCCACCGAGTCCGGTGTGTCGATGACCTCCGCCTCGCCGTCGATCTGGACCCACGGCCCGTCCCAGTCGTCCGACAGGACGATCACGCTCACCCGCGGATCGCGCTTCGCGTTGCGGGTCTTCGCGCGTTCGGGATACGTCGACATCACGATCCGGCCCGAGTCGTCCACCCCGCACGTGAGCGGGGAGCCCTGCGGTGACCCGTCCCTGCGGGCCGTCAGCAGGATCGCCCGGTGCCGGGGGCGTACGAACTCCAGCAACTCGTCCAGTTCCACCGTGGTGTTGGTGGCGATGTTGGGTGCCATGGGCCGCAGCCTAATCCTCGGGTGCCCGGTCCTCCGGGACCCGTTCCTCAGACGCCCGGCAGCGCGTCACCCTGGACCGCCTGGATCGCGAGCTCGATCTTGAGGGTCGTGCCGATCGCGGAGATACCCGCCTGGACCACCTGGTTGTAGTTCATCGCGAAGTCCTCGCGGTGCAGCTCCGCCGTCGCGCTGAAGGCCGCCCGGACACCGCCCCACGGATCGGGGCCGGTGCCGAGGTACGCGAGGTCCAGGTCCACGTCCCGTACGACACCGTGCAGGGACAGCGCGCCGTGCACCGTCCAGCGGTCCGTGCCGGCCGGTGTCAGACCGTGGCTGCGGTAGACGATCTCCGGGTACTGCTCGACGTCCAGGAAGTCCGGCGAGCGCAGGTGCTTGTCGCGCAGGCCGTTGCCCGTGTCGATGGTGGCCGCCCGGATCACCGCCTCGACCCGCGAGGAGCCGAGGTCGGGCGCGATCGCGATCCGGCCGCCGAAGTCGGTGAAGCGGCCGCTCACCGAGGAGATGCCGAGGTGCTGGGCGACCGCGCCCACGGAGGAGTGGGCCGGGTCGATGGACCAGGTGCCCGGCGGTGGCAGTTCGGCGCCGCCCTGGCGGGCCAGTACGACCGTGCCGATCTCGGCGCGCCCGCTCGCGGTGACCATCGCGGTCGAGGCGGCCGGTGCGTAGCCGAGCGCCGTGACGACGACCGTGTAGGCGCCCGCGGACAGCTGTGACGCCGAGCGCACCGCGCCGTCCGCGTCCGCCGTCTCCCGCAGCACCTGTGCGCCGGTCATGTCGGTGACCGTCACGACCGCGTGCTGGACGGCCCAGCCGTCCCGCGTCCGTACCTGTGCGCGAAGTCCCATCCCGTTTCTCTCCTTGCGAAAAATTGCCGGGGCGGCAGGCCGTCCCCTGCCTGCCGCCCCGGCCCCGGACGCGCGCTTCCGCTACAGAGCGCCGCTGCCCGGGGGTCCGAACTACTCGCCCGGGTGGGCGAGTTCGATGTCGTGGCCGTCGACCCCGCCGCCGGCCACGCTCAGCGCTCCGGCCACCGGCGGATAGCCGGTCGCGATGACCGTGTACTCCCCCGCGTCCAGGTCGGCGAAGGCGTACGCCCCGTCGTCCCCGGTCGTCGAGGTGGCGGCCACGTTGCCGGCGGCGTCGACCAGGGTGACCCGCGCGTCGGCCAGCGGCCGGCGGTCCGGGCCGCCGCGGACGGTTCCGCGGACGAGCGCCCCTGCTTGGAGGACGGCCTCGACCCGGGTCACGCCCTGGCCGCCGATCTCCACGGGGAGGGCCAGCGGCCGGAAGCCGGTGGCGTTCACGGCGACGGTCACCGCACCCGGTACGAGCTCCGCGAAGGCGAAGTCGCCCTGAGCGGTGGTCTTTCCGGTGCCCAGCACATCGCCCCGGACGTCCGTGACGATGACCATCGCGCCCTCGACCGGCAGGCCGCTGTCGGCGGCCCGCACGATGCCGGCGAGACCGCTCGTGCCCGAGAGCAGGATGTCGAACGCCACCGGGTCGTCACCGACGACCACCGTGGAGGCCTGCGGCTGGAAGGCGTCGGCCGAGGCGATCAGGACGTACGAACCGGCGCCGGGAGCGTCCAGTGCGTAGCTGCCGTCGTGCTGCGAGACCGAGCGGCCGAGCTGGCGGCCGGCCGGCGAGATCAGGGTGACGGCGGCCCGGGGGACCGGAGCACCCTCGTTGCCGCGCACCACACCGTGCACGGAGGGGCCGACCGGTGCGGCCACGACCGCGACCGGGGCGTCGGCCGTGAGGGACACGGCGGCAGCCGCCGCGCCGACCGCTGTGTCCACGGACGGCACGGGTGCGGCCGACTGCGCCGACTCGGAGGATTCCGACGACGCGTGGCTCTTCAACGCGACCTCCTTGATGAACAGCGTCACGAGGAAGGCCAGCAGCGCGAAGGGCGCCGAGTACAGGAAGATGTCGCCGATGCCGTGTCCGTAGGCGCTCTCCATCACCGTACGGATCGGGCCGGGCAGCGCGTCCAGGTCGGGGATGCCTCCGCCGGCCGTGCCGCCGTGGCCCAGCGCCGCGCCCTGCGGACCGAGTTCGGCGAGTCCGTCCTTGACGTAGTGCGTGACCCGGTTGGCGAGCACCGCGCCCAGCGCCGAGACGCCGATCGCACCGCCCAGCGAGCGGAAGAAGGTGACGACGGAGGAGGCGGAGCCGAGGTCCTCGGGCGCGACCTGGTTCTGCGTGCAGAGCACCAGGTTCTGCATCATCATGCCGAGGCCGAGACCCATGACGGCCATGAAGATCGCGATGTGCCAGTACTCGGTGTCGTACCGGATCGTGCCGAGCAGACCGAGGCCGCCGGTCACGAGCACACCACCGCCGACCAGCCAGGCCTTCCAGCGGCCCGTCTTGGTGATGATCTGGCCCGAGACCGTGGACGAGACGAACAGACCGGCGATCATCGGAATGGTCATCACGCCGGACATCGTCGGCGACTTGTCGCGTGCCAGCTGGAAGTACTGGCTGAAGAACACGGTGCCGGCGAACATCGCGACACCGACGAAGAGCGAGGCCAGCGAGGCCAGCGTGATCGTGCGGTTGCGGAACAGCCGCAGCGGGATGATCGGCTCGCTCGCCCTGGACTCGATGAGCAGGAAGAGCAGCCCGAGGGCGATCGCTCCACCGACCATGGCGTAGGTCTGCCAGGAGATCCAGTCGTACTTGTCACCGGCGAAGGTCACCCAGACCAGCAGCAGCGAGACCGCGGCGCTGATGAAGAGGGCACCCGCCCAGTCGACCTTGACCTGGCGCTTCACGACCGGCAGCTTCAGCGTCTTCTGGAGCACGATCAGCGCGATGATCGCGAAGGGCACACCGACGTAGAAGCACCAGCGCCAGCCGAGCCACTCGGTGTCGGTGATGATGCCGCCGAGAAGAGGACCGCCGACGGTTGCGACAGCGAACGTCGCACCGAGGTAACCGCTGTACCGGCCCCGCTCACGCGGGGCGATCATGGCGGCCATGATGATCTGAGCGAGTGCCGTCAGACCGCCGACGCCGATGCCCTGCACGACGCGGCACGCGATGAGCATGCCGGTGTTCTGCGAGAGGCCGGCGACCAC
>NZ_JBHXSL010000068.1:0-32484 GCF_042714725.1 Streptomyces sp. NPDC058685
TTCACCCCCCCCCCCCCGCAACACGTCATACTTGGGGTTGTGGTGGGTTTTTTTTTTTTTATCCGCCCCGGGGCCCGGGCGGTTGGGGCCCCCGCGCCCCAGCGCGTTGCCCCGCACAGTGAGGGCGTGGCAGTGCCCTGCGGCCCGCCGGGAGGTCCGGCGGGCCGCAGGGCTTGAGCGGGGCGGGGGCGGGGGCGGGCTGTGGAGGCTAGGGCTGGTCGGTGACCGCGGCGGCGAGTTCGGCGATCGTCTGGCGCCGGAAGACGTCCTTGGCGGAGATCGTCAGGCCGGCCTTGCGTGCCTGAGCGACCACCGTGATGCCCAGGATCGAGTCGCCGCCCAGTTCGTAAAAGTTCTCGCCGATGCCGACCTGCTCGACGCCCAGGACGTCGGCCCAGATCGCGGCGAGTACCCGCTCGGTGTCGGTGCGCGGCGCGGGGCCGCTGTCGGGGTCCGCGGTGTGTACGGGGGCCGGCAGGGCCTTGCGGTCGATCTTGCCGTTGGGGGTGAGGGGGAACGCGTCGAGGGCGACAACAGCGGACGGCACCATGAACTCCGGCAGCCGGCCGGCGACGAACTCGCGCAGCTCGGTGGTCTCCACCCGGCGCCCGGCGGCGGGGCGTACATAGCCGACAAGGCGCTTGTGGTCGCCGTCCTGGAGGGCGATGACGAACGCGGCCTCGATGTCCGGGTGCTGGACCAGGACCAGTTCGATCTCACTGGGTTCGATGCGGTAGCCGCGAACCTTGACCTGGTGGTCGACCCGCCCGACGTATTCGATGGTGCCCTGCGCCGTCCAGCGCACGAGGTCCCCGGAGCGGTACATGCGATCGCCCGGTACGGCGGCGAACGGGTTGTCCAGGAAGCGTTCGGCGGTCAGTTCGGGACGGCCCAGATAGCCGCGGGCGACGCCGGGGCCGGCGATGTACAGCTCGCCGACGACGCCGATGGGCACCGGATTCAGCCGTTCGTCCAGGACGTGGACGGCCGTGTTGGCGAGCGGGCCACCGATCGGCACGGGGGTGGTGCCGTCGGCCTCGCGGACCTCGTGCCAGGTGGCGAAGGTGGTGGTCTCGGTCGGACCGTAGACATGCAGCAGCCGCCGCGGCGGTCGGGCCGCCAGGACCTGCGCGACCCGGGCGGAGTTGACGGCCTCACCGCCGAACAGCACATGCCGCAGAGTGGCGAAGGCGCTGGGATCGGCGGCGGCGACCTGGTTGAAGACGGCGGTCGTCAGGAACAGGGTGGTGATCTCGTGCCGGGTCAGGGCGAGGATCAGAGCGGCCGGATCGAGAAGGGTGTGCTTGTCGATGACGACCAGGCGGGCGCCGGCGACCAGCGGTGCCCAGATCTCGAAGGTCGCCGCGTCGAAGGTGGCGTCCGCGCCCTGGGCGACGACGTCGTCCTCGCGCAGGGCGACGTAGTCGGCGTTGCACACCAGGCGGGTGATCGACCGGTGCTCGATCACGGTGCCCTTGGGGGTGCCGGTGGATCCGGAGGTGTAGATGACGTAGGCGGCGTCCCGTGGCGAGACGACGACGTGCGGCGCGTGCACGGGCTGGGCGGCCAGTGCCTCGTGCTGTTCGTCCAGGCAGATGGTCGTGACGTCGGTGTCGGGGAGCTTGCCGGTCAGGTGTCGCTCCGTCAGACACACCGCCGCCCGGGCGTCTTCGAGCATGAAGCTCAGCCGGTCGCCGGGGTACTCGGGGTCCAGCGGCAGGTAGGCGCAGCCGGCGCGCAGGACGCCGAGGAGGGCGGCGAACAGCTCGGGGCCGCGGGGCAGGCACACGGCGACGAAGGATCCCGGCCGCACCCCGGCGTCCAGCAGCAGGTGGGCCAGCCGGTTGGCCCGTTCGTCGAGTTCGGCGTAGGTGGTGGTGGCGGTGCCGTGGACGACGGCGACCGCGTCGGGCCGGGCGCGCACCCGGTCACCGACGAGGTCGTGCACGCCGCGGTGGGCGGGGAAGTCCCGCTCGTTGACCGCCCAGTCGGTGCTCACCAGGCGGTGCTCGTCGGCGTCCAGCAGGGGCAGGTCGCCGATGGGCCGGGTGGGGTCGGCGACCGCGGCGCCGAGCAGCACCCCCAGGTGCCCGGCCCAGCGTTCGACGGTGTCGGCGTCGAACAGGGCGGTGTCGTACTCCAGGACTCCGGTCAGGTCACCGGCGGCGGCGGGGGTGAACTCGACGGTGATGTCGTGGGCGGGGGCCGGCCAGGAGGAGTGGAACTCGCTGACGCGCACCCCGGGCAGGGTGTACGCCGGGGGCGTCTCGCGCAGCAGCACCATGGCCTGCACCAGCGGACGGCCCGCCGTCTCGGGGCTTTCGGCGAGTTCGGTGACGAGTCGGCCGTAGGGCACGTCCTGATGCGAGAGGGCGTCCTGGACGGTGCGGGCGCTGTCGGCGACCAGGTCGGCGAAGGGAGTGCCCGGGTGCACCGTCTGCCGCAGGACCAGAGGGTTGGCGAAGTGGCCGACCATGTCGTGCAGGTGGGGGTGGGGACGGCCGGAGGCCAGGGTGCCGAGCGCCAGGTCCTGCTGCTGGCTGTAGCGCGAGAAGAGCACCTGGCAGGCGGCGAGGAGGCCGTCGAACAGGGTGCCTCCCTGCTCGCGGGCGAGTCCCGTCAGGGCGTGGGCGACAGAGGCGGGCACACGGAAGTCGTGCCGGGCACCGGGGGTGGTGCGTGCGGCCGGCCGGGGCCGGTCGGTGGGCAGGCGCAGCGTGGGCAGGTCGGCGAGCCTCTCGCGCCAGCAGTCGAGCCGGGCGGCGATCTTGGCGTCGGTGAAGCGCTTGCGCTGCCAGGCCGCGTGGTCGCGGTAGCGGCCGGCGGGCTGAGGCGGGGCGGGGCGGCCGGTCAGCGCCGCCGTGTACAGCTCGGCCAGGTCGGCGGCGAGGAGGTCCTTCGACGCGCGGTCCGCGGCGATGGGGTGCAGGCAGAGCACGAGGACGTGCTCACCGTCGGCGACATGGGCGTGCAGGACCCTCAGCACCGGGCCGGCCGCGAGGTCGAAGGGGGCGGTGACCAGCTGTCGTATCCGCTCCTCCAGCTCGGCGGCCGGGTGGCCGGTGAGGTCGGCGAACTCCGGCTCGGTCGGGGCGAAGAGGCCGGCGGGCCACACCCGCATGCCTGGTGCGCCGTCCACCGTGTGGTAGGTGGTGCGCAGCGTTTCGTGCCGGTCCACCAGTTGCCGCACCGCTCGGGCGAGCGCGGGGCGGTGCACCTCACCGTGCAGGCGCCAACCGAGGACCACGGGCGGCTCGGCCGCCTGCGGTGGCCGCCGGTACAGCTCTTCCTGGCCCAGCGACAGAGGCAGCACGGGCGGTGCGGTGTCGGGCGGGGCGGGGCGGGGGTGCGGCTGGTCTGCCGCCAGGGTGGCGGGGGCCGTCGTCAGGTCGGTCATCTCGTCGTTCCCTTCGCGTGGTTCGGGTTCTCTCGTCGGTGGGTGGAGGGTGTGCCGGGGCGAGGGGAAGCTATGCGGCCACCTGGTCCGCCATGAGGTCGAGGAGTTCGGGGGTGAGGAATTCGTCGAGGGGGCAGACGCCCGACATCGTGGAGAAGTAGCGGGCGGTGAGTTCCGGGCTGGTGGATATCACGCGCAGCATGGCGATCTGGTGGTCGGGGGCGGTGAGCCGGCCGGTCTTGAGAGTGCTGCGGTAGTGCGGCATCAGTTCTTCGAGGCGTTCGCTCGCGAACTGGTCGAGGGCGGACTGGAGTTGAGCGGGGTCCTGGAGCCGGTCGCCGATGCAGTCGGCGAGCAGCTGGGCCTGGTAGAAGCCGTCGGTGATGCCGCGGGCGGTGATCGAGTCCTTGTGGTGGCCGGCGTCGCCGATGAGGGCCCAGCCGGGTCCGGCGGCCTGGCGGAAGAAGTTGCGCTGGTCGCCGGTGCCGTGGACCCGCTCCAGGCGCTCGCCCGCGGCCATTTGGTCCCGGACTTCGGGGGCGGTCGCCTCCACGCAGGCCAGCAGGGAGTGCAGCGCGTCGCCGCGGACGTCGTGGAACCGGTCCTGGGGGAAGTAGCCGGCGACCAGGGTGGCGCCGTCGTTGGTGGGGACGGTGCCGACCCAGCTTCCCGGTGCCTCGTAGAGGCGGAACTGCTCCGGGAGGCCGGACCAGTAGCTGTAGTAGGCGCAGGTGAGGGCCGGGTTCTCGATCAGGAGCGGGGCGCCGAGTCGGTCGGCGACGGTGGAGCGCATGCCGTCGGCGCCTATGACGAGGCGGGCGCGTTCGACGGTGCTGTTGCCGCTGCGGACGGAGCCGATCCGTACGCCCACCACCCGGTCGTCCTCGAAGACGAGGTCGCTGACCGAGCAGTTGTCGCGGAACTCGGCGCCCGCCTGCACGGCGGCTTCGGCGAGGAGCGCGTCCAGGAGGTGACGGCGGGGCGCGTAGGCGGCGTTGTTACCCTCCGCGGGCCACGAGCAGCCCTCCAGACGGACGTCACCGATCGTGTACTGGACGGCGTCCAGGGCGGGGGCGCCGGTGGCGGCGACGGCGGGCAGGACGCCCCAGTCGGCGAGCCGGGCGACGCCGGGCTGGTGGATGTAGAGGGTGGACAGGGTGTCCTTGGGGAACCGAGCCCGCTCGAGGAGGAGCACCCGGTATCCGGCGCGTGCGAGCAGCATGGCGGCCGGTGCTCCGGCGGCGCGTGCTCCCACCACTATGACGTCATACAAGAGATGCTCCCGAGAGGTTGCTGCCGTGGTCGTCGAGGTGCCGGTTGATGGCCCGGGATATCTCGGCCGCGGGCGCGGGCATGTTCATCCCGAGGTGGGTGGAGTGGATGTTCCACTCCTGGATGGCGCCGGTGATGTGGGGCCGCCAGTGGGCGAGATAGGAGTCGTCCGGGTTCAGCGTCGCGTTGAAGAACAGGGCGTCGCCGTCGAAGACGGGTGAGGTGAAGTCCTTCATCAGGCTCAGGTGGTGGAGCATGATGGCGGACGCGTTGTCGATGAGGGATTCCCGGTCACCCTCGGCGCCTTCCGCCAGCGCGGGGAGGCGTTCGCCGAAGAACTCCCGTACTTCGGAGGCGTCGACGCTGTCGTGGTGGGTGAACCAGGAGGCGGGGACGCAGTCCAGCAGAGCGAGGGTGGCCACCTGGTGTCCCCGGCGCTGGAGTTCGGCGGCCATGGCCTGGGCGAGGGTGCCTCCCAGGGACAGGCCGGCCAGGTGGTAGGGGCCGTCGGGCTGAACCTTGAGGATCTGCTGGACGTAGTCGGTGATCATCTCCTCGACGGACTGCGGCAACGGACTGCCGTCGAAGCCGCGGGCCTGGATGGCGTAGCCGGGCCTGTCCTCGTCCAGGTGTCCGGCGAAGCCCATGTAGGCCCAGGACAGGCCCACTCCGGGGTGGATGAACCACAGGGGGGCTGCCGTGCCGCTGGTCTTCAGCGGCAGGACGACACCGAACGGGTCGGTGTGTTCGGACGACTCGGTGCCGGAGGTCAGGTAGGTGTCGAGCTGGGCGACGGTGGGCGACTGGAACATGACGCGGATGGGGATGGCGACGCCGAGCAGGGTGCGGATCCGGTTGAGGAGCCGGCTGGCGAGCAGGGAGTGGCCGCCCAGGGTGAAGAAGTCGTCGTCGATGCCGACCCGCGGGAGACCGAGCACTTCGGCGAACAGTCCGCACAGGACCTCTTCGCGGGGGGTGCGCGGGGCGCGGTGGGCGGCGGCGGAGAACTGCGGGTCGGGCAGGGCGCGGTGGTCGAGCTTGCCGTTGGGGGCCAGCGGGAGTCGCTCGAGTGTCACGAACGCCGCGGGCACCATGTACGGCGGCAGCTGAGCCGTGAGGTGGTCGCGCAGGTCGTCGGTGGTGGGGCCGTCGCCGTGCCGGGGCACCACGTAGGCGACGAGCTGCTTGCCGCCGCGGCCCTCGTGGAGGGTCACCACCGCCTGGGCGAGGTCGGGGTGCGCGGTCAGCGCGGTTTCGATCTCGCCGGGTTCGACGCGGAAGCCGCGGATCTTGACCTGGGCGTCGTCGCGGCCCACGTACTCCAGCTGTCCCTCGTCGTTCCAGCGGGCCAGGTCGCCGGTGCGGTACATCCGCGAGCCGGGCGGGCCGAACGGGTCGGCGACGAACCGTGCGGCGGTCAGGGCGGGCCGCTGGTGGTAGCCGCGGGCGAGGTGTCCCGCGACATACAGCTCGCCGACCACGCCGGGGGCGACCGGTTGGAGGGCGGGGCCCAGGACGTGGGTGCGCATGTTACCGATGGGCCTGCCGATCGGGGTGCTGCCGGTGTCCGGGGCCGGGGCCTCGGCGGTGAGGGTGTGGGTGGTGGCGTAGAACGATTCGCTCTGTCCGTAGGCGTTGACGATGCGGACGCCCGGGAAGGTGTCCCGGGCTTGCTGGAGGACGGCGGTGGGCAGGGCTTCGCCCGCGAAGACCAGGGTGTCGGGGTGGGTGGTGTGGTGCGCGAGTTGGCCGGCGAGTTCGGCGAACGCGGAGGGCACGGTGCTGATCACCTGGCCGGGCAGGACGTCCCGCTCGCCGAGGACCAGGACGTCGCGGACGACGTCGAGGGTGCCGCCGGTGGTGAGGGTGGTGAACATCTCGAACACCGACACGTCGAAGTTGACCGAGGTGCCGGCCGACATTCGCCGGCCCGGTCCCATGTCCACCTGGGGCGCCAGCCGCAGGACGCCGTTGACGACCGTGCGGTGGGTGAGGGCCACGCCCTTGGGGGCGCCGGTGGAGCCGGAGGTGTACATCACGTAGGCGAGGTGGTCGGGGTGCAGCGGGGCGGTGCGCTCGCGGTCGGTGAGGTCGGTGCCGGGCCGCTCGGTGAGGGTGAGGGTGTCCAGATGGAGGCGGGGGCACTCGGTGGGCGGCAGCACCGCTTCGGTGGCCGTGTCGGTGAGGATCAGCGCGGGGCCGGCCTCGGCGAGGACGGCCGCGAGCCGGTGGCCGGGGTAGGCGGGGTCGACGGGCAGGTAGGCGCCGCCGGCCTTCAGGACCGCGAGGAGCGCGACGACCAGGTCCGCGGAGCGCGGCAGGCAGACCGCGACCAGGGACTCGGGTCCCACACCGCGGTCGGCGAGTTCCCTCGCCAGGCGGTTGGCGTCCGCGTTGAGCCGGCGGTAGGTCAGGGCGTGGCCGTCGTGTTCCACCGCGATCGCGTCCGGGGTACGGGCGCTCTGGCTCTCCACCAGGGCAGGCAGGTTCACGTCGGGGGTGGCGGCGGCGGTGTCGTTCACCTCGCGCAGCCGGGCGTGTTCGCTCGTGTGCAGGATGTCGACGCGGCCGGCCGGGAGGGTCGGGTCGGCCGCGATCTGCCGCAGGATTCGGCTGAGTCGGGCCGCGATGCCCTCCGCCGCCCCGCGGTCGAAGGCGCCCTGCTGGTACTGCAGGACCATCATCAGGTGCGGTTCGGCACCGGCCATCAGCGCCAGCGGGTAGTGCGTGCCGGAGTAGGGGCGGATGCCGGTGAAGGCGATCCCCGCGGCGGTGTTGGCGTCGCTGAGGCCCTCCTTGTCGACGGGGAAGGACTCGAAGACGACCAGGGTGTCGAACAGGCTGGGGTGCCCGGCGGCCTGCTGGATGTCGCTCAGCCCGTAGTAGTGGTGGTCGAGCAGGGCCGCCTGCCGCTTCTGCAGGCCGGTCACCAGGTCGGCGAGGGAATCCTGGGGCCGGTGCGTGACCCGGACCGGCAGGGTGTTGATGAACAGGCCGATGATCGAGTCGACGTCGCCCAGGGCGGGCGGCCGGCCGGAGACGGTGGCGCCGAAGACCACGTCGGAACGGCCGGTGAGTTCGCCGAGCAGAACGCCCCAGGCGCCCTGGAGCAGGGTGTTGACGGTGACGCCGAGTTCGGAGGCGCGCCGGTTCAGGGCCCTGGCCTCCTCCAGCGGCAGCGGGATGTCGATCTGTCCGACACCCTCGCTGTCACCGGCGCCACGGGCGGCGGGAGCCAGCAGGGTGGGCTCGGCGCCGGCGACCTCGGCCGCCCAGGCGCGGGCGGTCTCCTCGTGGTCCTGCTGGTCCAGCCAGACCAGGAAGTCGCGGAAGCCGCGGACCCGCGGCAGGGCGGAGGCATCGCCCGCAGCGCCGTACAGGCGCAGCAGGTCCTGCATCAGCAGCGGGAACGACCACCCGTCGAAGAGCATGTGGTGGGCGGTCAGGACCAGTTCGGCCCGGTCCTCGCCCATCGTGACCAGCGTCAGGCGCAACAGTGGCGCCGTGGCCGGGTCGAAGTGCTCGTGGTGGTCCTGTTCGAGGAGTTGCTCGAAGGCCTCCTCACGGGCCTGCTCCCCCAGACCGCTGAGGTCGATGTGGCGCCATGGCACGTCGACGTTGTCCAGGACGAGCTGGACCTGATGGCCTGCGCTGTCGGTGACGACCGCCGTGCGCAGGCCGGCGTGGCGCTCCAGGAGGGCCTGTCCGGCGGCGTGCATCCGGTCCGCGTCGGCGTGGCCGGCGATGTGGAAGACGATCTGCATCTGGTAGGCGTCATAGGCGTGGTCGTCGAGGAAGGTGGACTGGAACAGCAGCCCGGACTGGAGCGGGGTCAGCGGCCAGACGTCGGCCAGCTGGGGGTGGCGCTGTTCCCAGACGTCGATGTCGCCCTGGGTGACGCGGACCAGCGGCAGATCACCGGGCGTCAGGCCGCCGGCGCCGGGAGTGGTGGCGTGGCCGGCCAGCGCGGTCAGGGCCGTGGTCCACAGGTCGGCCAGTTCCTGCACCTCGGTGCGGGTGAGGACGCCGGCAGGGAAGCCGATCATGGCGCCGAGGCGGGCGCCGTCCCCGCTGTCGAGGACGGCGGCGTTGATCTCCACGGTCGACATGGCGGGCATGTCGGCGTCCAGGGCCGCGTCGAGGGCGGGCAGTTGGGTGAAGCCGAGGCCGCGCAGTTCGTCGGGCATGTCCGCCGAGGAGAACTGGCCGAGGTAGTTGAAGCCGATCTGGCCGGTGGGGTACCGGCCCAGTTCGGCGGCGGTGTCGGGGTTGAGGTAGCGCAGCAGGCCGTAGCCGATGCCCTTGTCGGGGACGGCCCGCAGCTGCTCCTTGACCGCTTTCAGGAGCCGGCCGGCGGCCGGGCCGCCCGCCAGCGCTTCGTCCAGGTCGCAGCCGGCGGTGTCGAGGCGGACGGGGAACATGCTGGTGAACCAGCCCATGGTGCGGGACAGGTCGGCGCCGGGCACGACGTCCTGTTCACGGCCGTGGCCCTCCAGGCGGATCAGGGCGGAGGGTTCGGCGACGCCCCGGGAGCGGCGCCATGCGGCGAGCGCGAGCGCGAGGGCGGCCAGCAGGCCGTCGTTGACGCCGCCGTGGAAGGCGGCGGGAAGCGAGGTCAGCAGTGCATCGGTCACCGTGGCCGGCAGCTGGATCTCCAGGTGCTCGACGGTGGACAGCACATCGACCGCGGGGTCCAGCGGCCGTGACCCCAGAAGGGGGTCGGGGCCCTGCAGCATCGTGCGCCACAGGTCCGTCTCGGCGACGCGGGCGGGGCTCGCCGCCTCCTCGGCCAGGGCGTGTGTCCAGCGCCGCACAGAGGTGGCGACCTCGGGCAGGCGAGGGACGTGGCCGTCGCGGATCTGCTGCCAGGCGGCGGCCAGGTCCGGGAGCAGGATGCGCCAGGACACGCCGTCGACGGCGAGGTGGTGCAGGGCGATCAGCAGCCGGCCCGGGGTGGCGGGCCCGGCGTCGAACCAGACGAACTGGGCCATCACGCCGGCAGCCGGATCGAGGCGGCCGGTGGCGGCGTCCAGTTCGGCCGCGGCCCGCTCCTGCCAGTCGCTCCAGGTGCCGTCGCAGACCACGCGGTGCAGCACGGAGGCCGCGTCGAGGGTGCCGGGCGCCTCGATGTGCAGGGCGCCGCCGTCCTCGCGCAGCAGCCGCGAGCGCAGGATGTCGTGCCGGTCCAGGGCCGCGGTCAGGGTCGCGGTCAGCTGCGGCGCGTCGATGCCGGCGGGCAGTTCCAGCGCCGTCGACATGGAGAACCGGTCGAAGCTGTCACCGAGTTCGAGCATGTAGCGGCCGATCGGCAGCAGCGGCATGAGGCCCACCCCGCCGCCCTCGAACTCCTCGAGGACCGGACGGTCGCCGATGCCGCTGGTGGCGACGGTGGCGAGTTCGGCGACGGTGCGCTGCTCGAAGATCTGCCGCGGGCTCACCTCGATGCCCTGGGCGCGGGCGCGGGTGACGACCTGGATGGACCGGATACTGTCGCCGCCGACAGCGAAGAAGTCGTCGTCGAGCCCGACCCGTTCCAGGCCCAGCACGTCGGCGTACACGGCGGCGAGGGTCTCCTCCACGGTGGTGCGCGGGGCCCGGTAGGTGGTGGCGGTGAACTCCGGGGCGGGCAGCGCCTTGTGGTCGAGCTTGCCGTTGGGAGCCAGCGGGAGGCGGTCCAGGACGACGAACGCGGAGGGCACCATGAACTCCGGCAGCCGGCTCGCGACGAAGCGGCGCAGGTCTCGCGCGGACAGGCCGGCGGTCATGTCCACCTCGAGGTCGCCGAGGCCGTCCACGCTCTGTTCGGACGCGGCGCCGGCCGGCACGACGTAGCCGACGAGCTGCTTGCCGCCGCCCGGCCCGTCACGGACGACCGCGACGGCCTGCACGACCTCGGGGTGCGCGGTCAGCGCGGCCTCGATCTCACCGGGTTCGATACGGAACCCGCGGATCTTGACCTGGGCATCGCCGCGGCCCACGTACTCCAGCTGTCCTTCTCGGTTCCAGCGGGCCAGGTCGCCGGTGCGGTACATCCGCGAACCGGGCGGCCCGTAGGGGTCGGCGACGAACCGCTCCGCGGTCGGGCCGGGGCGCCGGTGATAGCCGCGGGCGAGTTGTCCCGCGACATACAGCTCACCCACCACGCCCGGCGGCAGCGGCTGCAGGCCGGGGCCCAGGACGTAGGTGCGCATATTGCCGATCGGACTGCCGATCGGGGCAGCGCCGGGCACGGTCTCGGTGGTGGCGGGCAGCGGGAAGCTGCTGGCGTAGAACGATTCGGTCTGCCCGTAGGCGTTGACCACCCGGACGCCGGGGATGGTGTCGCGGACCCGCCGCACCAGGGCGGCGGGGAGCGCTTCGCCGGCGAACACGACCGTTTCCGCGTGGATGGTGCCGGGTGTCTGGTCGAGGAGTTCCGCGAACACCGACGGGACGGTGCTGATGACTCCGCCGCTCCAGCCCCCGCGTTCGCCGATGACCAGGACGTCCCGGGCGACTTCGACGGTGCCGCCGGCGGACAGCGTGGTGAACAGTTCGAACACCGACACGTCGAAGTTGACGGAGGTACCGGCCAGTGTGCGGGTGCCGCGGGTGATGGCCGCCGCGGATGCCAGACTCGTCACCGCGTTGACGACGGTGCGGTGGCTGATCACGACACCCTTGGGGGTGCCGGTGGAGCCGGAGGTGTACATCACGTACGCGGCCTGGTCCGGTCGCGGGCCCCTCGGCGAACCACCGCCATCGGCAGGGGTGCGGGCGTGGTCGTCGAGGAACAGGGTGGGGGTGTCGTCGGTGGGCAGGACGCCGGCGGTCGCGGTGTCGGTCAGTCGGAGGGTGGGTCGGGCGTCGGTGAGGATGAAGTCCAGGCGGGCGCTGGGGTACTTGGGGTCGATGGGCAGATAGGCGGCGCCGGCCTTGAGGACCGCGAGAAGGGCGACGACCAGGTCCGCGGAGCGCGGCAGGCAGACGGCGACCAGAGACTCGGGTCCGGCGCCGCGGGCGGCCAGGTCGCGGGCGAGACGGTTCGCTCGGGCGTCGAGGTCGCGATAGGTCAGCGAGACGTCGTCGCAGACGACGGCGACGGCGTCGGGCCTCTGCGCGGCCTGCTGCTCCACCAGGGCAGGCACGGTGAGGTCGGTGATGGGGCGGGTGGTGTCGTTGAAGTGGTGCAGGACCTGCTCCCGCTCGGCCGGGTGGGCCAGGTCGACGGTGCTGACGCGGGTCTGCGGGTCGGCGGCCAGCCGGCCCACCAGGCGGGTGAAGCGGTCGGCGACCGCCTCGGCCGTCTGCCGGTCGAACAGATCGGTGGCGTACTCGAGATGGCCCACGACGCCCATGCCGGGCAGGTCGGCCATGTTGAAGAACAGGTCGAACTTGGCGGACTCGTTGCGGACCCGTTCGAACTCGACGTGCAGGCCGGGCAGGGTGAAGTCCTTGCGGGCGAAGTTCTGCCAGGCGAACATCACCTGGAACAGCGGCGAGTAGGCGGTGGAGCGCTCCGGGTTGAGCTCCTCCACCAGGCGCTCGAAGGGCACGTCCTGGTTGTCGTAGGCGGCCAGGGACTTGTTGCGGACCTGGTCGAGCAGGGTGTCGAAGGCCGGATTGCCGGACAGGTCGGTGCGCAGCACCCAGGTGTTGACGAAGAAGCCGATCAGGTCGGCGAGGCCGTCGTCGGTGCGGTTGGCGATCGGAGATCCGATGGTCACGTCGTCGCCTCCGCCGAGGCCGTGCAGGAGCACGGCGAGGGCGGACTGCAGCACCATCGACACGGTGACGCCCTGGGCGCGGGCGACGTCCTCGACGGCGGCGGCAACCTCGGGGGCGAGGGCGAACTCGACCGTGTCGCCGCGGTGGCTGGCCGCCGGCGGGCGGGGCCGGTCGGTGGGCAGCTGCAGCGGCTGCGGCACGCCCGTGAGCTCCTCGCGCCAGTAGCGGACCTGCGCGGACAGAGCACTGTCCGGGTCGTCCTCGTCGCCGAGGACCTCGCGCTGCCACAGCGTGTAGTCGACGTACTGGACGGCCAGTTCGTCCCACTGCGGGCCCTGGTTCTCGAGGCGGGCGGTGTAGGCCGCGCCGAGGTCGCGGGCGAGGGGGGCCATCGACTCGCCGTCGCTGGCGATGTGGTGGATCAGCAGCACCAGGACGTGGTCCTGCTCGCCGGTCCGCAGCAGCGTCGCCCGCAGCGGCAGGTCGGTGGCCAGGGTGAAGGGGTGCGCCACGGCGTCGGCGAGGGCGTCGGGCAGACCCGCTTCGTCGGTGGTGACGACCGGCAGGTGCAGCATGGCCGCTGCTCGGTCGGCGGCGAGGACGTGCTGGTGCGGTACGCCGTCGCCGTCCTCGACGATCAGGGTGCGCAGACTCTCGTGCCGGGCGACCACGTCGCCGACCGCCGCCTCCAGCGCGGGGATGTCGAGGGTGCCGGTCAGCCGCAGCGGGAAGGGGGCGTTGTAGGTGGCGGAGGGCCCTTCGAAGCGGTCGATGAACCAGAGCCGGCGCTGGGCGAACGACAGCGGTATCCGCTCCGGCCGTTGGGCCGCCCTGGTCAGCTGCGGGCGCACCCGCGTTCCCGGGGACAGACGGCCGGTGAGTTCCACCACGGTCGGCGAGTCGAACACCGCGCGGATGGGGACCTCGATGTCCAGCCCGGTACGGATCCGGCTGACCAGCCGGGTCGCGAGCAGGGAGTGGCCGCCGAGGGTGAAGAAGTTGTCGTCGATGCCGACCCGCTCGACGCCCAGGACCTCCGCGAACAGGGTGCACAGGAACTCCTCCTGCGCGGTGCGCGGTGCCCGGTAGGTGTGGCCGGCGAACTCCGGGGCGGGCAGGGCGTGACGGTCCAGCTTGCCGTTCGGGGACAGCGGGAGGCGGTCCAGGACCATGAATGCGGCGGGGACCATGAATTCGGGCAGCTGGGCGGCGACGAACTTGCGCAGTTCGTCGATGTCGAGCCCGCCGGCCGCGGTGTCGGCGGGAACGGCATAGCCCACCAGATGCCGGCCGGTGGTGGCACCGGCCTCGCGGGCGACGACCGCCGCCTGGGCGACTCCGGGGTGCGCGGTCAGGGCCGCTTCGATCTCGCCGGGTTCGATGCGGAAGCCGCGGATCTTGACCTGGGTGTCCCCGCGGCCGGCGTACTCCAGCTGCCCGTCGCTGTTCCAGCGTGCCAGGTCGCCGGTGCGGTACATGCGGGCGCCTGGCGGGCCGTAGGGGTCGGCGACGAAGCGTCCGGCGGTCAGCGCGGGCTGGTCGTGGTAGCCACGGGCGAGGTGTCCCGCGACATACAGTTCGCCCACCACGCCCGGCGGCAGGGGCTGGAGGCCGGGGCCGAGGACGTAGGTGCGCATGTTGCCGATCGGGCTGCCGATGGGCGTGCTGCCGGGCGTGGTGTCGGAGCCGGTGGAGGTGGTGGCGTAGAACGATTCGGTCTGCCCGTAGGCGTTGACCACGCGCACGCCGGGCAGCGCCTGGCGGATGCGGTGCACCAGGGCGGCGGGCAGGGCCTCGCCGGCGAAGACCAGGGTGTCGGCGTGGATGGTGTCGCCGAGGTGGTCGACGAGCTCGGCGAAGACCGACGGGACTGTGCTGATCACGCCGCCCGACCAGGTGGCGCGTTCGCCGAGGACGAGGGCGTCGCGCACCATGTCGATGCTGCCGCCGCTGGTCAGCGCGGTGAAGATCTCGAACACCGACACGTCGAAGTTGACCGAGGTGCCGGCCAGGATCCGGGAGCCTTCGCCGGCTCCGACGCGGGCGGCGAGCTGGGTGATCCCGTTGACGACGGTGGCGTGGCTGATCACGACGCCCTTGGGGGTGCCGGTCGAGCCGGAGGTGTACATGACGTAGGCCAGGTTCTGCGGGTGCGGCGCCTGACGGTCGGCGCCGTCGGGCCCGGAGCCCGGATCCATGTCGAAGTCGCGGTCGAGGTCCAGGCCGTCGAGGTGCAGGTGCGGGATGTCGCCGGCCGGCAGCACGCCGGCCGTCGCGGTGTCGGTGACGATGAGCTGCGGGCACGCCTGCGACAGGATGAACTGAAGGCGGTGGCTGGGGTACTTGGGGTCGATGGGCAGGTAGCCGGCGCCCGACTTGAGGATGCCGAGCATGGCCACGACCAGGTCGGCGGTGCGGGGCAGCGCCAGGCCGATGACGGATTCGGGACGGGCGCCGCGCAGGGTGAGTTCGCGGGCCAGGCGCTCGGCGCGGGCGTCGAGCGCCCGGTAGGTGAGGTCCTGGCCGTCGTCGCAGTGGACGGCGACGGCGTCCGGGGTGCGGGCGGCCTGCTGGGCGAACAGGGCGGGCAGTGTCAGGTCGGGTGCCGGGGCGGTGGTGTCGCTCAATTCCGTGAGCAGGCGATGGCGTTCGGCCGGGGTGAGGACGTCGACCTGGGCGACGCGGGTCTGCGGGTCGTCCGCGAGGTGCCGGAGGATCCGCTCGAAGCGGGCGGCGATGGTCTCGACGGTGGGGGCGTCGAAGAGGTGGTGCTGGTATTCCAGGGCCACCCGCAACCGCGGTTCGGCGGTGGCGGTCACGATCATCGGGTAGTGGGTGCCGCTCATCGGGCTGATGCCGGTGACGGCGATGCCCGCCGCCGCGTAGGCGTCCGTGATGCCGGCCCGGTCGACCGGGTACGAGTCGAAGACGACGATGGTGTCGAAGAGGGACTTCAGACCGGTGGCGTGGTGGATCTCGGCCAGGCCGTAGTGCTGGTGGTCCAGCAGGGCGCCCTGCCGGTTCTGCAGGCCGGTGAGAACCTCCTGCAGGGTGTCGGCGGGGGTGCAGTCGACCCGGACGGGCAGGGTGTTGATGAACAGTCCGACCATGGCGTCGACGCCCGGTACCTGCGGCGGGCGGCCGGAGACGGTGGTGCCGAACACCACGTCACGGCGGCCCGTCAGGCTGCCCAGCGCCAGCCCCCAGGCCGCCTGGACGACGGTGTTGAGGGTGACGCCCAGTTCGGAGGCCCGGCGTGCGAGGTCGGCGGCCGTCTCGGCGGTCAGGGGGACGTCGACCTGGCCGATGCCGGTCGGGGCCGCCCCGGCCTGGGGGTGCGGCACGATCAGGGTGGGTTCGTCGATGCCGGCGAGTTCGGCGGCCCAGGTGCGGGCCGCCTCCTCGCGGTCCTGCTGGTCCAGCCAGACCAGGAAGTCGCGGTAGCCGCGGACCCGGGGCAGGGCGGAGGCGTCGCCGGAGGAGGCGTACAGCCGCAGCAGGTCCTCCAGCAGCAGCGGTACCGACCAGCCGTCGAACAGGACGTGGTTGGCGGTGAACACCAGCTCGGCCCGGTCGCCGCCCATGGTGACCAGCGTCATCCGCAGCATGGGGGGTGTGCGGGGATCGAAGTGGGTGGCGTGGTCCTCGGCCAGCAGCCCCTTGAGGGCCGCCATGCGTTCGTCGTCGTCCAGGCGGCTGAAGTCGACGTGGCGGAAGGGCAGGTCGACGTGGTCCAGGACGATCTGTACCGAGTCACCGGCGGTGTCGGTGACGAACGCGGTCCGCAGGCCGGCGTGACGGTCCAGGAGGGCCTGGCCGGCGGTGCGCATACGCGCGGCGTCGACGCGGCCGGAGAGGTGGAAGACCATCTGCATCTGGTAGGCGTCGAACGCGGTGTCGACGAGGAGGGTGTGGAACAGCAGTCCGGACTGGGTCGCGGTCAGCGGCCATACGTCGGCCAGGGCGGGGTAGTGCTGCTCCCACTGGTCGATCTCGTGCTGGGTGACCTTCACCAGCGGAACGTCGGAGGGGGTCAGGCCGCCGGCGCCGGGACGGGTGACGTGGTGGGCGAGGGCTTCGAGCGCCTCCTGCCAGTGGTCGGCGATGGCCCGGGCGTCGTCCTCGTCGAGGACGCCGGTGGCATAGCCGAGGCGGGCGTTGAGCCGGGGGCCGTCGGGGCCGTCGGTGACCAGCGCGTTCAGGTCCAGGGTGGACAGGGCCGGCATGTCCGCGTCCGGGTCGGCGACCAGTTCCGTGGTGCCCTCGGCCTGGGTGAAGCCCAGGCCGTGCAGGTGGTCGGGCATGTCCGTGGCGGAGTAGCGGCCCAGGTAGTTGAAGCCGATCTGGCCGGTGGGGTACTGCGCCAGTTCGGCGGCGGTCTCGGGGTTGAGATAGCGCAGCAGGCCGTAACCGATGCCCTTGTCGGGGACGGCGAGGAGCTGTTCCTTGACGGCCTTCAGCGCGGCGCCGGCGGCGGGTCCGCCGGCGAACGCGTCGTCGAGGTCGATGCCGGTCAGGTCGAGCCGGACGGGGAACATGGTGGTGAACCAGCCCACGGTGTCCGACAGGTCGGCGCCGGGGACGGTGTCCTCCTCGCGGCCGTGTCCCTCCAGGCGGATCAGTGTGGAGGGCTCGTCGGTGCCGCGGGCCGCGCGCCAACGGGTGACGGCCAGGGCCAGCGCGGTGAGCAGGCCGTCGTTGACACCGGCGCGGAAGGTGGCGGGCAGGGTGTTCAGGAGAGTCTCGGTGACCGTCTCCGGCAGCCGTACCCACAGGTGCGCGGAGCGGGAGACGACATCGGTGCGGGGATCCAGCGGGCGGCTGCCGAGGAGGGGGTCGCCGGCGGCCACGGTGCTGCGCCACAGGTCGAGTTCGGCCGTCCGCTCGGGTGAGGTGGCCACCTCGGCGAGGGCATGGGCCCAGCGCCGTGCGGATGTGGTGGTGGGGGGCAGTTGCGGGGTGCGGCCGGCCTTGACCTGGTCGAAGGCGGCGGCGAGGTCCGGGAGCAGGATGCGCCAGGACACGCCGTCGACGACGAAGTGGTGCAGGACCAGCAGCAGCCGTCCCGGTGTGGTGGGACCGGCGTCGAACCAGACGAACTGGGCCATCACTCCGGCGGCCGGGTCGAGGCGGCCGGTGGCGGCGTCCAGTTCGGCGGCGGCCTGCTGCTGCCAGGCGTCGCCGAAGTCGCCGTCGCAGGCGACGCGGTGGATGAGGCGCGGCACGTCCAGCGTGCCCGGTTCCGTGACATGCAGCCCGGTCTCGTCGCCGGTCACCAGCCGGGAGCGCAGGATGTCGTGCCGGTCCCAGACCGCGCCGATGGTCGCGGCGAGCTGCGATGCGTCGATGACTGTCGGCAGGTCGGCCACCAGGGACATGGAGAACCGGTTGATGCCGCCGCCCAGTTCCCTCAGCCAGTGGCCGACCGGCAGCAGCGGCATGGAGCCGACGCCGCCGCCCTCGAGTTCGTCCAGCACCACCGGGGCGCTCGCCGGGCCGCCGCGGGCGAGTTCGGCGAGTTCGGCGACGGTGCGGCTTTCGAAGATCTGGCGGGCACTGACGTCGATGCCCTGCGCCTTGGCGCGGGAGACGACCTGGATGGAGCGGATGCTGTCGCCGCCGATGGCGAAGAAGTCGTCGTCGATGCCGACCTGGTCCAGGCCCAGGACGTCGGCGTAGATGGCGGCGAGGGCGTGTTCGAGGTCGGTGCGCGGTGCGCGGTAGGCGCCGCCGGTGAACTCCGGCTCGGGCAGCGCCTTGCGGTCGAGCTTGCCGTTGGGGGTCAACGGCAGCTTGTCGAGCATGACGAACACCGAGGGGACCATGAACTCCGGCAGCCGGCCGGCGACGAACTTGCGCAGGTCGCGGGAGGAGACGCCGGCGGTGATGTCGATGTCGAGGTCGCCGAGGCTCTCCACGCTGACCGGGCCGCTGTCCGGGTCCGGGACGGGGACGATGTAGCCGATGAGCTGTTTGCCGCCGCCGCGGCCCTCGTGGATGGTCACCACGGCCTGGGTCACCTTGGGGTGGGCGGTCAGGGCCGCTTCGATCTCACCCGGTTCGATACGGAAGCCGCGGATCTTGACCTGGGCGTCGTCGCGGCCGGCGTACTCCAGCTGCCCGTCGCTGTTCCAGCGTGCCAGGTCGCCGGTGCGGTACATGCGGGCACCGGGCGGGCCGTAGGGGTCGGCGACGAACCGTTCGGCGGTCAGGCCGGGGCGGTGGTGGTAGCCGCGGGCGACGAGCCCCGCGACATACAGTTCACCCACCACGCCGGGGGCGAGGGGCTGGAGGCCGGGGCCCAGGACGTAGGTGCGCATGTTGCCCAGCGGACTGCCGATCGGGGCGCTGCCGGTGTGCGGCCAGGGCGCCTCGCCGGGCAGGGCGTAGGTCGTGGCGTAGAACGACTCGGTCTGTCCGTAGGCGTTGACGACGCGGATGCCGGGGATGGTGTCGCGGACCCGCTGCACCAGGGCGGCGGGCAGGGCTTCGCCGGCGAACACGACCGTCTCGGCGTGGATCTCGCTGCCGACCTGGTCCAGGAGTTCGACGAACACCGACGGGACGGTGCTGATCACGCCGCCGCTCCAGCCGCCGCGTTCGCCGATGACCAGGACGTCCCGGGCGACTTCGAGGGTGCCGCCGGTGGACAGAGCGGTGAACAGTTCGAACACCGACACGTCGAAGTTGATGGAGGTGCCGGCCAGCAGCCAGGTCTGGGAGGTGACGCCCACGGCCGACGCCAGGCGCATCACTCCGTTGACGACGGTGTGGTGGGTGATGTCCACCCCCTTGGGGGTCCCGGTGGAGCCCGAGGTGTACATCACGTAGGCGAGGTGTTCGGGGCGCAGCGGGGCGATCCGGTCGCGGTCGGTCAGCGGCGCCCCTTCCGTGCCGGCGTCCGGTGCGGTGAGGTCGAGGTCGTCGAGGAACAGGGTGGGTGTGTCACCGGCGGGCAGGATGCCGACGGTCGCGCTGTCGGTGAGCAGCAATGTCGGTCGCGCGTCGGAGAAGATGAAGTCCAGACGGCTGCTGGGGTACTTGGGGTCGATGGGCAGGTAGGCGCCGCCGGCTTTGAGGACCGCGAGGAGGGCGATGACGAGGTCGGCGGAGCGCGGCAGCGACAGGGCGACCACCGTCTCCGGTCCGACGCCGCGGGCCACCAGGTCGCGGGCGAGCCGGTTGGCGCGGGCGTCGAGTTCGCGGTAGGTCAGCGAGGTGTTGTCGAAGACGACGGCGACGGCGTCGGGGGTCTGCGCGGCCTGCCGCTCGACCAGGCCGGGGATCGTCACGTCGGGGGTGGGGCGGGTGGTGTCGTTGACGTGGTGCAGCACCTGGTGCCGTTCGGCCGGCTCCAGCACGTCGACCTGGGCGACCGGCATGGCCGGGTCGGCGACCAGTTGCTCGACGACGCGGATGTAGCGGGCGGCGATGGCCTCGACGGTGGCGTGGTCGAACAGGTCGGTGGCGTACTCGATGTAGACGAGCATGCCGGGCCGGGTGGGGTCGGCGAAGTAGTTGAACTCCAGGTCGAACTTGGCGGAGGAGGTGGCCTCCACCTCCAGGCGGGCGTGCAGTCCGCCGGGCAGGTCGAGGTCGATCCAGCGTTCGTTCTCCCAGGTGAACATGACCTGGAACAGGGAGTGGTAGGCGGTGGAGCGCTCCGGGTTGAGCTCCTCCACCAGCCGGTCGAAGGGGGCGTCCTGGTTGTCGTACGCGGCCAGCGCCTTGTGCTGCACCTGCCGGATCACGTCGTCGAAGGTGGGGTTGCCGGACAGGTCGGTGCGCAGCACCCAGGTGTTGACGAAGAAGCCGATCAGGTCCTGGAGTTCGTCGTCGGTGCGGCCGGCGATCGTGTTGCCCATCGGGATGTCGTCGCCGGCGCCGAGCTGCTGGAGCAGGACGGCCAGCGCGGTCTGCATCACCATCGGCACCGACACGTCCCGCTCCAGGGCGAGGTGTTCGACGGCTGCGAGCAGGTCGGGGGTGATGGGGAATTCGACGATGTCGCCCTGGTGACCGGCTATCGGCGGGCGGGCGCGGTCGGTGGGCAGCCGCAGCGGCTGCGGGGTGCCGGCCAGCTCCTGGCTCCAGTAGCGGATCTGCTTCGACAGGACGCTGTCGGGGTCGTCCTCGTCGCCGAGGACCTCGCGCTGCCACAGGGTGTAGTCGATGTACTGGACCGGCAGTTCGTCGTAGTCGGGTGCACGTCCGGCGATCCGGGCCCGGTAGGCGAGGTCGAGGTCGCGGGCGAGGGGCACGACGGACTCGCCGTCGCTGGCGATGTGGTGGATCAGCAGAACCAGGACATGGTCCTGCTCGCCGGAGCGGAAGAGGGTGGCGCGGACCGGGATCTGGGTGGCGAGGTCGATGGGGTCGCGGCCGGCGCGGTCCACGGCGTCGTCGAGCTCGCCGGGGTCGACGTCGACGAGCGGGATGTCCAGGGCCAAGTCGTCGGCGGGCACCACCTGCTGGGCGGGTACGCCGTCGGCGTCCGCGACGATCAGGGTGCGCAGGCTCTCGTGCCGCACCACGATGTCACGTACGGCCGCTTGGAGGGCGGGCACGTCCAGCGGGCCGGCCAGGCGGACCAGGAACGGCACGTTGTAGGTGGCCGAAGGGCCCTCGAACTGCTCGATGAACCACAGTCGGCGCTGCGCGAAAGACAACGGGATCATTTACTGTCCACTCCTGTTCATCTTGCGCAGACGGGGGCGACTCGAGGTGTTCGCGTCCTTCACCGTGCGCGACAGTTCCGCGATGGTGCGGTGTTCGAAAATGGCCCGGATGGTCACGCTGACACCGAGCGTCTTACGGATGCGGCTGGTCAGGCGGGTCGCCGAGAGGGAGTTGCCGCCCAGCTCGAAGAAGTCGTCGGTGATGCCGACCCGCTCGACGCCCAGGACGTCGGCGAACAGCTCGCACAGGCTCTCTTCCTGCGGGTCGCGGGGAGCCTGGTAGACGGGGCCGGCGTGGCCGGGTTCGGGCAGGGCGGCGGTGTCGAGCCGTCCGCCGGGGGTCAGTGGCAGGTCGTCGAGGACGACGTACGCGGCGGGCACCAGCTCGGCGGGCAGCCGGCCGGCGGCGAAGTCGGCCAGGTCGCCGGTCTCGACGCTGCCCGGCCCGGCGGGCACGACATAGCCCACCAACTGCCGGCCACCACCGCCGTTGTCGGTATCGGTGTCGCGGGCGATGACCACCGCCTGGTCGACGGCGGGGTGTTCGGCCAGTACGGCAGCGGACTCGGCGGGTTCGACGCGCTGCCCGCCGATGGTGACCTGGGTGTCGGCGCGTCCGGCGTACTCGAGCCGGCCGTCGGCGACGATGCGGGCGAGGTCGCCGGTGCGGTACATCCGTGCGCCGGGCGGGCCGAACGGGTCGGCCACGAAGTGGGCGGCGGTCGGGCCGGGGCGGCGGTGGTAGCCGCGGGCCGGTGCGCTGCCGGCGACGTACAGTTCGCCGACCGCGCCGGGCGGTACCGGGGTCATTCCGCTGCCCAGGACGTAGGTGCGCACGTTCGCCGGCGGCCGGCCGAGAACCGGTCCCGTGCCGGTGGCGGGTGTTTCGGCCGGGGCCGCGGAGACGAGGGCGTATCCGGTCTCACCGGGACGGTAGGTGCTCACCACCTGCACACCGGGGATCGTCTTGTGGAGCCGCTGCGCCAAGGCGGGCGGCAGCGGTTCGCCGTCGAAGAGCACCGTTTCGGCGTGGAGGTCGCCCTCCAGCTCGTCGAGGAGAGAGGCGAAGTGGGACGGCACTGTGCTGATCACACCGCCCGTGAGCGCGGCGAGGTCCTGCGGCCGCGGCAGGAGTTCGGCGGTTCCGCCGGTGCACAGCACGGTCAGCAGCACCGGCACCGGCAGGGTGCCGGCCACGGGGATGCGCACCGGTGTGCCCGGGGTGGCGGTCAGGTGGGCGGCCAGGGCGGGGATCCGGTCGGCAAGATTGCGGTGGGTCAGGCTCACGCCCCGTGGCCCGCCCCGATATCCGCCGGTGTAGGTCAGCCAGGCCAGGTGGTCGGGGTGCAGCGGCCGTGTCCGGTCCCGGTCACCCGGGTCACCCGGACCACCGCTGTCATCGGTGAGGTGAGGGGTGGTGTCGAGGCGGGCGACCGTCCCCTGTGACTCGATGGTGGTGCTGTCGGTGAGCAGGAGGTGCGGGGCTGCGTCGGCGATCAGGGCGCTGCGATGGGCGGCCGGTGCCGAGAGGTCCAGCGGCAGGTGTCCGCCCCCGGCCTTCAGGACCGCGAGGAGCGCGGCCACCTGGTCCGCCGGGTGCGTCAGGGCGGCTGCCACCACCGACTCGGGGCCGACGTGGTGGCGGATCAGTTCGGCCGCCAGCCGGTTCGCCCGGCTGTTCAGGTCCCGGTAGCTGAGGGTGACGTCCCCGGTGACGAGGGCGGGCCGGTCGGGGGTGCGTGCGGCCTGCCGTTCGAACAGGTCGGTCAGGGTGGCCCCGGGCAGGGCAGCGGCGGTGTCGTTGAGGTCGACGAGCACCTGGTGGCGTTCGGTGTCGTCGAGGATGTCGACGGTGCCGACCCGCTGGGCGGGATCGGCCGCCAGCCGGCGCACGATGCGCCCGTAACGGGTGGCGATCGCCCGGGCGGTGCTCTCCCGCAGGGCGTTCCGCTGGTACTGCACGGTCAGCCGCAGGCCGTCGGACTCGATGAAGACCAGCAGGGTCACCGGGTAGTGGCTGGCGGTGAAGGAGCGGATACCGGTGACGGAGATGCCGGCCGCCTCGCATGCCTCGGCGATACCGGCCCGGTCCAGGGGGAACGACTCGAATCCGATGATGGTGTCGAACAGAGCGTCCAGGCCGGTCGCTTCGTAGATCTCGGTGAGCCCGTAGTGGTGGTGGTCCATCAGCGCGGCCTGCCGGTCCTGCACGGTGGTCAGGAGGTCGGCGAGGGTGTTGCCGGGGGCGGTGTCCACCCGCACGGGCAGGGTGTTGAGGAACATGCCGACGATCGAGTCGACACCCGGTACGGCAGGCGGGCGGCCCGAGACGGTGGACGCGAAGACGACGTCGGTGCGGCCGGTCAGCTGGTTCAGCAGGATCGCCCAGGCGCTCTGGACGACGGTGTTCAGGGTGACCCCGAGGTCGGCGGCGCGGCGGGCCAGTTCGCGTGCCTCACCGGCGCTGAGGGTGACATCGATCTGTCCGATCCCGCTGCCCCCTTCGGGGCCGGGGCTGTCGTGGCCGGCGGGCGCGAGGAGCGTGCGCCGGTCGACGCCGTCGAGTTCGGCGGACCACACCCGGGCGGAGGCATCGGTGTCCTGGTGGGACAGCCACTGGACGAAGTCGCGGTAGCTGGGTGCCGGCGGCAGGACGGAGGAGTCGCCGGCGGAGCCGTAGAGCTTGAGGAGATCCTGCATCAGCACCGGCACCGACCAGCCGTCGAACAGGACGTGATGGGCGGTCAGGACGAGTTCGTACCTCTCGGGGCCCATGGTGACCAGGGTCAGGCGCAGCATGGGCGGCGCGGCGGCGTCGAAGTGGGCGCGCAGGTCGTCGGCGAGGAAGTCCTCGAACGCCCGGTCGCGTTCCCGCTCCCCCAGGGTGCTGTGGTCGAGGTGCTGCCAGGGCAGCGTGATGCCGTCCACGATGAGTTGGGTGAGAGTGCCGTCGGAGTCGGGCACGAACGCGGCGCGCAGGCTGGGGTGCCGCTCCAGCAGGGCCTGGCCGGCGGCGCGCATCCGGTCCGCGTCCACGGGGCCGGACAGATGCAGCGCGTACTGCACCTGGTAGGCGTCGAAGGCGGAGTCGTTGAGCTGGGAGTGGAAGAGCAGGCCGGACTGCAGAGGGGTGGCCGGCCAGATGTCCGCCAGGCCCGGGAAGCGCTGCTCCCACACGTCGATGTCGTTCTGGGTGACACGGACCAGCGGCACGTCGGAGGGGGTCAGGCCGCCGGCGCCGGGGCGGGTGGCGTGCGCGGCGAGTCCGGTCAGGGCGGCGGCCCACAGGTCCGCGATTTCCTGTACCTCGTCGGGGGTCAGGATTCCGGCGGGGGCGGCGAACGCGGCGTTCAGCCGGGGCCCGTGGGGGGTGTCGGTGACGGTGGCGTTGATGTCGAGGGCTGCCGGGGCGGGCATCCGCGGGTCCTGTCCGGCGTCGAGTTCGGCGAGCTCGGCCACCGGTGCCTGGGTGAAGCCGAGGCCGCGCAGGTGCTCGGGCATGTCGGCGGTCGCGGAGAACCGGCCCAGGTAGTTGAACCCGACCTGCCCGGGACGGTGGTGGCGCAGGATCTCGGCGGTGTCCGGGTTCAGATGCCGCAGCAGGCCGTAGCCGATGCCCCTGTCGGGCACGGCGAGGAGCTGTTCCTTGACGGCCTTGAGGACGGTGCCGGCGGCCGGGCCGCCGGCGAACGCGTCGTCGAGGTCGGCGCCGGCGACGTCGAGACGGACCGGGAAGACGCTGGTGAACCACCCCACGGTGGCCGACAGATCGGCGCCCGGTGCGGCGCTCTCCTCCCGGCCGTGTCCTTCGAGACGGATCAGGGCGGAGGATTCCGCGACGCCGCGGCGCTCACGCCAGCGGGCCAGCGCGAGGGCGAGGCCGGCGAGCAGTCCGTCGTTGACGCCGCCGCGGAAGGCTGCCGGTACCGCGGTCAGCAGGGCCTCGGTGACCGGGACGGGCAGTTCCAGGTGAGTGGTGTGGACGGTGGCGACCACGTCGAGGGCCGGATCGAGGCGCCGTGCCCCGAGGAGGGGGTCGGGGCCCTCCACGATCGAGCGCCACAACGCCAGTTCGGCCACCCGGGCGGGTGCCGCGGCCTCCTCGGCCAGGGCGTGCGCCCAGCGCCGCACCGAGGTGCCGACCGCGGGCAGCCGCGGTGCCTGCCCGCTGCGGACCTGCTGCCACGCGGCGGCGAGGTCGGGCATCAGGATCCGCCACGACACACCGTCGACGACGAGGTGGTGCAGGGCCACGAGGAGGCGGCCCGGCCGGGTGGGACCGGCGTCGAACCACACGAACTGGGCCACCACCCCGGCCACCGGGTCGAGCCGCTCGGCGGCCGCGTCCAGTTCGGCCGGCAGCGAAGCACGCCAGGCGTCCTGCCCGATGTCGCCGTCCTGGGTCACGCGGTGGATCAGCGCGGAGACGTCCACCGAGCCGGGCTCCGCGACCTGAAGACCCGGCTCGTCGCCGCCGGTCAGGCGGCAGCGCAGCAGGTCGTGACGGTCGATGACGGCGGCCAGCGTCGCGGCCAGGCCGTCGTGGTCGATGCCGGCGGGCAGGTCGAGCACCATCGCCTGGAGGAACCGGTCGAAGCCCGGGCCCCAGTCGCGGATCCACCGGGCCACCGGCAGCAGCGGCATCCAGCCGACGCCGCCGCCGTCGAGTTCCTCCAGGGTCGCCGGTGCGGTGCCGGCCTGCTCCTTGGCTGCGGCGGTCGCCGCGAGTTCGGCGACGGTGCGCTGCTCGAAGATCTCCCGCGAGCTGAGTTCCAGGCCGTGTGCCCGGGCTCGGGTCACCACCTGGATCGACTGGATGCTGTCGCCGCCGATGGCGAAGAAGTCGTCGTCGATGCCGACGCGGTCCAGACCCAGGAGTTCGGCGAACAGGGCGGCGAGGATCTCCTCCGGCCCGGTGCGCGGCGCGCGGTAGACGGCGCCGCGGAACTCCGGCTCCGGCAATGCCTTCTTGTCGAGTTTGCCGTTGGGGGTCAGCGGCAGGGCGTCCAGGACGGTGAACGTCGCGGGGATCATGTGGTCCGGCAGGCGCTGCGCGAGGAAGGGGCGCAGCTCCCCCACCGAGAACCCGGCACTCAGTGCGATGGCCCCGTAGGCGCCCTTGTCACCGCCGGTGTCGGTGTGGGCGCCGGTGGAGGTGACGGGGACGACGTAGCCGACGAGTTGCTTCTGGCCGCCGCGTCCGGTGTGGGGCAGGACCGCGGCGTGCGCGACGCCGGGGTGGGTCTCCAGAGCGGCCTCGATCTCATGGGGTTCGATCCGGAAGCCGCGGATCTTGACCTGGGTGTCGGCCCGCCCGTGGAAGACGAGGTCGCCGTCGGGGGTCCACTCGGCGAGGTCGCCGGTGCGGTACATCCGCTCGCCGTCCCCGCCGAACGGACAGGCCACGAACCGCACCGCGGTCAGGTCGGGGCGGCCCAGATAGCCGCGGGCCAGCGCCGCACCGGACACATACAGTTCGCCCGTCACCCCGGTCTCCACCGGCCGCAGCGCGTTGTCCAGGACATGGACACGGGCGCCGTCGATGGCGGTGCCGATCGGCGGGACGTGCCCGTCGCCGGGCAGCGGGCCGCTCATGGTGGCGCAGACGGTGGTCTCGGTGGGCCCGTACGCGTTGATCATGCGGCGGCCGGGTGACCATGTGGCCGCCAGCTCCGGCGAGGTGGCGTCACCGGCGACGACGAGGGTCTCGACGCTCGTCAGGGAGCCGGCCCGTATCGCGGTCAGGACCGGCGGCGGCAGCGTCGCGTGGGTGACGCCGTACGCGGCGATCGTCTCGGCCACCGGGCTGCCCGGAGCGAGGCGTTCCTTGTCGGCGATGACCAGCGTGGCGCCCGACAGCAGCGCCATGCACAGCTCCCACACGGAGGCGTCGAAGCTGGGCGAGGCGAACTGCAGCACCCGGCTGCCGGCGGTGACCTTCAGGCGTTCGGTCTGCGTGGCGAGCAGGGAGGCGAACCCGGTGTGGGTGACCGCCACGCCCTTGGGCCGGCCGGTGGAGCCCGAGGTGTAGATGACGTAAGCCGTGTTGAGCGGCGACACCGGACCCGCCGGCCCGGCTGCCGGACCGTCAGGGCCGTCGGGCAGGTCCTCCAGGCGCAGGACGGGGGCGGGCAGGTCGGGCAGTCGGTCCGCGGTCGCCGCGTCGGCGAGGACCAGGGCCGCCGCGGAGTCCTGCACCATGTAGGCGAGCCGTTCCGCCGGGTAGGCCGCGTCCATCGGCAGATACGCGCCGCCCGCCTTCAGCACCGCCAGCACCGTGACGCACCACGCGGACGAGCGGCGCAGCGCGACGCCCACCACCGACTCGGGGCCCACCCCGCGTCCTGACAGCGAGGCCGCCAGCGCGTCGGCGCGGGCGTCCAGCTCCCGGTAGGTCAGCTGCTCGTCGCCGAACACCACCGCGACTGCGTCCGGGGCGGCGGCGACCTGCCGTCCGAACAATGCGGTAAACGTCTCAACCGTCACCGGAACCTCCGTGTCATTGAGCTCACCCGGCCACAACATCTGCCCAAAAGAACACAAGGCACTTCCCCCAGAATGGTGAGACGTCAGCGAAAAGGGCATGGATCGTTCGGCGAAGCCATGCCGTCGAGAAACGCGCGGTGAAACCGCTGAGGAGGGCCGAACAAAGGGCCCTGTCCCCGTAATTCGTAAGCCTGACCGAAGCCTAAACCAGCCTCCGCCGTGGCTGATACAAAACCCCTGGAGGCTCCCTGGAGCCAGCCGCGGAAGGCGAGGTGGGAGATATGCCGGGCGGCGGGAAATAGCACCGCCCGCGGGTCGGCGGCGACCGGCGGGCGGGTGCGGCGAGGCGAGCGGGTGCGGCGAGGCGAGCGGCGAGGCGGCCGCGGCGTGGCGTCTGAGCGCGGTGGATACGGCGGCGCCCGCCGCGGGTGCGACGGGCGGGCCGGACGGGAAGCGGGGCCGGGGCTAGGAGGCCAGTACCGCCTCGGCGAGGAACGCGAAGACCTCCGCGTCCGTGCCGGCGTCGAAGAGGTAGAAGTGGCCGCCGGGGAAGATGCGTTGCTCGAACCCCGCGGCGGTGTGGTCGCCCCAGCCTTCGATGGTCTCCAGCGGAGCGCGGACATCCGTCTCGCCGACCATCGCGGTGATCGGGCTCTGCAGCAGCGGGCCCACCGTCATGTCGTGCTGCTCCCACAGGGCGAAGTCGGCGAGCACCGTCGGGATGAGGGCGTCCATGGCGTCCTCGTCCAGGGCGACCTCCTCGTCGAAGCCGCCGAGGCGCATGACTTCGGCGCGGAACTCGTCCTCCGACAGGTTGTGAATCTTGGGGCGGAGCGCCGCCGCGGCGGGTGAGGGCTGAGCGGACAGAAAGAGACGGTCCGGGCGAGGGCCGCCCTGAGCCTGCAGGAGCTGGGCCACCTCGTAGGCCAGCAGGGCACCGCAGGAGTGACCGAAGAAGGAGAACGAGCCGGTCAGGAGCGGACCCAGAGCCTTCGTCACGTCCCGGACCAGCGGGCCGACCTCGGTGGCCGGGTCCTCCAGGATGCGGTTCTGGCGGCCGGGCAGTTGCACGGCGACCACCTCGATGTCGGCGGGCAGGGCGGGTACCCAGTCGGCGAAGGCGCTCGCGCCGCCGCCGGCGTGCGGGAAGCAGAACAGCCGGTGCCGGCTGCCGGGGCGGCGCGCCCGCCAGATGAACGGGCTTTCGAGAACCAGGCCGGAGCGCTGGCGTATGTGTGTCGTCATGACCCCTCGACAGAATCGGGAAAACGTCCGGCGAAATGCACGGACGGTAAAACGGAATTCGACCTTCGGATGATTTCCGTGGCGCTGTGCGTGCCACAGGGGGCACGGTGCACAGGAATGGCTTCCCGATGCTATGAGCGGCTGTCCGGCAAGGCAAGGAACATTCCCACTGCCCGCCCGATGCCGCTTTTCGTTCCTGACCTGTGGGGATGACAATTGTGCTGCCGGCTCCCGGTGTTCGCCCGAGTTCGGTCCGAGTCCGGCGCGAGTGGTATTCCAGCGGTTTTCGATCCGCCGCCGAACCGGGGTCCGCCGAAAGGACGGACACGCAAGGGCGGCGGGGGGCAGGGGCCGCCCCGGGGGGGGGGCCGGGGGGCCCCGGGGGGGGGCGGGGGGGCCGCGGGCCGCGGCGGGCCGGGGGCGGGGGGCCCGGGGGCCGGGCGGCCCCCCGCGGGGGGGCCGCGGGGCGCTGGGGCGGCCGGGGCGGGTGCCGGGGCGGCCCCGTCGGGTGGCCGGTGCGGCCGCGGTCCGCGTCGTCCCGTGTCCGTGCGGCCGCGGTCCGGGTCGTCCCGCGTCGGTGCGGCCGCGGTCCGCGTCGTCCCGCGTCGGTGCGGCCGCGGTCCGCGTCGTCCCGTGTCCGTGCGGCCGCGGTCCGGGTCGTCCCGCGTCGGTGTGACGGGCTGACGGCCGGTCAGAGACCGGGCCGGGCGAGGGGGGAACGCTCGGCGCGGTGGACCACGATGTCGCCGCTGCTGGTGCGGACGAAGACGTCGACGCTCGCGCCGCTCTCCCCCGTCCCCTCGGGGGTGTCCAGCATGCGGTGGATCGTGCCGGCCTGGGCGTCGGCGTCGAGCCAGGCAGCGGTTCCCTCGGGGATGCCGACCTGAATGTTGCCGACCCGGGTGCGCAGGTCGACCCGGCCGTGGGCCTCGTCGATGCAGATGTCCCCGGTCGCGCAGGTGGCCGTGACGGCGGCGAGGGCCCGGCCGATGGAGACGGTGCCCTCGCCGGTCTTCAGCTGCGCCTCGCCGGTGATCTCGTCCAGCTGGGTGAGACCTTGGGAGTTCTTGATCACGGCGGTGCCGACGACGGCACCGATACGCAGTTCCCCACTGCCGGTGACGATCTCGGCGTCCCCGGTGCGGACCACGGTGATGTCGCCGTTGTGGGTGCGCAGTTGCACCGCACCGGCCTGCTCGACGTGGACGTCGCCGTCCTGGACCGTCACACCGCACTCCCCCAGCGACCCCGCACAGGTGACGGAGCCACGCGCCGCGGTGACGTTGAGCCGGGAGCCCTGCGGGAGCGCGATGTCCACCCGTACCGTGCCGGGTGCGCCCTTCAGTACCCGCCCCGTGGGCGTCTTGACCATCAACTTGCCGCCTGTGCAGCCCACCCGGGTCTGCTGCGCCGCCTGCACGTCGGCCTCCGCGCCGGACGCCGGGTGGACCTCCACCACCGTGTCGGTGCGCTGCGCGGCGGTGATCCGTACGGTGCCGGACTCCAGGTGGACGGTGGCGGTGATCGGCTTCGGCGTCTCGAAGGTAGGCATGCTTTCCCATCCTCAGTCTGGTTTCTGGCTCCCGCCGTTGGGGCGGGTGCTCGGGGCTGGTCGGTGTGACGGCAGACGGCCGACGGCGATGGCCGCGTGCCGTGGTCGGCGGGGGTGACCTGGTGCGGTGGCCGGCTGAACAGTGGGGTCAGAAGGCGCCGAGTCCGCCGCAGACGTTGAGCGCCTGTGCGGTGATCGACGCGGCGCTGTCGGTGGTCAGATAGCCGACCAGGCCGGCGACTTCCTGCGGGGTGGCGTAGCGGCCGAGCGGGATACGGGCCTCGAACTGCTGCTGGACGAACTCCTCGGTCGTCTCCCAGGCCGCGGCGTAGCCCTGGCGGACCCGTTCGGCCATCGGGGTTTCCACGTAGCCGGGGCAGACGGCGTTGACGGTGATGCCGTGCGGGGCGAGTTCCTTGCCCAGGGCCTTGGTGAAGCCGACGACGCCGTGTTTGGAAGCGGAGTAGGGGGCACCGAGCAGGACGCCCTGCTTGCCCGCGGTGGAGGCGATGTTGATGATCCGCCCGTGCCCGGCGCCCGTCATGCCGCCGTTCCTGAGGACTTCGCTGGTCACCAGGAAGACACCGTTGAGGTTGGTGTCGACGACGTCGTACCAGAGTTCGTCGGCCAGGTCGGCGGTCGGGCCTCCGCCGCTGCGGCCCGCGTTGTTGACGAGGATCCCGAGGGGGCCCAACGCGGCCGCGGCAGCGACCAGTTCGGCGACCGACTGTCTCGAGCGGACGTCGGCGTCGGTGCCGTGGGCGTCGATGCCTTCGCCGCGCAGGTCCTCGACGGCCTGGTCGACCTGCTGCCGGGTGCGCGCGCAGATGAAGACGCGGTGGCCGCGGTGGCCCAGGTCGCGGGCAACGCTCAGGCCGATGCCACCCGTCGCGCCGGTGATCAGGGCGGTGGTCCGGGTCGTTGCCGTCATGGGGTGAGCCTCCACGAGCCCGTCGGAGTGGGGGTCGGTGCTCCCGGCAACGTAGTCGGCGGATCAAGGCCGTTCGGGGTTCCTGAGGCGGGCGTGGGCCGGTCTTCGAGCACATCTCGAGCCGGTCACCCCTGAGGGTGCGGTCGCGGGGCGGTGCAGCACCGGCGGTACGCCGGCCGGGCCGCGCGACGCCCGGCGGTACTGGCGTCCTCAGGGCGTGCGGGGGCGCGGGTGACGCCCGCGGAGGGGGCGGTGCGGACGCCTCATCCGGTTCTCGAGCCGCGTCCGAGCCGTCGTCATTTCAATGACAAGGGACGCAAGAGCGCGTCCCGGGACTGCGGTGGGGGCGGATCCCCTCGCCGTGGCTGACAGGGGGAGTCGGAGTTGCTGATCAGACTCATAGGTCTCGTCACCGTCGAGCACGAGGGTCTTGCCCCGCTGCACGTGTCCGGCGGCCAGGCGCAGGCGGTACTGGCACGCCTCGTTCTGGAGCGCGATTCGGGCACCGTGCGCGAGCATCTCGCCGACACCCTGTGGCCCGAGGGCCTGCCCGACACCTGGGCCTCGGCGCTGCGGGGGGTGGTCAGCCGGGTGCGTGCGCATCTGGCGAGCCCGTTGCAGCGTCCGGGCGAAACGCCGCTGGTGTCGCAGAGCGGCCGCTATCTGCTGCGGCTGCCGGAGGATGCGGCCGTCGACGTGGAGGCCGCCGAACGGGCGGTCGCACAGGCGGAGGCAGCGCTGGCTGACGGCGGGCATGCGGTGGCGCAGCACTTCTCGGCGGGTGCCGTCGCCCAGCTGCGCGGTTCGTTCCTGCCCGCGCAGGAGGGCGAATGGGCGGGCGGGGTACGCGAGCGACTGGAGGATCTACGCCTGCGCGCCCTGGAGTTGGCGAGCCTGTCGGCCGCCGCGCTGGGCGAGGAGCATCCCGCGCTGCGTTACGCCGAGGAGGCGGTGCGGCATGCGCCACTGCGGGAGAGCGCTCACCGCTGCCGGATGACGGCACACGCAGCCGCGGGCAACCGTGCGGACGCCCTGCGCGCCTACCACCGGTTGCGGGAGGTCCTCGCAGAGGAACTCGGCATCGACCCGGCGGCCGAAACGCAGGCCGCCTACCTGGAGTTGCTGCGCTCCGGCCAGGCGGCGGCCGAGCCGCGCCGGCGGCCCGCGGCCCGCCGCGCAGGCGGCACGGTGCTGGACCCGGTCCTGCTGCTGTCTC
>NZ_JBHXSL010000069.1:0-30866 GCF_042714725.1 Streptomyces sp. NPDC058685
GGGTTCAGAAGGAGCGCCGTCCGCCCGCAGGGCGGGGCCCTGCGGCGTCCGGTGCGTGCCATCGCAAGGCGGTGGGGGCGCCCCCGCCGGAGGCCGGGGGAGATCGCCCTCGTAGGGACGTACTTGGGCGACTCCGCCGACATCGCGCGTGTGCGTGCCGGGCGGCGCGGGGCAGGCGGGACTTCTGAAAGGGGCCCTACTCCGTCGCGATGGCCCGCAGCACGTCCAGGCGCGCGGCGCGGCGCGCGGGCCGCCAGCCCGCGACCGCTCCGGCGACCAGGCCGACGAGTGCCACCACCAGGAGCCGGCCGGGCGGCAGCGCGAAGGCGAAGGACGTGTCGCCGGTGCCTTCGGACGCCTTGACCAGCACCCAGCCGAGCAGTCCGCCGAGTGCGAGTCCGCCGGCCGTGCCGAACGCGGCGACCAGCACGGACTCGTAGCGCACCATGGCACGCAGCTGGGTCCTCGTCTGGCCGACGGCCCGCAACAGGCCCAGTTCCCTGGTGCGTTCGTGGATCGCGAGCGTGAGCGTGTTCGCGATGCCCAGCAGGGCGATCACGACGGCCAGCGCGAGCAGTGCGTAGACCAGAGTGAGCATCATGTCGATGGCGCCCGCCGCGGACCGCGCGTACTCCTCGCGGGTCTGCACCTCGGGGTTGCCGTAGGCGGACGCGGTCTTCTCGACGGCTGCCGTGCCGTCCGCGGCCGGCACACCGTCCTCGAAGCCGACGGCGATCAGCGTGTCGGAGTCCTGGCCGCGGTGCGGGGCCCAGGCCGCGCGGGTGATGACGTAGTCGCCCGCGAGTTCCGCCTGTTCGTACACGGCGCGCACGGTGAAGGTCTCTGACGTGCCGTCCGTGAAGGTGACGTCGGCCGTCGAGCCGGGCTTCCAGCCCCGCTTCCCGGCCTCGGTGGCCGCCACGGCCATGCCGTCGGTGCCTAGCCCGTCGAGCGAGCCCCGGACCGTGCCGAGATCGAACGCCCTGCCGAGGGCGACCGGATCGCTGACCGTCAGCTGACGGCCCGCGCCGTCGACCTCGGCGACGCCCTGGCCGAGACCGACGGCGGTCTCCACCTCGGGCAGCGCCGCGATGGCCGGGGCGAGCCTCGGGCTGAGCCCGCTGCCGCCCGCGCCGAACGAGGGCGCGCTGACCGCGACATCGCCCGCGAAGGAGCGGGAGACCGTCTGGTCCATGGTGGCCTTGAGCGAGGCGCCGAAGACGGTGAAGAGCGAGACGACCGCGACGCCGATCATCAGGGCGGTGGCGGTCGCCGCCGTGCGCCCCGGGCTGCGCAGGGCGTTGCGCTTGGCCAGCCTGCCGGAGACGCCGCGCAGCCGGTCGAGCGGTGCGCCCAGGGTCCGTACGGCGTACGAGGACGCGACCGGGCCCAGTACCACGAAGGCGGCGAGGGCGAGGACCGCGCCGGTGGCGGCAAGCCAGATGGACGGGGTCGCGAGGACGCCGACGAGGATGACGGCGAGGGCGGCGAGCGCCACGGCCCCGCCGGTGCGGGCACGCTTCACCGAGGCGGCCGACCGGTCGACGGCCGTCTCGCGCAGCGCCGCCAGCGGGGCGGTGCGTCCGGCGCGCACGGCCGGCATCAGCGCCGAGCCGAGGCAGACGAGCACCCCGACGGCGAGCGGCAGCAGCAGGGAGAGAGCGCTGATCACCAGGCCGCCCTCGGGGAAGGGGAATCCGATGACCGGGAACAGCGCCCGCAGTCCGGCCGCGATACCGATACCGCCGAGCAGCCCGGCACCGGAGGCGACGAGCGCGACGGCACTCGCCTCGGCGAGAGTCGAGCCGACGACCTGGCGGCGGGAGGCTCCGAGGGCGCGCAGCAGCGCGTTCTCGCGGGTCCGCTGGGCGATGACGATGGCGAAGGTGTTGTGGATGGAGAAGGTGGCGACCAGCAGGACGATGCCGGAGAAGACCAGGAGCAAGGTGGTGAACAGGCTCAGGAACTGACCGGAGATCATGTCCTGGTTCTCTTCGGTGGACGCCTGTCCGGTAATGGCCTCGACGCCCGCGGGGAGCACGGGGCCGAGCGCGTCGACCAGTTCCTGCTGACCGGTGCCGGGCCCGGCCCGCACCTGGATGGACGCCGCCTCACCTGGCCTCGGGGTGAGGTACCTCTCGGCGTCGCCCCGGGTCATACCGGTGAAGGTCACCTGCCCCATGCCGTCCTCGCCGCCGAAGGTGGCCAGTCCCACGACCGTCACCCGCACCGGGTCGGGGGTGCGCAGGACGGTACGGTCACCGATCTCCAGCCCGCCCGTCTCGGCGGCCCCCCGGTTGACGACGACTTCGCCGGTACGGGCGGGGGCGCGGCCCTCGGCGAGCCGGTACGGGTTGAGTCCGGTGTCGGCGATCCAGTTGCCGGCGACCGTCGGAGGGCCCTGCCCCCCGATCGGCTCGCCGTCGGCTCCCACGAGTTGTCCCGCGCCCTGGATGCTGGGCTCCGCGGCGGCAACGCCCGCGATCCCCACGATGCGGGCGGCGAGATCGGTGGGCACGTTCTGCCGGGTCCCCTGGGCGTCACCGGGGACGGTGACGACGTTGGAGCTGCGGACGACGGCGTCGGTGCCACCGTTGGCACTGGCGAACATGCTGTCGAAGCTGCCGCGCAGCGTGTCGCCCATGACGAGGGTGCCGGTGAGGAAGGCGACGCCGAGCAGTACGGCGGTGAACGTTCCCGCGAAGCGCCGCTTGTGGGCCCGTAGCGAGCTGAGGCTGAGGCGCAGGGAGGCGCGGCTGCTGCTCATGCCGACGCCTCCCCGGGGATGTCGCGGTCGCGAACGTCGAACGCCTTGAGGCGGTCCAGGACGCGCTCGGCGGTCGGGGCCTCCATCCGGTCGACGAGCCGTCCGTCGGCGAGGAAGACGACCTCGTCGGCGTGGGCGGCGGCGACGGGGTCGTGCGTGACCATCACCACCGTCCGCTCGGTCCGGCGCACCGCACGGCCCAGCAGACGCAGCACCTCTTCGCCCGAACGGGAGTCGAGGTTGCCGGTGGGCTCGTCGGCGAAGACGACGTCGGGCCGGCCCGCGAAGGCGCGCGCCACGGCGACCCGTTGCTGCTGGCCTCCGGAGAGTTCGGCGGGCCGGTGGCCGAGGCGGTCGCGCAGTCCCACGGTGTCGATGAGCGCGTCGAGCCACTCCTGGTCCGGCCGGTCGCCGGCGAGGTCCAGGGGGAGCGTGATGTTCTCGGTGACGGTGAGCGTGGGGATGAGGTTGAACGCCTGGAAGACGAAGCCGATGCGCTCGCGGCGCAGCAGGGTGAGCCTGCGGTCGTCGAGCGTGCCGAGGTCGGTGTCGCCGATGAGGGCCGAGCCCGAGGTGAGGGTGTCGAGGCCGGCCGCACAGTGCATCAGCGTGGACTTGCCTGAGCCCGAGGGCCCCATGATCGCGGTGAAACGGCCGGCCGGGAAGTCGACGCTCACCCCGTCCAGGGCCCTCACCTCGGTGTCGCCCCTGCCGTAGACCTTCACGGCGTCGACCACGCGCGCCGCGGCCCACGTACGGGTCACGGACACGGTGGTGGTCCCGGTCGTGGTGTTCACACCGCACCGTCCTTGCCGACGCGGCCGAACTGCTCGTCGAGCACGGACAGCCGGCGCCAGTACTCGTCCTCGTCGATCTCGCCGGCGGCGAACCGACGGCCGAGGAGGGCGATCGGCGAGTTCTCGCCGTGCGCGGGGCGCTGGTTCCAGGGGCCGGGGCCGCGGCGTCCGCGCCCGAAGCCGGTGCGGCGCGCCAGGGTGACGACGCCGACGACGACGGCCGCCCAGACCAGCGGGAAGAAGAGCATCCACGGGCCGGGCCCGCCTGTGTGCGCCAGGGTGTTCATCTCGGTCAACTCCTCGGTGGCGAAGGTGGTGCGTGATTCCTTGTCGCTACCGAGGCTCCCGCCGCAGGGGGCCGACGTCGTCGTACGGCCAGCGGCAGTACGCGTACCACCCGGGGAGTACGCGGGGCGTTCACGGCTGCTCCCCGCACCCGCCGGCGGTGAGGGCCGCCCGGTCCGTACGGCCGTGGTCAGGGGTCAGAGGTCAGGGGTCAGGGGCGCCCGGTCCGGGGCCGGGGTCACTCCTCGTCCGCCTCCGCCATCCGGCGGTGGACGCGGTGCTCGTGCACGATGCGCCCGGCGATCGCGCCGCCGTACACCACCACGCCGACACCGACGAGCCAGGACTGGATGACGAGCACGGTCCCGATCGGGCCGTAGACAACGGTGTTCGACGCGATCAGCGGGGAGAAGACGAGCTGCGAGAAGATCCGCAGCCCGAGCAGGCCGAGCGCGGTGGCGGCCGCCCCGGGGAACAGCGCGCTCCAGCGGACCCGGCCGCCGAGGAGCACCCGCTGGGCGACCCAGAAGAAGGCGCAGGTGCCGATCAGATCCGCCAGTACACCGATCGCGGCACCGAGGGCGGAGTCCAGCGGGTTGGGCGTGTTGACGAAGGCCAGCAGGAAGACGATCAGCAGGGCGAGGAAGACGACGTGGCGCCACATGGTGTGCCAGCGGGCCGTCGGCAGGTCCCACACCTTCTCGTAACCGGTCTGCACCACCGAGCCGAAGGTCAGACCGAAGACGGTGAGCGCCGCGAGACCGAAGGCGGTGGTGCGCTGAAGCGCGGCACCCGGTACTCCGAAGAGCCGCCCGACCTCGTCCTCGGAGGCCGGGGAGACGCCGAGGGCCTGCCCCAGCCAGCGGGCGAAGCCCTGGCCGCTCGCCGGATCGGCCGCCGCGACCACGATCAGCAGTGGTACGAGGGTGAGGAAGCCGAGAGCGGCGAATCCCATGGCCCGGTGCATCAGCTCCAGCTCGCGACCGCGCGACCACGCGAGGCCGGCCCATGAGGCCATGAACCTGTCGCGCAGGTGCTGAAACCGGTGCGCAGGGGGCTGTGCACCGGAGGGCTTGTGGGTCATAGGTCGTCGACTACCCGCTCATACGTCGCGAAGCGTCCATCATGCCCCCGGACGAGTGCCGGCGCATGCCCCGAGGACGTGCCCGCCGATGCCCCGGGACGAGCGTCCGTGCCTCCCGTCCTGCCGGTACGGGCTTGGGGACACGACCTGTCAGAGCAGTGCGCCCAGCGGGTCGTCCAGGACCGGCTGCCACGCCAGTTCGGCCGCCCCGACCAGGCTGTTGTGGTCGAGCGTGCAGGGGAGGATCGGCACACCACCGCTGCGCCCCCACAGACTGCGGTCGGCGACGACGGCCCGCAACCGCTCGGGGTCCGCCCCCAGCAGCTCGCGGTGGAGTCCGCCGAGGATGATGCGGTCGGGGTTGAGGATGTTGACGAGCCCGGCGAGCCCGAGGCCCAGACGGTCGATCAGCTCCTCGCAGGCGGCTCGTACACCGGGATCGGCGTACTCCGTGCGCAGTAGTTCTCTCGACTGCTCCAGCAGGGAGACCTCGGGTCCGGGGTCGCGGCCCGCGGCGGTGAGGAAGGCCAGGGGGTCGGCCTCGACGTCGAGGCAGCCGCGGCTTCCGCAGTGGCAGGCGCGGCCCTCGGGGTTGACCGTCAGATGGCCGACCTCCAGCGCGAGGCCCGCGCTGCCGGTGTGCAGGCGTCCGTCGAGGACGAGCGCGCCGCCGACGCCGCGGTGGCCGGTGGCGACGCAGAGCAGGTGCTGCGCGCCGCGGCCGGCGCCGTGCCGGTGCTCGGCGAGGGCGGCGAGGTTGACGTCGTTGCCGGTGAAGGCGGGTCCCGCGATGCCGGCGGCGCGGACCCGCTCGGCGAAGATGTCGCGCACCGGAGCGCCCGCGGGCCAGGCGAGGTGGAGCGGGTTGAGGGCGGTGCCCTCGGGTTCGGCGACGGCGGACGGTACGGCGAGGCCGGCGCCCACGCAGCGCCGGCCGCTCTCGCGCAGCAGCGCGGCGCCCGCGGCGACGACCTCACCGAGCACCTGGGCGGGGTCGGCGGAGACGGTGACGCATCCGGGGGCGGTGGCGACGGTCCGGCCGCCGAGTGCCACGAGGGCCGCGCGGAAGCCGTCGGCGTGCACCTGGGCGGCGAGGACGACCGGGCCCGTGTCGTCGACGGAGAGCCGGTGGGAGGGTCGGCCCTGCGATCCGGCGGCGGCGCCGGGGCGGGAGTCGACCCTGATCAGGCCCAGGGCCTCCAGTTCGGCGGCGACCGCTCCGGCGGTGGCACGGGTGACCCCGAGTTCGGCGGTGAGCACCGCGCGGGTCGGCGCGCGTCCCGTGTGAACCAGTTCCAGCGCGGGGCCGAGGGCGCCGCGGCCCCTCTCCAGCCTTGATCTGGTGCTCGTCACCTTGCCGTTCATGGTGGCGAGTCTCCCATGATCCAGCCGTTGCGCAGCCGCCTTGTCCGGATCGGGCCCCCACCCCTATGCTGAGTTTGTGCCGCACCTAAACAAACTACGGACGGCCGCACCGGGGGGCCCGAGCGGAAACACCGCCCCACTCCCCCTGTCCCGCCTCCGCACCGCCCTCACCGTGTTCTTCGCCCTGGACGGCTTCCTCTTCGCCGGCTGGGTGGTCCGCATCCCCGCGATCAAGCAGCAGACCGGAGCGTCCGCGAGCGACCTCGGACTCGCACTGCTCGGCGTCTCGGCGGGCGCGGTCGTGACGATGACCCTCACCGGCCGGCTGTGCCGCCGCTTCGGCAGCCATCCGGTCACCGTCGCCAGTGCCGTACTGATGTCGCTCAGCATCGCGCTCCCCGCGCTGACGCACTCGACGCTCGCGCTCGGTCTCGTCCTGCTCGTCTTCGGCGCCGCGTACGGCGGGATCAACGTGGCGATGAACAGCGCCGCGGTCGACCTGGTCGCCGCGCTCCGGCGCCCGGTGATGCCGAGCTTCCACGCGGCGTTCAGCCTCGGCGGCATGGTCGGTGCGGGGCTGGGAGCCCTGGTGGCCGGCGGCCTGTCCCCCACCGTGCATCTGCTGCTCCTCGCCGTCATCGGTCTACTGGTCACGGCCGTCGTCGGCCGCGTGCTGCTGGGCCAGGCGGCTCCGGTCACCGAGCGCGCCCCGCAGGACCCGGCGCCGCACCGGCTCACGGGCCGCACCCGCAGGCTCGTCGCGGTCTTCGGCGTGATCGCGCTCTGCACGGCGTACGGCGAGGGCGCGATGGCCGACTGGGGCGCGCTGCACCTGGAGCAGGACCTGGACGCCCACCCCGGCGTAGCCGCCATCGGATACTCCCTCTTCGCCCTCGCGATGACGGCCGGCCGTCTCACCGGCACGACCCTGCTGGAGCGGCTCGGACAGACCCGCACGCTGGTCGCGGGCGGCACGACGGCTGCGGCCGGCATGCTGCTGGGCTCGCTCGCCCCGACCGTGTGGCTCGCGCTCCTCGGCTTCGCGGTGGCGGGCCTCGGCCTGGCCAACATCTTCCCGGTGGCCGTGGCCCGCGCGGGCGCGCTCGCCGGACCCGGCGGGGTCGCCGCAGCTTCCACGCTCGGATACGGCGGCATGCTGCTGGGACCGCCCGCGATCGGGTTCCTCGCCGACTGGTTCTCGCTGCCCGTCGCGCTCACCACGGTCGCCGCACTGGCCGCGGGTGCGGCGCTGATCGGCTGGGCGGCCCGGAACGCCACCGCGCCACAGGACGCCTGACCGCTCGTCGGGGCACACCGCCGTCGGCCCGTCCGGTGGGGGCGCACAGGGGGGCGCATTCACGCCGGTCGCCTGACGCGACGGCCCCACCGGGCATGAACCGAGTGGCACAATCTGCGGCATGGAGACCGCCGAGCTGATCTCATCACTCGTACGGGAAGGCCAGTTGCTGGCCGCCGCGGCCACTCGGACGGACCCGGCGGCGCCGGTGCCCACATGTCCGGGCTGGCAGATGCGTGATCTGCTGCGTCACGTCGGCATGGTGCACCGCTGGGCCGCCGCGTTCGTCGCGGAGGGCCATGAGGAGTTCCGTCCCGCCGCACCCGAGAACGATCTCGACGGCGACGAACTGATCGAGTGGTTCCGCGAGGGCCACGGCCTCCTCGTGGGGGCGCTGACCGAGTCACCGGCCGATGTGCGGTGCTGGACGTTCCTGCCGGCCCCTTCTCCGCTCGCGTTCTGGGCCCGGCGGCAGGCGCACGAGACGGCGATCCACCGTGCCGACGCCGAGTCGGCGCTGAGCGGCAAGCCCGGCCCGGTGCCCGCCGACTTCGCCGTCGACGGCATCGCCGAACTGCTCTCCGGCTTCCACGGCCGCACCAGGAGCCGACTGCGTTCCGAGGTGCCGCGCGCCCTGCGCGTACGGCCGCTCGACACGGACGACGTGTGGACCATGTGGATCTCGACGGACGCGCCGCGTACGGAACCGATCGCGGAGGTGGCCGCGGACTGCGAGCTCATCGGCACCGCCGAACAGCTCTACTTCACGCTGTGGAACCGGCTGCCCCTGAGCGCCGTAACGGTCACCGGCGACACGGAACTCGCCCGGGAGTGGCAGGAGAAGTCGGCCGTCACCTGGTCGTAGCGCAGGCCCGGCGGCGGGACGCGCCCAGGCGGACGGCCGCCCGGCCGCCTCGCCGGGGTCGGGCCATGACACTCGGTCGAGGCAGGCGTCGCCGAGGTCGGGCCGTGGCAGCGGCGACGGATCAGGCTGTGGCGCCCGGTTTCGGACAGTGGCGACGGCTCAGGCCGTGGCGCCCGGCAGCATCCGGGAGAGCACGGCGCGCTGGAGCGGCTGGACCTCGGCGTGGCGGGCCCGGCCCGCATCGGTCAGCGCGACCCGCACGCCGCGGCGGTCCTCGCTGCACATACCGCGGGTGACCAGCCCGTCCTTCTCCAGACGGGCCACCAGACGCGACAGCGCACTCTGGCTGAGGTGAACGCGGGACGCGAGCTCCTGCACCCGGAACGAACAGTCGCCGTCCGCGGCCGACTCCTCAGCGAGTACGTCGAGGACCTCGAAGTCACTGGCGCCGAGCCCGTGTTGATGGAGCTCGCGGTCGAGCTCGCAGATCGTCCGGGCGTGCAGCGCCAGCACATCGCGCCACTCGTCGACGAGTGCGCGCTCGGACCTGTTCGCTGCCATGAGCGCACGCTAGCAGAAAAGCCTACTTTGTTGCATCGGAATTAAATGCACTTGCATTGAATGCATGTGCATGTACTGTGCTGCGCATGATCTCTCCGCCCAACGTCCCCTTGGCGCAGGAGCGCTGGAGCCCTCGACTGTGGGGCACGCTGCTCGTGCTCTGCGCCGCGATGTTCCTCGACGCGCTCGATGTCTCGATGGTCGGCGTCGCCCTGCCGTCGATCGCCACCGATCTCGATCTGTCCACCTCGACCCTGCAGTGGATCGTCAGCGGCTACATCCTCGGCTACGGCGGCCTGTTGCTCCTCGGCGGCCGCGCCGCCGACCTGCTCGGCCGCCGCCGGGTCTTCCTCATCGCGCTCGCCGTCTTCGCCGTCGCCTCCCTGCTCGGCGGGCTCGTCGACTCCGGACCGCTGCTGATCGCCAGCCGCTTCATCAAGGGCCTGAGCGCCGCGTTCACCGCGCCGGCCGGACTGTCGATCATCACCACGACCTTCAAGGAAGGCCCGCAGCGCAACCGCGCGCTGGCCATCTACACCACCTGCGCCGCCACCGGCTTCTCCATGGGCCTCGTGCTGTCGGGGCTGCTCACCGAGGTCAGCTGGCGCCTCACCATGCTGCTCCCCGCGCCCATCGCCCTGATCGCCCTGCTCGCCGGCATCAAGCTCATCCCGCGCAGCAGCCGCGAGGACTCCGGAAAGGGATACGACCTGCCCGGAGCCGTCACCGGCACGGCCTCGATGCTCCTGCTCGTCTTCACCGTCGTCCAGGCACCGGAGGCGGGCTGGGCCTCCGCCCGTACGCTGCTGTCCTTCCTCGCCGTGGCCGCCCTGCTCACCGCCTTCGTCACCATCGAACGCCGTAGCTCCCACCCCCTGATCCGGCTGGGCGTACTGCGCTCCGGCAGCCAGATCCGCGCGAACCTCGGCGCGGCCTTCTTCTTCGGCTCGTACGTCGGATTCCAGTTCCTCGTCACCCAGTACATGCAGTCCCTGCTGGGCTGGTCCGCCCTGGAGACGGCGCTGGCCTTCCTGCCCGCGGGCGCGCTCGTGGCCCTCTCCTCGACGAAGATCGGCTCGGTCGTGGACCGGTTCGGCACACCGCGCGTGATCGCCCTCGGCTTCGGATTCCTGGTCGTCGCGTACGCCCTGTTCCTGAGGATCGACCTCGCACCGAACTACGCGGCGGTCATCCTGCCGTCGATGCTGCTGCTCGGCGCGGCGTGCGCGCTGGTCTTCCCCTCGCTCAACATCCAGGCCACCAACGGCGTCGAGGACCATGAGCAGGGCATGGTCTCCGGTCTGCTCAACACGTCGATCCAGGTCGGCGGTGCGATCTTCCTCGCCGTGGTGACCGCGGTGATCACGGCCGGCGACACCGGCGGCTCTCGCCAGCAGGTGCTGGACAGCTTCCGTCCGGGCCTCGCGGTGGTGACCGTCGTCGCGGCCGCCGGGCTGCTCATCACACTGACCGGGCTGCGCACCCGGCGCACCGGCGGCGGCGTACTGGTCGCCACGTCGGTGCCCCAACCCGAGCCCGAGCGGGTGGCGGTCGGCGACTGACCGGCACCCCGCTCGCAGGGAGCGTCCGGCGAGGACCGGCGGACGCTCCCGGGGCGGCGGCGACCGACGCCGCCCTTCCCACGGGGGGAGACGGTGGCCGGTGGGCTCCTTGCCCGCCGGCCACCGGCCTGTGACACTTCGGGACATGGAGCCGAAGGGGGCGGGCGTGCCGGACAAGAGACGGCGGACCCAGGCGGACCGTGACGCGATCACGGTCGAGATCGGTTATGCGCTGCTGAGTGCGGTGCTCGTCGCCGCGCTGGTCTTCGGTGTGATCGCCGGACCCAAGGCCATGTTCACGATGCCGCACGCCGTCGAACGCGGACTGCTCCTCGCCGGCGTCGCCGCTGCCGCTGTCGCCTTCGTCCTCCGGCTGGTGACCGTGCTCTGGCGGTTCTCGACCGCGCCCGCTCAGCCCAGCCAGCCGGGCCGCACCAACCCCGACTCATAGGCCAGGACGACGAGTTGGGCCCGGTCGCGGGCCCCCAGCTTCACCATGGTGCGGCTGACGTGCGTCTTGGCAGTCAGAGGACTGACGACCAGCCGGCGCGCGATCTCCTCGTTCGACAGGCCGATGCCGACCAGGGCCATCACCTCGCGCTCGCGCTCGGTGAGTTCACCGAGCCCCTCCGCGTCCTTCGGTTCCTTGGAACGGGCCGCGAACTCCGCGATCAGCCGTCGCGTCACCCCTGGCGACAGAAGTGCGTCGCCGCCCACCACCGCCCGTACCGCGCGCAGCAGTTCCTCCGGTTCTGTGTCCTTCACCAGAAAGCCCGAGGCGCCGGCGCGGATCGCCTCGAAGACGTACTCGTCGAGCTCGAAGGTGGTCAGCATGACGACCTTCACGTCGTGGAGCCGCTCGTCGCCGGTGATCCTGCGGGTGGCCGCGAGCCCGTCGAGCAGGGGCATCCGGATGTCCATGAGCACGACGTCCGGGGCCAGTTCACGCACCAGCCGCACCGCCTCCTCGCCGTCGGCGGCCTCACCGGCCACCTCGATGTCCTGCTGGGCGTCCAGCAGGGCCCTGAACCCCGCCCGGACCAACAGCTGGTCATCGGCGAGCAGTACGCGGATCACATCGTCTCCTTCGGCTGCACGGGCAGGTCGGCACGGACACGGAAGCCACCGTCGGCGCGCGGACCCGCCTCGATCGTGCCACCCAGCGCGGCGGCCCGCTCCCGCATTCCGGCCAGCCCATTGCCGCTCCCGCCGGCCTCGGAGCCGGTGGCCGGTCCGTCGTCGTCGACGCGGAGGTCGAGCCGTCCGGGCGCGTACGCGATCCGCACCCGCGCGGCGCGCGAACCCGAGTGCCGCACCACGTTGGTGAGGGCTTCCTGCACGATCCGGAAGGCCGCGAGATCGGTGCCCGGGGACAGCGGGATCCGCGTTCCCTCGGTCTCGATCTCGACGGTGAGGCCCGCGCTCGCGGCCTGGTCGACGAGTTCGGGCAGCCGGTCGAGTCCCGGAGCCGGTGCACGCGGGGCGTCGCCGTGCGTGCGCAGCGTGTCCAGGACCTGACGGACTTCCCCCAACGCCTCCTTGCTCGCGGCCTTGATGGTGGTGAGCGCGGTGCGTGCCTGCTCGGGGTCGGAGTCGAGCAGCGCGAGACCGACACCCGCCTGGACGTTGATCACCGAGATCGAGTGCGCGAGCACGTCGTGGAGTTCGCGGGCGATACGCAGCCGCTCCTCGTCGGCGCGGCGCTTCTCGGCGGCCGCCCGCTCCACACGCTCACGCGCCCAGACCTCGCGCCGGACGCGGACCAGCTCGGAGGCGGCGAGGATCGCCACCACCCAGGCGGCGATGACCAGTTCCTGTCCCCACGGCGCCGCGTCGTCCTTGCCCGGGGGCAGATAGCGGAAGAGCCAGTGCGCGACGAGCAGATGCCCGGCCCACAGCCCTCCGACGGCCCACCAGGCCGCACGCCGGTGGCCGGAGGTCACCGCGGCGAAGGCTCCGACCGCGACGGAGATGAAGACCGGCCCGTACGGGTAGCCCAGGGCGAAGTAGACGAGGGTGACGGCGCAGACGCCGAAGACGGAGACGACGGGCCACCGGTTGCGGAGCAGCAGGACGGCCGGACCCGCGAGCAGGAGTACACGTGCGAGCGTATCGAGGCTCACCCGGTCCGGCTGCCCCATCGCGGCGTAGCGCGAGCCGACGAACACGAAGACGGCGAGGACCAGGGTCGACGGCCAGGGAATCACCTGGGCGTTGCGCCGCGCCTCCCACAGACGCAGGGGCGGTGGCGGTTCTCCCCCCGGACGCCGCACCCAGGGGGGACCGCCGCCCCGGGCACGCGTGTGCTGCTCATCCATACCGGCCACGCTAGACGCGCACCGGGCCGCGGGGCGTCAGCCGGGCGTGGCGATCAGGAGTACTCCCTGGGGAGTACGGGAGGCGGGGGGCCGGGGGCGTGGCTGGTGAGTGGGGCGAGGGGGCGGGGCTGGTGGCAGGGGCGGGGCCGGTACGTGGGGTGAGGGCGCACAGGTGCGGGGCCGCGGCCGGCCGCCCGTCCGCGTCAGGTCCCCGCGCCCCGCGGGCTCCGCAGTCCGACCTCGTGCGCGAGGCGGGCCGCCGTGTGGGCGAAGAAGACGTCGCGTTCCTCGACGACCCGGTTGAACTGGCCGAACAGTTCGAAGGAAATGAGCCCGAACAGCTGGGACCATGAGGCGACGAGGGCCACGACGACGGGCGGCGGCAGATCGGGGGCGATGTCGGCCGTGAGCCGGTCGGCCTCGGCGCGCAACGCCTGCTCCAGCGGCGGGAGCGCCAGACCGTCGGCGCGGTGGGCGTCACGGGCGACCGAGATCAGGGCGAGGCCGACGCGGGACGCGGGTCCGACGGTGTCCATCGGCGCGCTGTAGCCGGGCACCGGCGAGCCGTAGATCAGCGCGTACTCATGGGGGTGGTCGAGCGCCCACGCACGGACGGCGGAGCAGACCGCGGTCCAGCGGGCGATGTCGTCGCCCGGACCGGCGGCGGGGGCGCCGGCGAGTGCCGCCTCGGCGGCGGCGCCGACCGCGTCGTAGGCGTCCACGATCAGGGCGGTCAGCAGATCGTCGCGGCTCGGGAAGTACCGGTAGAGGGCGGAGGAGACCATGCCCAGCGCACGGGCGACGGCGCGCAGCGACAGCTTCGACGCGCCTTCGGCCGCCAGCTGCTTGCGCGCCTCGTCCTTGATGGCGGCGGTCACTTCGACACGGGCTCGTTCCCTGGCCCCACGGATCGCGGTCATGGTGCACAGCCTCTCACGTTTCAGAGCACCGCACTATTACGAGAGCGCCGATCCGGTTGGCGAGACGTCGCCACTTTCGAGAGCACTGCTCTTGCTTTGGAGCATCTCATGGGTGCACACTGCTCTCAAGCGAGAGCAGTGCTCTCGCATCCGAGCGCCACACACCACTCGAACCCGAGGACCGTCATGTCGCAGACGCACTACATCAAGCCCGGCCGCCTCGACACCATCATCAACGGCTCGATCGCCTGGCTCGCCCGTCGAGGCATCAGCCTGATGGGCACCGCGGAACTCTCCGTCCGCGGCCGTACCAGCGGCGAGTGGAGAAGCATCCCGGTCAACCCCCTCCCCTACGAGGGCGGGCCCTACCTGATCTCCGCCCGCGGCCACTCGCAGTGGGTGCGCAATCTGCGGGCCGCAGGCGGCGGCCGGCTGCAGCTCGGCCGCAAGACCCAGCTCTTCACCGCCGTCGAGCTCGCCGACGAGGAGAAGCCCGCCCTGCTCCGCACCTACCTCGAGCGCTGGGGCTGGGAGGTCGGACGCTTCTTCGGCGAAGTGAACGCCAAGTCCACGGACGAGGAACTGCTCGCCGCCGCCCACAAGCACCCGGTATTCCGGATCACGGTGACCGGCTGAGCCGGTGCCCGCGGTCGGGACCGGAGCTCGGGCGCCTCATCGGCACCCGCCCTCGGACATCCTCAGCACCGGACCTCCGGCGCACCACGGCACCCGCACGGCTCGAACACCGTCGGAACCCGGCGCGATCGCGCCGGCTCCCGCCCTCGACGCCGCCAGAACCGACCCGGAAGCGGCCGGACCCGGCCCGCGGCACCGCCCGCACCGACCCGCGGCACCGTCGGACCTCCGCCGCGGCGCTCAGAACCCAGCCGCCGTACCACCGGGGCCCACCCACCCCGGAGCCGTCAGCCCCCGCGCCGGTCCAGCGCCTCCAGCGCCCGCCGGGCCATCCCGTTCGTCCGCACGATGCCGGCGAGCGTCGTCGAACCGCGGGTGATGTCCGCGAACGCCTTCCACGCCGGACGGAAGCCGCTGATGGCCGCGTGCAGCAGTCCGGGACGGCGCTCGAAGATCTTCAGCATGAGCCGCCCGACGCCCATCTCGACACCGAGACCGGCCTTGATCGCGAAGGCGTAGTTCAGGGCCTGCCGGCGAGCGTCCACGGCGTCGTGGGCCTCCGAGATCCGTACCGCCCACTCCCCGGCGAGCCGGCCCGAGCGCAGCGCGAAGGAGATCCCCTCGCGGGTCCACGGCTCCAGCAGCCCTGCCGCGTCACCGCACACCAGCACCCGGCCCCGGGACAGCGGCGAGTCGTCGCTTCGGCACCGGGTCAGGTGTCCCGAGGAGATCGAGGGTTCGAAGCCGGCGAGTCCCAGCCGGGCGATGAAGTCCTCCAGATAGCGCTTGGTCGCCGCGCCCTCGCCGCGGGCCGAGATCACACCGACGGTCAGCGTCTCCCCCTTGGGGAACACCCAGCCGTAGCTCCCCGGCATCGGGCCCCAGTCGATGAGCACCCGCCCCGCCCAGTCCTCCGCCACCGACGCGGGCACCGGGATCTCCGCCTCCAGGCCGAGATCCACCTGGTCGAGCTTCACACCGACATGAGCCCCTATGCGGCTGGCGCTGCCATCGGCCCCCACGACGGCGCGGGTCAGGACCGTCTCGCCGTCCGATGTCACCACGGCGACCGTGCGCCGGTCGGGGACCGCGGGACCGTGCTGCTCGACGCGGGAGACCGTGACGCCCGTGCGCAGAACCGCGCCCGCCTTCTGCGCCTGCTCGACCAGGCCGGCGTCGAACTCCGGCCGGTTGATCAGCCCGAAGAGCATCCTGCGGGACCGGCGCGTACGCGCCAGCCTGCCGTTCATCGAGAAGGTGACCGCATGCACCCGGTCGAGCAGAGGCAGCTCGAAGCCGGGCGGCAGGCTGTCGCGCGAGGGACCGATGATGCCGCCGCCGCAGGTCTTGTAGCGGGGCAGTTCGGCCTTCTCCAGCAGCAGCACCTGACGGCCGGCCACCGCCGCCGCGTACGCCGCCGAGGCGCCCGCGGGTCCGGCGCCGACGACGACCACGTCCCACACCGTCTCGTCGCGCTCCTGTGCTTCCCCTGCCCCGGTGACACCGTTCTCGCTGCTCACGATGTGGTTCTGCTCCCGATCCGACGCGTGCCCCATGCTCTCGACGGCATCCTACGGCGCGGCCACCCCACCACCGCTGTGGGAGGATCGGCCACGCATTTGCCGTACACACAGCACACAACGTCGCACCCACGAGGAGCGTGCCCATGACCGCCGATCCGATAGCCGAGACCGTCGCATCCCTGCTGCCCCGCGCCAAGGCGGAGCTCACGGAGCTGGTGGCCTTCCCGTCGGTGGCGGATCCCGCGCAGTTCCCCCGGAGCGGGTGCGAGGCCGCGGCGAACTGGTGCGCCGACGCCCTGCGGTCCGAGGGTTTCCAGGACGTCGCCGTGCTCGACACCCCTGACGGCACCCAGTCCGTGTACGGGTACCGGCCCGGCCCGGCCGGCGCGCCCACCGTCCTGCTGTACGCGCACTACGACGTGCAGCCCCCGCTGGACCTCGACGCCTGGGTGACCCCGCCCTTCGAGCTGACCGAGCGCGACGGCCGCTGGTTCGGCCGCGGAGCCGCGGACTGCAAGGGCGGCTTCATCATGCATCTCCTCGCCCTGCGCGCCCTCGATGCGAACGGCGGTGTGCCGGTGAACATCAAGGTGATCGTCGAGGGTTCGGAGGAGCAGGGCACGGGCGGGCTGGAGCAGTACGCCGAGGCTCACCCCGAGCTGCTGCGCGCCGACACCATCGTCATCGGCGACGCCGGCAACTTCCGGCTGGGGCTGCCGACGGTGACCGCCACCCTGCGGGGTATGACCCTGCTCCGCGTCCAGGTCGACACCCTCGAAGGCAATCTGCACTCCGGCCAGTTCGGCGGTGCCGCCCCGGACGCCCTGGCCGCGCTCATCCGCGTGCTGGACTCCCTGCGCGCCGAGGACGGCTCGACGACGGTGGACGGTCTGGCCGGCGAGGCGACGTGGGAGGGGCTTCAGTATCCGGAGTCCGACTTCCGCCGGGACGCCAAGGTGCTGGAGGGCGTGGGGCTGATCGGTTCCGGATCGGTCGCGGACCGCATCTGGGCGCGCCCTGCCGTCACCGTCCTCGGCATCGACTGCCCGCCCGTCGTGGGCGCGACGCCGTCCGTGCAGGCGGGTGCACGCGCGCTGATCAGCCTGCGGGTGCCGCCGGGGCAGGACGCGGCGCAGGCGACGAAGCTGCTGGCCGCACATCTGGAGGCGCACACGCCGTGGGGCGCTCGGGTCGCCGTGGAGCAGACCGGCCAGGGCCAGGCATTCCAGGCGGACGTCTCCAGCCCGGCGTACGCGGCGATGGCCGACGCGATGCGGATCGCCTACCCGGGTGAGGAGATGCAGACCGCCGGCATGGGCGGCTCCATCCCGCTGTGCAACACGCTCGCCGCCCTGTACCCGGAGTCGGAGATCCTGCTGATCGGGCTGAGCGAGCCGGAGGCGCAGATCCACGCGGTGAACGAGTCCGTGTCGCCCGAGGAGCTGGAGCGGCTGTCCGTCGCCGAGGCACACTTCCTCGTCAACTACGCGGTGTCCAAGCAGGGCTGAGCCGACCGGGACCGGGCGGCTTCCGCGTTCCGCGAAGCCGCCCGGTCCCGAACAGTCCGGCCCCGACAGCCCGGTGCCGCTGCACAGGCGCCGTGCGGAAGTTCAGCCGACGGGAACGCCGGCCTCCAGGTTGAGCACCGTCCCCCGCTCGCGCGCCCGCAGAGCCCAGCGCAGCCGCTCGTAGCGGGTGGGCGGCAGCAGGTGGGCGGCCTCCTGCTCGCCCACGAAGCGCCAGCCGCGCAGTTCCGATCCGGGCAGCAGAACCTGCCCGGCCACGCGGCCCTGAAGCCGTCCGCCGTCGAAGAGCAGTCGCAGCCCGCCGTACCCGGGCGGGCGCGGCGGCTCCCAGTCGACCACCAGGAGGCTGGGCACCCGGTCGAGTTGGATGCCGAGCTCCTCTTCGACCTCGCGCATCCCGGCCTGCGCGGGAGCCTCACCGCGCTCCACGACACCGCCGGGGAACTCCCAGCCCGGCTTGTAGGTGGGGTCGACGAGGAGCACCCGGTCCTCCTCGTCGAAGAGCAGCACACCGGCGGCCAGTGTCTCGGCCGTCGGTTCGGGGGTCTGCACGATCTCGCAGACCGGGGCCTCACCGCTGCTGACCGCGTCGGCTATCCGCTGCGCCGTGCTGCGGGGGTCAAGACTGCCGTTGTCGACGACGAGCGCGTCCTCGCGGATCCAGTCGAGGGCCGCGAGGTACGGCTCGATGTGGTCGAGTGCCCATTGGCGTACGCGCTGCTCGGCATCCGGTGTGTCCGGCTCCTCGCGGGTGGCTATCCGCTCGCGCAGGATCGTTTCATCCGGGCGGAGAAGCACATGCCGGACCGGGATGCGACGGGATGCGAGGCCGCCGAATATCTCGTCGCGGTACTCCTGCCGCAGGAGGGTCATGGGCACCACGAGAACGCCGCCGAGCTCGGCGAGCAGGGCCGCGGCGGTGTCCACCACGAGCCGTCGCCAGATCGGCAGGTCCTGGTAGTCGCTCACCTCGGCGAGCCGCTTCGGCGGCAGCAGGCGGCGGAGTCCGCCACCGGTGAGTTCGGGGTCGTACAGCGTGCTGTTCGGGATCAGATCGATCAGTTCGCGCGCGGTGGTGGTCTTGCCCGCTCCGAACGCACCGTTGACCCAGACGATCACGGTTCCCCCTCTTCCGTAGCCCACAGTGGATTGCCCGCAACACCCTGCCACGGAAACCCGTGGGGGGAACCGGGAGCCTGATCGCGGACGCAACTGTGTCCGTGCTGTTGCCCATTCGCGGCCACCGCACCACGGCGGTCCGCGTCTCACCCTACGAAGCGAAAGCTGGGCCCGGCCGTGACATGGGGCGGCGGAGCGTCGTTGGAGCTGCAGAGACAGAGGGGGTGCGCGATGCGCCGTACGGTACTGGAGTGGTTCCCCGCCGGGGGCCCGCGAGGCAGTTGGCCGGCCGAGGAGTTCGCCCGCCGGCGCCGGGACGAGGGCCAGCCGGCCGAGGTCGTGATGGACCTCGAGACGGACGCGTTCCTGGTGATCGTGACCCAGCACTCCGCGGACGCGGTGACCTGAGGCGGCCCGCACGAGTCGCCGTCCGTCGCCCGGGACCTGCCCGACCGTCGCGCGCCTTGGCGGACTCCGCCGGAAGCCCGCTCACACGCCTGTGCCCCCGTCCCGGACCGGGACGGGGGCACGTGTGGTCCTGCGCCGACATGACGCCCGGAGCTTCGCGAACCCGAACAGCCCCGAGACCCGCCCCACCCCTCCCCCTGACGATCGGTCACAGATGCGTCACTAACGGAACCCCTGCTTCACATCCACCCGAACCGGAGCGCTACGGTCAACTCTCCACGAAGCATCCTTGGGGGGATCAACGAGCTGGAACCAGCAGCCGACCGCTCCGTATCAGGCGGTGGCGCCCGCGCTCAAGCCCGGTTGGGCACGTAAGCGCGTCGTCATTCCGTCCGCCGTCGGGCTGTTCTTCTTCGGCGTCGTCGTCGGCTCGGCGGGCGGCGAGACCAAGACGACCGCCGCGGCCGCGAATCCGGCGCCGACGGTGACCGCCACCGTGACGGCGAAGGCGCCGGAACCGGTGGTCGCCGAGCCAGAAGCGCCCGCTGTGAAGACCGCTGCACCGAAGACCACGGCGCCGAAGCCCGCCGCCGCTCCCCCGGACGCCAAGGCGCCCGCGGAAGAACGCGCCAGAGTCCTGGACTTCGTCGGCATGGGGCTCCAGGAGGCCCAGGACTCCGCCCAGGCGGAGGGCTTCTTCGTCCTGACGTCCCACGACAGCACCGGGGCCGGCCGGATGCAGGTCTTCGACCGGAACTGGAAGGTGTGCTCGCAGAGCGTCGCGGCGGGCAGGACCGTCGACGTCGGCACCGAACTGGACTTCGGCACGGTCAAACTGAGCGAGACCTGTCCCTGACGCGAACGGGCACGGACGCCCCCGCCGGTCACCGGCGGGGGCGTCGGGCTGCGGATCGGGCGACGGACGGATGGGCCGACAGGCGGATCGGCCGACGGGGTGTCAGCCCTTGCTGGATCCGAGTGTCAGCCCCGCGATGAAGTGCCGCTGGAGCAGCAGGAAAACGATCAGCGTGGGCAGCGCCACGATCACCGAGCCCGCGGCCAGCAGGTTGTAGTCCGTGAAGAACTGGCCGCGCAGATTGTTCAGCGCCGAGGTGATGGGGAGCTTGTCGCCGTCGGAGATGAAGACCAGTGCCCACAGGAAGTCGTTGTACATCCAGGTGAACTGGAGTGTGCCGAGGGCCGCGAGGGCCGGCCTGCACAGGGGCAGCGTGACGCGCCAGTACTGGGTCCACACACCCGCCCCGTCCACGATCGCCGCTTCGAGTATCTCCTTCGGCAGCGTGCGCATGAAGTTCGCGAGGACGAAGACGCAGAAGCCGATCTGGAATCCGACCTGGACACAGACGACGGCCCAGTACGAGTCGAACATCGTCATCGAGTCCGACATCCAGTACGGCAGCGGGATGCGGTTGAACATCACGTACAGCGGCGTGACGATGACCTGCTGCGGCAGCAGGTTTCCCGCGGTGAACAGCATCAGCAGCACGATCGAGCCGCGCATGTTGAGGCGCGCCACGGCGAAGGCCACGAAGGAGGCGAAGAAGAGGGTGACGATCACTCCGGGCACGGCGATGATCAGGGTGTTGATGAAGTACTTCGTCATCCCCGAGTCGCTGAAAGCCTGTTGGTAGTAGTCGAGGGAGAGCTTCTTCGGCAGCGAGAAGTACCCGTGCTGCGAGGTCTCGTCGTACGGCCTCAGCGAGGCGTAGACCGCGAGCAGCAGCGGCGCGAGGAAGGCCAGCGAAACCGTCATCAGGAACGCGTGCACACCGAGCCGGCCGGGACGGATCCGGCGCCTGCGCGGCGCGGCGCTCCCGGTACGGGCGGTGGCGGGCGCGGGGGCGGTGTCGATCATCGGTTCTTCTCCCCACGGATCTCCTGGACCAAGAACGTCACGACGAATCCCATGGAGAACAGCAGCAGCACCACGGCGATGGCGGAGCCGAACCCGATCCGGCTGGCCTCGCCGATGATGTTGTCGGTGACGAGTACGGACAGCAACTCCAGGCCGTTGCGGCCCTTGTTGACGGCGTAGACGATGTCGAAGGCGCGCAGGGCCTCGATCACGGTGATCACGCCGACGATCACGTTGACAGGGCGGAGCGTCGGGAAGACGACGCGGAAGAACGTCTGCGCCTCACCGGCGCCGTCGATCGACGCGGCCTCCTTGAGCGAGGGATCGACCGCCTTCAGACCGGCCAGATACAGGATCATCACGTAGCCGGTGTGCCGCCAGGCCGCTGCCAGCAGGATCATCCAGATGTTCAGGTCGGGGTCGCCGAGCCAGTCGGTCGGGTTGTCGGTGTTCGCGAGGATGGCGTTGAGTGCGCCCTGGTCGCGGGAGAAGACCAGTTGGGCGATGAAACCGACGACGGCGAGCGAGAGCACCACCGGCATGTACAGCGTGGACTGGTAGAACCTGCTGAACCGCACGCCCCGGTCGATGAGGACGGCCAGCAGCAGTCCGAACGGGGTGGCGACCAGCCCGAGGAAGGCCAGCCAGAGCAGGTTGTGGCGCGCGGCCGGCCAGAAGGCGGGGTAGTTCGTGAACAGGTTCTCGTAGTTCTTCGTGCCGACCCACGAGATGTCCCCGATGCCGTCCCAGCTGGTGAAGGACAGCACGACGGAGGCCAGCGTCGGCCCCCAGACGATGGCCACGTCGAGCAGGATCGGTATGCCCAGTAGCACGCCCATCACGGCGAGGTCGCGGCGGGTGAAGCGCCGCGGCCCTCGTCGTACGGCGCGCCGCGGAGTGTTCAGCGGCACGGGTGATGGCTCCAAGTAGAGATGGTGGGGGGTCAGCCTTCGGAGGCGAAAATGCTCTTCTTCTGCCGCTCGATGCTGTTGACCAACCCGTCCACGTCCTTCGGCTTGTTGATGAAGGTCTGGATGGCCGGGATCATCACCGTCGAGGAGAAGTCGGGCCGGGTGTCGCGGTCCAGGAACTGCGAGATCTGCTTGGCGCCGGAGACGAGTTCGACGGCCTTCTTCTGGATGTCGGTGTACCGGGAGATGTCCGCCTGGTCGTTGACCGCGATGTTGTTGGGGTCACTGGCGAGGTAGATGTCCTCGGCCTTGCCCGTGGCCAGCCACTTCAGCAGGTCCTTCGCGCTGTCCATGGTCTGGGCGTTCTTGAGGTTCTTGGACTTCTTCGCCAGCAGGAAGCCGTCGATGGGGGCTTCGACCGCGTCCTGACCGTGCTCCGGATTGATCTCCGGGAACGGGAAGAAGTCGATGTCGGCCTGCTCGGCCTTCGGGAACTGGGCGCCGGGGTGCGGGAGTCCGAACACCGCCATGCCCGTCTCCTTCTTCTGGAGGCTGGTGGCGGCCTCCTGCCAGGTACGGCCGTTGGCGGCGGGCTGGCAGTACGGAAGGAGGCTGCGCCAGGTGTCGAAGACGTCCTTGACGCGCTTGTCCGTCCACGCCTCCTTGCCGGCCATCAGGCTCTTGTGGAACTCGTAGCCGTTGGTCCGCATGTTGATGTAGTCGAACGTGCCCATCGCCGGCCAGCCGTCCTTGTCACAGAAGGCGATGGGAACGAGCTTGTCCTTCTGCATCTGCTTGGCGAGGGCTATGTACTCGTCGAGCGTCTTGGGCGCGGTGTAGCCGAACTGCTGGAAGACGCTCTTCCGGTGGAAGACCGCCCACGGGTAGTAGTAGTACGGCGTGAGGTACTGCTTGCCGTCCTCGCCCGTCGACTGGGCCTTCAGCGCGGCCGAGAAGCCCTGGTAGCCCTCCCAGTTGTCGCTGATGTCGTGCAGGAGGCCCTTCTTGGCGAAGAACTGCATGCGGTAGCCCGCGAACCACATGAAGACATCGTCCGGCTTGCCCTGCAGATAGCGGTTGATGTTCTCCTGGAAGGTGTTGTGGTCAACGGTGTTGACCTTGATCTTCCGCTTCTCCTCGGACTGCTTCTCGTACGCGGCGAACGCGTCCGCGAAGGCCTTCTTCGGCACGGGGTCGGACGAATTGGATCCCATGGTGACGGTCTTGCCGTCACCGCCCGGACCACTGCCGCACGCGGCGAGCAGCGAGGGCAGCGCGATCGCACCCGCACCCGCCGCGGCACCGCGCAGCAGGTTCCGCCGGGACATCCGATGTCCTGCCACGCTCCCGGGTGCCGCTGAACTGTTGAACGATGACTGCGCCATGTCCCCTCCTTCGGGGTGCAACCCAACACAACTCAACGCGAGGATTGGATCTCACTCCCAGAAAAGGGTGTCGTCAAGGGTTCTGACGCGAGATCGTGCAACCGTTACCGCATCTCTTCCAACAGACTCCAACACGCCCTACCGTAAACGCTCGTCACTTACGCGTACATGACGCCGCCTCAAACAGGCGCGAGTACGGAGGAAAGTCACGATGCGATACCTTCCCACCCGCACTACCCGCCATCGAGTGGTCGGAGCGCTGGTCACCCTGCTGCTCAGCGCCGGGGGCTTAGGCACCCCGGCTTTCGCCGCCGCCCCGGTCACGGGGGCGGAACCCGCTCCCGCCGCTCCACAGGTCGACGACGCACAGGCTCTCACCCCGCCGATGGGCTTCAACAACTGGAACTCCACCCACTGCCGGGCGGAGTTCAACGAGTCGATGGTCAAGGGGATCGCCGACCTCTTCGTCGAGAAGGGGCTCAAGGCCGCCGGCTACGAGTACGTCAACCTCGACGACTGCTGGGCCCTGCCGCAGCGCGACGCCGAGGGCAAACTCGTTCCCGACCCCGTGCGCTTCCCGAACGGCATCAAGGCCGTCGCCGACTACGTCCACTCCAAAGGACTGAAGTTCGGCATCTACACCAGCGCGGGGACCAAGACCTGCAACGAGGCCGGATTCCCGGGCGCCCTCGGGCACGAGTACAGCGACGCCCAGCAGTTCGCCGACTGGGGCGTCGACTACCTCAAGTACGACAACTGCAACAACCAGGGCGTGGACGCCGAGCTCCGCTACACCACCATGCGCGACGCCCTGCGGGCGACCGGTCGCCCCATCCTCTACAGCATCTGCGAGTGGGGCGAGAACAAGCCCTGGGAGTGGGCCAAGGGTGTCGGCCAACTCTGGCGCACCACCGGTGACATCAGCGATCACTGGGGCTCGATGCTGTCCATCATGAAGCAGAATCTGCCGCTCGCGCCGTACGCGGGTCCCGGCCACTGGAACGACCCCGACATGCTCGAGGTCGGCAACGGCGGGATGACGGACACCGAGTACCGCTCGCACTTCTCCCTGTGGTCGGTGATGGCGGCCCCGTTGCTCATCGGGTCCGATCTGCGCAAGGCACCCGCCTCCGCCTTCGAGATCCTCGGCAACCGTGAGGTGATCGCCGTCGACCAGGACCCGTTGGGCAAGCAGGGCACCGTGGTCTCGTCCGAGGCCGGCCGGTGGGTCGTGGCCAAGGAGATGCAGGACGGCAGCCGTACGGTCGCCCTGTTCAACGAGAGCGGCGCTCCGCAGCGGATCGCCACCACCGCGAAGGCCGTCGGCCTCCCGGGCGCACCCGCGTACCGGATGCGCGATCTGTGGAAGCACTCCGACACCAACACCGCGGGCACGATCGCCGCGACGGTTCCGGCGCACGGCACCGTGCTGGTGCGTGTCTTCGTCGACCGGAAGTGGGCGCTGCTGCCGCCGGCCGTCGACCTGAGCGCCGACGAGGGGCTGATGAGGGAGGCCGGGCGGACGGGCACGCTCACCACCACCGTCACCGATCTCGGCCGCACCCCGGCACTGGCCGTGTCCGTCGCGCTGACCGGCCCGGCGGGCTGGAGGCTCAGGCCCAGGTCCGCGACCACCGCGGCCGCGCTCCCGAGCGGCAGGAAGCTCACCACCGCCTGGGAGGCGGCGATCCCCCCGGGCACCGCCCCCGGCGCGTACGACCTGACCCTCGAGGCGTCGTACCGCTCGCCGACAGGGCAGCGGCTGACCTCCACCGTGCCGCTGCGGATCCAGGTCGTGGTGGCACCGCCGGCCGGCGAGTCGTATCCGAGCGATCTGGCCTGGCTGAGCGCCGTCAGCGACTGGGGGCCGGTGGAGCGCGACCGGAGCAACGGCGAGGGCGAGGCGGGCGACGGCGGGCCGATCACGATCGGCGGGCAGGTCTTCGCCAAGGGCCTCGGAGTCCACGCCGCGAGTGCCGTGGAGTACTACACGGGCGGGAAGTGCTCCACGCTCACCGCCCAGGTCGGGCTCGACGACGAGACGGGAACACGCGGCACAGTGACGTTCGAGATCTGGGCCGACGGCGAGAAGGTCGCCTCGACCGGCGTCCTGACCCATGCGATGCCTGCTCAGCCGCTCTCGGCCGACGTGAGCGGCGCCGAGGTCGTCCGGCTGGTGGTCACCGACGGCGGGGACGGCATCAGCTACGACCATGCCGACTGGGGCGATCTCAGGATCGGCTGCTGACGACCGCCGCTGCCGCCTCGCCTCGCCGGCCGAGCGAGGCGGCAGCGGCGGCGCCCACGAGGCCGGCGTCCGTACCCGTCAGGGCGGGGACGACGCGGAGGCGTTGGACGAAGGAGAGCGTGGCGTAGTCGTGCAGGGCCCGGCGCAGCGGTGTGAACAGGACGTCGCCCGCGCCCGCCACTCCCCCGCCGATCACGGCTATCTCGATCTCCACGAGCGTCGCGGTCGCGGCGATGCCGGCGGCGAGGGCCTGGGCGGCGCGGTCGAAGGAGGCGACGGCGACCGGGTGTCCGGCCCGGGCCGCCGCGGCCACGGCGGCGGCCGAGGTGTCGCCGTCGGGACCGGGGTGCCAGCCGCCCTCCAGCGCGCGCCGGGCGATGTTCGGGCCGCTGGCGATCCGCTCCACACAGCCGCGGGCGCCGCAGGGGCACAGGTCCCCGTCGAGATCGACGCTGATGTGGCCGATGTGACCGGCGTTGCCGGTGGGGCCGGGGTGCAGCTTGCCGCCGAGGACGAGTCCGCCGCCGACGCCGGTCGACACGACCATGCACAGGGCGTTGTCGTAGCCGCGGGCCGCGCCCTGCCAGTGTTCGGCGGCGGTCATGGCGACCCCGTCACCGACGAGTTCGACGGGCAGGCCACCGGATGCCTGCCGGACGCGGGAGACCAGGGGGAAGTCGCGCCAGCCGGGGACGTTGACCGGGCTGACCGTGCCGGCGGAGGCGTCCACCGGACCCGCGCTGCCGATACCGACGGCCGATGCCTCCGTCCACAGCGGCGATGCGGACAGGTCGGTGAGCACCGCCTCGACCGCGCGCATCACCGTCTCGGCGCCCTCGGTGGCCGGTGTGGGGCGCTGCGCCCGCTGAACGATGCGGCCGCTGCCGTCCACCAACGCGCCGGCGATCTTGGTGCCGCCTATGTCCAGCGCGGCGACGAGGTCGGTATGCATTGGTGTGGGATCCCCCGGAAACTGGTCGGACCTGCGGTTCGGTAACCAGTCTCCATTCCCCTGACAACGTTGTCCAGGCCCTATGCTCGACGGTACAGCTTCGCATACGCCGCACAACGACAGGACTACGCACTGTGGCCGATACCGACCGCCCCTCGCACACGCCCGTGCGCACGCGGGGTCCCGAGCCCCGCTACGGGAATCGTCCCACCATGAAGGACGTCGCCGCCCGTGCCGGAGTCGGTCTCAAGACGGTCTCCCGCGTGGTCAACGGCGAGGCCGGTGTGACGCCCGACACGGAACGCCGGGTGCAGGAGGCGATCGAGTTCCTCGGCTTCCGCCGCAACGACAGCGCGCGGGTGCTGCGCAAGGGGCGCACCGCCTCGATCGGGCTGGTGCTGGAGGATCTGGCCGACCCCTTCTACGGCCCGCTGAGCCGCGCGGTCGAGGAGGTCGCCCGCGCCCATGGCGCGCTGCTCATCAACGGCTCCAGCGCCGAGGACCCCGACCGCGAGCAGGAGCTGGTGCTCGCCCTGTGCGCCCGTCGGGTCGACGGCCTCATCGTGATCCCCGCCGGGCACGACCACCGCTATCTGGAGCCGGAGATCAAGGCCGGCATAGCCACGGTGTTCGTGGACCGGCCGGCCGGTCAGATCGACGCGGACGTGGTGCTCTCCGACAGCTTCGGCGGCTCCCGGGCCGGCGTCGCCCACCTGATCGCGCACGGCCACCGCCGTATCGGCTTCATCGGCGACCAGCCGCGGATCCACACCGCCGTCGAGCGCCTGCGCGGCTACCGCGCGGCCATGGAGGACGCCGGGCTCGATGTCGACGACTCGTGGGTGTCGCTCGGTTCCACCGCCCCCGAGCGGGTCCGCTCGGCCGTCACCGAGATGCTGTCCGGGCCCCGGCCGGTGACCGCGCTGTTCGCGGGCAACAACCGGGTGACCGTCACCGCCGTACGGGTGCTGGCGGAGCGCGAGCAGCAGGTGGCTCTGGTGGGCTTCGACGACATCGAGCTCGCCGATCTGCTCGGGATCACGGTGATAGCCCAGAACGCCGCCTCGCTGGGACGCACCGCCGCGGAGCGGCTGTTCCGCCGCCTCGACGGCGCGGACGACGAGCCGACCCAGGTCGCCCTGGAGACGGTACTGATCCCGCGGGGCAGCGGCGAGATCCCGCCGCCGGCGGGCGACCGCTAGCCCCGCTGCCCCGCGGCCGACCGTCCTGCCCGCGCCGCGCCCGCCCGGCGTCGGCAGACCGGCGTCAGCAGACCGGCAGGCCGGGCACCGGCTCGTCGTTGTGGCCGCCCTGGATGTTGACGTCGTTGACGAAGACGCCGGTGTTGCCACTGTCGTCGTCGGTCCTGGCCCACCAGACGTTGGTCCATTTTCCGCGGGTCTCACGGCGGCCCAGGTTCTGCTGACAGTAGAAGTAGCTGGTGCCCGCCTTCAGCACGCCCTTCTCGGTGCCGGACGCCGTGTACGAGGTGGCGGTGCGCCACACCTTGCAGTTGTACTTGCCGCCGCCGATGGCATGGCATACGGGCGCGGGGTCCGGGTCGGAGCCGCCGCCCGTCGTCGCCCCGCCACCGGTCGTTCCGGCGGCCGGCGGCTGTGCGGACTTCGACGGGGACGTCCCGGCGTCCGGCTCGGAGGGCCCGGAGCCCGGACTCTTCTCCCCGGGTGCGATCTCGTTGCCCGCCTCCGCCTCACCGCCCGCGCTCCTGGACGGTGACGTGCCTTTGCCGCCCGCCCGTTCGCCGGTCGAGGAGCCGTCGCGGTCGACGAGGGCGTACGTCACGCCTCCGCCGGCGAGCAGGACGGCGACCACGCCCGCGGCCATGAGCATCATCCGGCGGCGACCGCGGGACGTTCGTGCGGGCCGGGAACCCTGCGGGGAGACCGGCGACGTGACGGCGGGGACGGCCGGCGCCGGTGCGGGGACGGCCGGTCCGGGTGCTGCCGGGCCGAATCCCTCGGGACGGTGCGCCTCCGCGTTGAGCACGGTCGGCACCCTGGTCGCCGGCTCCTGCGGCCCCGCCGGCGGTCCCAGCGGCGCGGTGGAGGCGGCAGCGGTGTCGGCGGCGGCCGCGGCCAGCAGCCGGGCGGCGGTCGCCGCGTCGGGGCGCTGTGCGGGGTCCTTGTGCAGCAGTTGCCGGAGCACGGGGCCCAGCGCGCCGGCCCGCTGCGGCTCGGGCAGCGGTTCCACCACGATGGCGTTGAGCGTCGACCAGGTGGAGGTGCGCCGGAACGGGGCCGCGCCCTCGACCGCCGCGTACAGCGTGGCGCCCAGTGCCCAGATGTCGGAGGCGGGACCGGGCGCCTGGCCCTGGGCCCGCTCGGGTGCCAAGTAGTCGAGCGAGCCGACCAGTTCGCCACTGCGGGTCAGATGGGTGGTGGAGCCGTCGCCGGGGTCGTCCATCGCGGCGATGCCGAAGTCGGTGAGCACGACGCGGCTGTCGCCCCCGGCGGATCCGCCCCGGTCCAGCAGGACGTTGCCGGGCTTGACGTCCCGGTGGAGTACGCCGACGCGGTGGGCGGCGCCGAGGGCCTCCATGACCTTGGCCCCGATGCGGGCGGCCTCGCGCGGGTCCAGCACGCCCTCGTTGCGCAGCACGTCGTCGAGGGACGGGCCGTCGATGAGCTCCATGACGATGACCGGGCGGCCGTCGTGCTCGGTGACGTCGTGCACGGCGATGACGGAGGGGTGGCGTACGCGGGCGGCGGCCCGCGCTTCGCGCTGCATCCTGATCCGCAGGTCGTCCAGTTCGGGACCGGACGAGTCGGAGTACGTCCGCAGTTCCTTGACCGCCACCTCGCGGCCGAGCACCTCGTCGACGGCCCGCCAGACAACTCCCATGCCGCCGCGGCCCAGTTGCTCGACCACCCGGTAGCGGCCGGCCAGCCGCTCGTTCTCCCCCGACGTCACCGCTGCCCCGTTCCTGTTGCGTGTGCGTGCGAAGCCCGCATGCACGTGTGCGCGTTCCCGGTACAGACTAGGCGGAGCAGCAGGGGCAGCAGTGACGAGAGTTGGCCACCGTTACTGGGCTGTGGCGGTGAGATCTCCTCGCCTCGGAGCCGCGAAGCTGTCGAGACCCGCACGGGTCAGGCCGGTGAGGGCGGCCACCTCGGCGGTGTCCAGCGCCCCGCAGTCGATGCCGCGCAGCAGGTAGGAACTGAGCGCCTTGGCGGTGGCCGGCTCGTCCATGACATCGCCGCCCGCGTGGTTGGCGTAGGCGGCGAGGCGGGCGGCCGCCTGCGCGAAGCCCTCGCGGTAGAAGGCGAACACGGCGGCGTAGCGGGTCGGAAGATGGCCGGGATGCATGTCCCAGCCCTGGTAGTAGGCGCGCGCCAGGGCTCGGCGGGTCAGTCCGTAGTGCAGCCGCCAGGCGTCGTGCACCTGCTCGGTGGGGCCGACGGGGAGCACATTGGTGGAGCCGTCCGAGACACGTACCGCGGTGCCGGCGGCGGCGACCTGCATGACGGCCTTGGCGTGGTCGGCGGCGGGGTGGTCGCTCGCCTGGTAGGCGGCGCTGACGCCGAGGCAGGCGCTGTAGTCGAAGGTGCCGTAGTGCAGCCCGGTGGCGCGGCCCTCGGCGGCGTCGATCATGCGGGCGACGGCGGCCGTGCCGTCGGCGGCGAGGATGGACTGGCTGGTCTCGATCTGGATCTCGAAGCCGATCCGGCCGGCGTCGAGTCCGCGCGCCTTCTCGAACTCCTCCAGCAGCCGGACCATCGCCGTGACCTGCTCGGCGTAGGTGACCTTGGGGAGGGTCAGGACGAGCCCGTCGGGCAGGCCGCCGTGCTCCATCAGGCCGGTGAGGAAGATGTCGAGCGTGCGGATGCCGCGGTCGCGTACGGGCGCCTCCATGCACTTCATACGAATGCCCATGTACGGGGCGGCCGTGCCCTGCTGGTACGCCTCGGTCACCAGACGGGCGGCCCTGGCCGCGTCGGCGTCCTCGCCCTGTCCGCTGTAGCCGTCCTCGAAGTCGATGCGCAGGTCCTCGATGGGCTCTCGCTCCAGCTTGGCCCGTACACGCTGGTACACGGGCTCCGCCAGTTCGTCCGAGAGGCCGAGTACGGCGGCGAGGGAGGCGGCGTCGGGTGCGTGCTCGTCGAGTGCGGCGAGCGCCTGGTCGCCCCAGGAGCGGATGGTGGCGGCGGCGAAGACGTCACCCGGTACGTAGACGGTGTGCACGGGCTGGCGGGTGCCGGGGTCTCCCGGGTATCGGCGGGCGAGCTCCGCGTCCACCGGTGCGAGGGAGGCGCTGATGCCCTCGCTGACCGCACCGGCGAGGCTCGTTGCCACCTTCTCCTGCTGACCCATCCCACACCCTCCTGTTTTCCGCTGCACGGAATCAACAATCCGCATAGTGAAGTTAATAGGCGGTCGCGACCTGCGTCAATGGTCCCCCGAACGCGGCCGGGGCCGCACGGTGGCAATCACCGTGCGGCC
>NZ_JBHXSL010000070.1:0-30086 GCF_042714725.1 Streptomyces sp. NPDC058685
CACTCTCCCTGCTTCGCAGGGAGAGTGAGGCTTCGTCCGCTGCGCTTCCGAAGCCGTGGTGACTGCGCCACCACGTGGGGTCTTCCGCTTCGCTCCAGACCCCGGGCGGGTTCGCTCCGCTCCCCCGCTCGGCCCTTCGGCTCCGCCTCCAGGGCCGTTGAAGCCCGCTGACGCGGGCGGCTAGCAGTAAGGATTGGGGCTGTCGCTCGTGTTCGGGGTGGCGGTGCATCGGTTTGATGCACATGTAGCGTTGGGGGAAGTAGGGCACATCCCCTAATCGCCCTGGACGTCTGTGGTTTCCGGACTACGTCGAGTATGAATACAGGCGGTCGACTTCGGTGAATCCGGCTGATTCGTAGAGGGAGTTGGCCGCTGTCCGGTCCCGTTCGTCTCCGGGTGGGGCGTCGTCCACATAGAGGATCGCTTCCCGCGCCTCCAGCCCGGCGAGCGTCTCCAGCGCTGATCCGAGCATGGCCCGCCCCAGCCCCGTCCACGTGCGGACGGTTCCACGCTGATCCACCACAGGACACCAATGCCCTCCAGCGGGATGCCGACAACGCCTTCGGCGACGAGGGCTCCGTCGTGGCGGGCTTCCCGCAGCGCCAGTAGCCGCATACGGTCACGGCCGACCGGTACGGCTCGGCGAGCAGCGCGGGCGCGGTGGGGACGGTCCACTCGGGCCAGTTCGCCGCCCAGTACCCTGCGGCCCGCACACGACCGGGTACGCACCCGGCAAGCGCGGCCACCGCCTCACCGAACAGGCCCGGCCCGCAGCGGCCACATCAGCCGCGTAGCGCCGTGCAGCCCGCACCCCGTGCCGGTGAGCAATGGCCGTCGTGGCGTAGCGCGGCACGCCGAGCAAGTCGTCCGAACCATCTCCCGACAGCCGTACGTCCACGCCACGCGTGGTGGCACGTTCCGCCATGGCCGCGTTGAGATCCGGGCGCCCATCCAACCGGGGCCCGCACGCGCACCAGCGCGGCACCGCACTGTCACGCTCGGGGTCGATCACCTCCAACTCGACGCCGGAGAGACCCAGGCCATACGTGAGGCGGGAGACCACGGCCAGCTGCTCGACGGTCCCGCCCTGCTGCGCTGCTACGCGGAGGCCCCGCCGACGCGCCCCACCCCGGCGCCGCAGGCCGGCCCCGTTCCCCGACACCGCACGCCCTCCGCCCTCCGCCCTCCGCCCTCCTGTCTTTTCGTGTCGGAGAAGGGCTGCAGAGGGGAAGTCAGCACTGTCCGAGGTCACCCGACCATCAGTGAACGCCCGCTGACCTCGCACCATGCCTCCACGCACGCAAACGTCCCCGCCAGCCGGTATGACCGATGGTGCGACCGTTGATGTGACCGATGCTGACACCGATGGTGTGACCGTTGATGTCCCGGCCAGGCCGGGAGCCGAGCGCTCACAGACACCCGGCCGGGACGCATCGCCCGGACCGGCTCCGCCCAGCCCCCGGCGCGCGGAGGCCCCGCCGACGCGCCCCACCCCGGCGCCGCAGGCCGGCCCCGTTCCCCGACACCGCACACCCTCCGCCCACCCCACCATGATTGTCGGAAAAGGGCTGTAGAGGGGAAGTCAGCGCCCCGGAAGGTCCCCGACCATGCCGGAAAGGGCCCGGTGACCTCGTACAACGCAACTGCACCACGGCCGCATCACCGCAGGTCAGCGCAACCCCAACCGCAACCCCAAGAGCAAGTGCATGCGCAACCCCAAACGCAACCCCATACCGCAACCCACCCAAGCCCGGTGTACGGCTACTTATGCGGGTACTCGAGCGCCTACTTGCACCCCAACTCATGCCGGAACTTATGCCGGTACTTGTGCACCTGCGACACACGCCCCGTAGATCAACGGCACAGCAGCCGGCCGACCGCACACTGGAACCTGTTAACTCCAAGCGCTCCCATGCTGGAGTAGCTGGGTGAAGCCCTGAACGGCCGTCACGTCCCGTTCAGGGCTTCGCCTTACCCAGAACATCCCCACCCCAGCCCGGCGCACAAAAACCCCGGACCACGGCACGGTGAAGTCCAGGGCGACTGGGGACCGTCCCCGCGCATGCGAGGAGCAGTCCACCCCGCCGGCGAGCAGCGTCGTCATCCGGGGACCATCCCCGCACGTTCAGGGAGCAGCGGTCAACCGGCGAAACCCCTATGGCCCGAACGGGGATCCCCGCACGTGCGGGAGGCAGTCGAGCAGGTAGCCGTGGGGGCAGGCCGCGTAGGGACCATCCACACGCATGCGAGGAGCAGCACATGGCCCGGAGAACGCGTTGTCCGTCAGGGGACCATCCCCGCGCGCACGAGGAGCAGGACGAGGGAGCCGTACTCCTCACTGTCCCGCAGGGGCCATCCCCGCGCACGCAGGGAGCAGGCGTACGCCCGGAACAGCATCCTCAAGCCGACAGGACCATCCCCGCGCGTGCGAGGAGTAGATCGGCCCGATGATCGGCTTGTTCGTCGTGTCGGGACCATCCCCGCGCGTGCGGAGAGCAGACGTACTCCCAGGCAGAGCACATCTTCTTGGCGGGACCATCGCTGCGCGTGCCGGGAGCGCCGTTCTAGCAGGCGCGGGAGCTTTCCTGCTGCGTAGGGTGCGGCTCAGCGGTTGAGGTCGAAGACGCGGACATCGAGGTCGGTGTAAGCCGTGGGATTGACGGTCGCGACGAGGGCGTCCATGTCCCACTGAGGAAGCATGCGGGCTGCATGGGCTGCCACCGCCACCCCCACGGGCGTACCGTTCCGGTGCATCTGGGCAACCGTCAGAGCGGCCGGGTAGTCGAGATCGAGCATGTGCAGGACGTCGAGCTGCCCCACATGCTCGGCAATGCCAGGATGATCGAAGTCGGCCTGGAGCACGGCCAGCACCGGCACCCACAAGCGCACCTCGGGTTCGAAGTTGGCACGATGGATGAGAGCAGAGACCTGCCGGTTCCCAGACAGGGCGAGCAGAGTGGGCGTGTCAAGGACGAGGTGGTGCTGGATCACGCGGCATCGCCGCGCGCCGGCCGGGCGAATACATCCCGCAGGCGGCGGCCCATCGCCGCGCTCTCGTCGTCCGTCACCTCGGTACCGAAATGCTCCGCCAGATAGGCCCGCGTCACGTCCGCACGCTCACGCCGCTCCTCATCCGTGAGACTCGATTCCGCGAACTCCTGCACCAGAGAACGGATAGACGTCCCACGCGACTCCGCCAGCACAGCCAGCCGGTCACGCACCTCAGCAGGAACCCGAATCATCGCATCAGCCATACAGAAAGTATACGCCACAGTATACGCGCGGGAGAAGAAATCCCACACAGCCCGCGCAGGCGGGAGCAAACGCCGCTGACCACGAGAGCGCTCCGGGGTAGAACGCTCCCCGCGCGCGTGCGGGGAACAGTCCGGCCGACCGCTGCTGGAGAACCGGATCACTCGGGACCATCCCCACGTCTGCGGGGAGCAGCCGAACGTCGATGTGTTCGAGGAGCCATCCCCGCGCGTGCGAGGAGCAGGCGACGGCCGCCGGCACCCCGCGACGAACTGGTGGGGACCATCCCCGCGCATGCGGGCAGCAGGCGGTCGAGGGCCCCGGCCTGGTGCAGCCCAAGGGACCATCCCCGCGCATGCGGGGAGCAGTGCGACGTCGGCGCGTTCTTCCAGACCTCGTTCAGACCATCCCCGCGCGTGCGGGGAGCAGGCGGCGTCGCCGTGACGGCCGACCTTGAAGGGGGGGGACCATCCCCGCGCGTGCGGGGAGCAGGGGTTACGTGCGGAGAACCGGCCGTTCCGGTTGGGACCATCCCCGCGCGTGCAGGGAGCAGGAGGCGGGGCGTGTAGGTATGCGGCACTGGTAGACCACGATCTTGGCGTGTTAGTGGAGTCCGAGCATGCCGGGTGAGTCGATGTCGACGGTGACCACGCCGGGCGGGTAGGCGTCCTCGTGACCGGTCAGCAGGATGGACATGCCGGTGAACTCCGGCCTGGGCAAGGCGCAATAGAGGGCGTGGCAGGTGTCGAGGCCGCCGTAGCCGTCCCGGATCATGGTGCCGACGCTGACCGCGGCGACCATGTCGAGCGGGTCGACAGTGACCGAGGAGAAGGCCAGTACACGGCGCGCGGCGCCCTCGTCATCGGCTTCAGCCTGAGCCAGGCACGGCGCGGGGATCCGCAGCTGCTCCCCCGGCGTCAGGGCCATGTTGCCGGCCAGCAGGCTGAGCGTCTTGTGACCACGGGCGAGCGCAGTCACCGCGCCGGTGTCGAGAATGATCACGCAGCCGAGTCCCGGGCCATGCGCGCCTTGTCCGCAGCGATCTTGTACAGATTGCCCAGCACATCAGGAGCCTGATCGAACTCGACATCACTGATCGCCACCCCCAACAACCCGCGCACCGCCTCCCGGTCCGCCGCCAGCCGCTCCGCGCGCTGCGCCGCCGTCGGCTGCTCAGCAGCCAACGCCTCCACCAACTGCCCGATACTCACACCCCGCTCCCTCGCCAACTCGGCAAGATGATCACGCGTCTCCCGCGGAACCTGAATCGTCGTCGATGCCATAGCAACACTATAGAACATCTACAGAAACGACGCAGTCAGCAGCACGCAGGCATTGGGCGCAGCCCCGTCGCGGACGTGGAGCAGACCGAACCGCAGCCCCATCGCGCGCAGCTTGCGAGACCATCCCCGCGCGTACAGGGAGCAGCCACCGGAGGCGAGCGCGAGCACGGCTCCCGTCGGGCCATCCCGCCCGTACAGAGAGCAGAAGGTGTGCCAGCCGGGCAGCGTCGTCTAGAAGAGACCATCCCCGCGCGCGGACAGCAGACCTGCCGGGGGCTTTCGTCATTTCTGCTCTGGGATCATCCCCGCACGTGCGAGGAGCAGCACTCGTCCAGCACGCCGGGACCTCGTACCGGGGGCCATCCCCACGCATGCAGGGAGCAGTTCGTGGTCATCGACCTGGACAACGCGGTCGAGGGATCATCCCCGCGCGTACGGGGAGCAGATCAAGTGCCGCGACAAGATGAAGGCCGGCCAGGGACCATCCCCGCGCGTGCAGGGAGCAGCCTGGTGCCGGGGTTCGGCCCGGACGGGCGGGGGGACCATCCCCGCGCGTGCGGGGAGCAGACAGCCTGCTTCGACTCACCGATGGAGATGGGGGGACCATCCCCGCGCGTGCGGGGAGCAGGGCACGCCGACCGGCGGTACGTACACGCTGACGGGACCATCCCCGCGCGTGCGGGGAGCAGACGTCGACGTTCATCTCCCGCACCCGTAAGGCGGGACCATCCCCGCGCGTGCGGCGAGCAGACCTACCTGAAGTCCATTGAGCACACCCGGTCGGGATCATCCCTGCGCGTGCGGGGAGCAGGTCCGGCGTCATGGCGTCTCCCGCGGGGCCCGGGGACCATCCCCGCGCGTGCGAGGAGCAGTGGTTGAACGCCTGCTTGCCGAGCGTCACATGGGGATCATCCCCGCGCGTGCGGGGAGCAGATTTTCAGTTTGGCGGGTCTCTGACCTGCGCCGGGACCATCCCCGCGCGTGCGGGGAGCAGCGAACCGGTCGGTGGAGAACTGAACGGCAGGCTCGGGACCATCCCCGCGCGTGCGGGGAGCAGCTGTCCGGTGGCGAGGCCATCATGCGGCCCGAGGGACCATCCCCGCGCGTGCGGGGAGCAGCGGTACGCCTTGGCCTTGTTCGGGTCGCCTCCGGGACCATCCCCGCGCGTGCGGGGAGCAGGAGGCGATTCGTGCGTTGTGGGTGGATGGTGTGGGACCATCCCCGCGCGTGCGGGGAGCAGACCGGCATCGAGGACGTCACGATGCAGGACCTGGGACCACCCCCACGCGTGGGGGGAACGGCCGGTGAGGATCTTCGACAGGCCGTCGAAGCCGGGACCACCCCCGCGCGTACGGGGAGCAGAAGCCGATGGCGGCGCTGATCATCTCCGTGGGGGGACCATCCCCGCGCGTACGGGGAGCAGGGCGACGATGGCCTCGACGAGCCGTCCCGCCCGGACCATCCCCGCGCGTGCAGGGAGCAGGCATCCGACCTGAACGTGAAGCGCCGCACGAAGGGGCCATCCCCGCGCGTGCCGGAACAAGCAGGCGACAACGGGTGACGTAGCCCTCAAGTGAGGTCCAAGACGCGAACCGCCTCACCGCTCCATCTGTCCGGTTGTGTGGTGGCGATGATCGCCCCGGAAGGTCGTTCCGGGGTGGGCTGCGCGACGTACTGGCTGTGGGCTGCTGCCCAGGTCTTCTGCCGGGCTACAGCCAGGGCTGCTGCCAGGTCCAGATCGAGGACGGTGACGCCGGGCAGGGAAGCCAGGTGCTCCGCCGTACCGGGCCGGACTCGGTCGGCCTCAACCAGCGCACACGCCGGCGCATAAAGGAACCAGTCGGCCTCAGCGTGGGCTCGGTGAATAAGACGGGAGGCGAGAACATTGCCCTGCCCCGCCGCGGCCATCGCAGAGTCGTCCAGAACGATGTGCATGGCATCACTCACAGGACGGTCACCCGGGCCAGGCGCTGGTCCAGCTCGCTGTCCAGGACTTGCTCTTCGGTCTCGGTCGGGGCATAGCCGTTCCACGCCTTCAGCGCGACCCGCGCCTCCTCGGCCCTCTCGACCCTCTCAGCCGGCGTCAGAAGAGTCTCAGCCAGACGCGCAAGATACGCGCGCAGCGACAGCCCTTCCGCCGCAGCTATCGCGGCGAGCCTGTCTTTGGCTTCCTCGGGGATACGAATGTTGGCATCGGTCATCGTCGCGTTCCCTTCCGCTCCCCCACAATACGGGTACGTACCCGTACCCGTATGAGGTTTCAGAAACGGCACCGCAAAGCCCACCCGACGAGGGGCTCGAAACCGATGAGCCCGTGAGGGCAGGACGTGCGGGGACCGGACCATCCCCGCGCATGCGGGGAACAGACCGGCCGACCGCTGCTGGAGAGTCCAACCGGATCACTCGGGACCAGCCCCGCGCGTGCAGGGAGTAGTCCGGTTCCAGGCCGGCCGCGCGGAGCTTCCGGGGACCATCCCCGCGGCTGCGGGAAGTGTTCACCACCACCTGCACCAACCGGGAAGCAACGGTCGTGCTCAGTCTTCGTCGGGGTCTTCGTCGGCATGTAGGCGGGCATCGAGCTCAGCTGTCCAGGCAAGGGCCCAGGTGCGCAAGGCGGTGAGCTGCTCCGGGGTCAGGCCGTAGGCGGTGTAGTCCGGATCATCCCACCACTCGGCGCCGGCGAGTCGGTCGCGCAGATCCTGCAGGCTGAACTCGAAGCGGGCGTGGCGGCGGCCGAGAGTCTCCAGGTCAGCGTTGGAGCGGTGTCGGGATGCGGCATGGACATCGATGAGATCGCGGACGGCGCCCCGGTCCGCCAGGGCGCGAACTTTGGTGCCGATCACGTCGTCGAGCGCGAGCACGGGACCGTACTCGGTCTCGGCGGGCGGACTCCAGAACGCTTCCTTGAGGATGTCGACCTCGCATTCCTCCCCGGTGTCCGGGTCGCTGGCGATGAGCCGGCCGGACAGGGCCCCTGTCTCGATCTGCCGGATGCCCCAGCCTCGTGTGGCAAGCCCATCGCTGACCGTGTTGACGATGTCGTCGATCGTGGCCGGGTTCTCGGTGGCCACGTCGAGGTCCTGGCTGAGACGGTCGACCAGACCGTGAGCTTGCACGGCGTACCCGCCGGTGATCACCAACGGGTACGGTGCTCCGATCGCGAGGACATCGGCCAGCAGCCGGCGGTGCAGGTCGTTCAGGTTCACGCGGCCCTCTCGCTCCGGGCCGAAGCCAGCTCAGCGAAGGCGGCTTCCCATGCGTCACGCAGCGGCCGGCTGATCAGGGTCCGCAGCACCGGCCACTGTCCGATGAGCAGGTCCCGGTTCAGGTAGTCGATCAGGTCCTGGCACTGTCCCTCGGCCAGCACTGTCCGGTACAGGCCCATCCGTGACCGCGGCTGCTCGACGTCGTAGGAGGTTCGCCCCGACCAGACAACATGCAGCGGAAGATCGACCGTGCCACTCGTCGGGCCGGTCAGATCCTCGAGACGCGCAGGCAGCCGCTTGGCGTACTGCTCACGCAACAACTCGAAAGCGTTCGGCACCGGGAAACGAGAAGACGAAACAGCCATGCCCGATTATCACCTGCCAGGCCGGGCCGGTCACCCCAAACCCCGTACCACGGCCCCGTTGGCCGCTGCACCACAGTGGGGAACCACCCCCACACGCGCGGAGGGAGAGCAGCGTGCGCCGTCGGTCGTCGTGGCAGGCAGGTCCTGATCATCCCGCGGGGTGCAGCACATCCAGAAGGCGCGGGCGCCGATGATGTGGGGCCCATCCCCGCGCGTGCGGGGAGCAGCCCTCGTAGGCGCCCAGCTCGCCCGCCCAGATGGGACCATCCCCGCGCGTGCGGGGAGCAGTTGTCCGCCTCCTTCGTGTAGCCGAACAGCGAGGGACCATCCCCGCGCGTGCGGGGAGCAGCGCACGGGATGACGGTGCGGCCGTTGGTGAGCGGGACCATCCCCGCGGGTGCGGGGAGCAGCTGGGTGCCATCCCCGGCAAGGTCGGCCGCTGGGGACCATCCCCGCGCGTGCGGGGAGCAGAAGCTGATCGGCGTCGGACTGGACGACGCGAAGGGACCATCCCCGCGCGTGCGGGGAGCAGTGGGTCAAGGACCGGCTGCGCAATGACCCTGAGGGACCATCCCCGCGCGTGAGGGGAGCAGCAGACCGCGCAGCTTCGCGGCGGCCGCCCTCAGGGACCATCCCCGCGCGTGCGGGGAGCAGAGCAGGAGGTCGACCGCGATCCGGATGAGCGTGGGACCATCCCCGCGCGTGCGGGGAGCAGGCGGTGCGGTGCCTTCGGCACGCAAGGTTCACGGGACCATCCCCGCGCGTGCGGGGAGCAGGGTGGAACTCAGCGCCCTGCACACGTTCCGTTGGGACCATCCCCGCGCGTGCGGGGAGCAGCGGCCCAGCTGCCCGAAGTACGGGGAGCGCGGAGGACCATCCCCGCGCGTGCGGGGAGCAGCCTCGGGGACTACGCGGCCAGCGCCCCCAACACGGGACCATCCCCGCGCGTGCGGGGAGCAGCCGTCATGGGAAACCTCTTGGGTAATACCTGGGGGACCATCCCCGCGCGTGCGGGGAGCAGACCTACCAGGAAATCGCGACCGCGCTCGGGCAGGGACCATCCCCGCGCGTGCGGGGAGCAGATGTGTGGGTCATTCGCCATGACGATCGTGTTGGGACCATCCCCGCGCGTGCGGGGAGCAGGTGCTGGTCTGGGTCGATGACCGGCCCGGACGGGGACCATCCCCGCGCGTGCGGGGAGCAGGACCTCGACCCGATCAAGGGCGGACTGTCCGAGGGATCATCCCCGCGCGTGCGGGGAGCAGGTGATGGGGCCGACGACCATGATGCGGCGCATGGGACCATCCCCGCGCGTGCGGGGAGCAGTGGGGACTACTCATGTCCCCGCCGTGCACCAAGGGACCATCCCCGCGCGTGCGGGGAGCAGGGCGTCGGTCATGTGGTGGTCGCCTTCGGCTCGGGACCATCCCCGCGCGTGCGGGGAGCAGTCCTGCAAGCGGAAAGCCCGGAGATCGCAGTCGGGACCATCCCCGCGCGTGCGGGGAGCAGATGTGCAGGGGGTCGCGGGAGATGAGGGTGTGGGGACCATCCCCGCGCGTGCGGGGAGCAGCCTCGGCTTGGATGCTGACCGTGTCGTCTTCCGGGACCATCCCCGCGCGTGCGGGGAGCAGGCCAACGGCCGACTGCGGGACCTGAACGGCCGGGGACCATCCCCGCGCGTGCGGGGAGCAGTCACCTATGCGCCACTTGACCAGGCAGGCCCGGGGACCATCCCCGCGCGTGCGGGGAGCAGAGGCCGAGGATGCTGATGACGTCGGTGCCCTCGGGACCATCCCCGCGCGTGCGGGGAGCAGTCGAGTCCTGGCCTGTACGAGGGACTTAGCGAGGGACCATCCCCGCGCGTGCGGGGAGCAGGTTCCCGCGGTGGTCCCGCTCTTCGACGGCGGGGGACCATCCCCGCGCGTGCGGGGAGCAGAGGCCGGCCCACTACGAGGTGTTCCGGCGGGCGGGACCATCCCCGCGCGTGCGGGGAGCAGTCCACGGCCTTCGCGCGGATCATGTATTCGCCGGGACCATCCCCGCGCGTGCGGGGAGCAGGCCGTGACCCACCTCCCGAACGTGATCAAGATGGGACCATCCCCGCGCGTGCGGGGAGCAGACTCCGTGACCTGCAGCTTTAGAGCGCCCGGACGGCGTTCTGGAGTACTTCCACCGAGGCCGACAATTCCCTGAAATGGAACATCGAGCTTGTTATGCCCTCCCGTAACGGCGGCGTTTGGACGCTCTGCTCCAGCGTTGGGGTGGCGACGTCGAGGGCCTTGCTTCTTCCGACTTCGGGCTGGGGCGGCAGATCAGAGTCAAGCCTTCGTGGTCTGTCGGGTGCCAGCCGTGGTCGTGGGTACGGAAGGTGAAGCCCTGCTCATTGTCTGTCGTGTAGGCGAGCAGGGCGCGGCCCTGGTTGGCGTATTGCTGAACCTCATTCCACAGTACGTCTCGGACTCGGGCTGAGGGACTGCCGATGAACACGCCGGCGGAGATCTCCAGAAGCCAGCGAGTGAGGAAGCCTCGCAGACCTGCCGGGCAATTGGTGAGGACGAGGACGGTCACCAGGCCATCTCCTCTTCGTCGGCACTGTCGTAATTGCGTCCAGATGCCACGGCGACATCTCCGTCGCTCTGGAGTGTGACGACGTCCCGATCGTCCGTCGTCGCCTGGCCTGCGGGGCCGTTCGGGATGAGGAGGCGTTTGATGTCGTCGACGCAGCGGTCCAGGAGGGATGTCTCGTTGATACGGTCACGAAGGGCGCGGCGGGTGCGGGAGCCGACGTCTTCTTCGTCCTGGGCAGCGATGTCGAAGGCGAGGGGGATGCCGATTTCCGTCTTGTAGAGGTCGGCGATATCGAGGACGAACGACAACTCGTGGCCGGAGTGGACGAAGCCTAGAGCCGGGCTGCAGCCGAGGGAGGTGACGACTGCGTGCGCGATGCCGTACATGCATTGAGAGGCTGCCGTAACGGCTTGGTTGACGGGATCTGCGCTGGTGAAGTCGCCGGGCGCGTATTTGCGGCCGCGCCAGGGGATGCCGGTGCGGACGGCTTGCGCTTTGTAGCAGTCTTTGACGCGGCGGCCTTCTCGGCCGAGGAGTTCGTGGCGGGTGAGTCCGGAGGGGTCTTCGGTGGGGAACCGCAGCCGGTACATGGCGCGAGCGACGCTCAAACGGCTGCGCGGGTTGGCCCATTGGCGTGCCTGCGCTTCCATGAGGGCGGAAGAGCGCGTCAAGGCGCGGCCTGAGGCGTAGTAGCGCACGCCTTGCTCTCCGACCCAGCACACGGCTGCGCCCGTTTCGCCGAGGATGCTCATGGCCTGGTGGGTGATGCGGGTGCCGGGGCCGAGGAGGAGTGTGCCGATGGTGGCGGAGGGGATGTGGAGGGTGCCGTCGGCGTCCTGTGCGGTGATGGCGTTGGCATCCCGGTGGATGGTGCATCGCTCCAGGTAGATGAAGGAGAGCCGGTCGCCGGTGCGGGTCAGGTGGCGTGGGGTGAGTGCGGGGCGCTGGGAGACGGTGCCCATGGGTCAGTCGGCGGGGGCGAGGGTGATCAGGCCGCAGCCGTAGGCTCTGGCCCGGCCGATGCCCTGGGTGAGGGTGCGGCGCAGGGCTTGGGGGTCGGTGACTTCTAGTCGGCCGTCGAAGGTGACGGTAACGATGGTGACGGGCTTGGGCCGCCCGGCCCCTGGCTGGCGGGACCTGTCGAAGGACAGGTCTCGTTTGTCGCCGACGGTGAGTTCGTAGCGGTCCCCGTGGTGCTGGTGTTTGGCGTGCGTCACGCCGCCGGGCAGGAGGCGCTTGTCGGCAGGTTTCTCCAGGACGCGGAAGCCGGCGCGTTCCTGGCGTTCGAGGAGCCAGGCCGTCTGGTGAACGGGTGTGAGGTGGGCGGTGATCTTTTTGGGTTCGCCTTCTTTGCGGCGGATGGTGTGGACGGGGTTGGCGGTGAGTCTGAAGGCCCAGTGGTGGCCTGGGGTGAGGCGGGCGAGGAAGGGGGCGTAGGGCTTGGTCTGCCATCCGGGGCTCGCCGAATCGGACGCTGCCGCGGGCCAGCCGGCTTGCTCGACGAGGTGGGTCAGGTCGGGCTTGGACGGGCTGACGATGTACAGCAGTACTTCGGCGCGGGCGTGGTGGTCGATGCGCCACAGCACGCGCGGCTGGTCCGCTTCTGGGCGGTCGGTGGGCAGGATGCCGGGGAAGGAGGCCATGACGGCGGCGTGGAGCACTTGGGGTGAGGACAGGAGGCGGCGGGCGCCGGGGCGTGCTGTGTTCACGCGGAAGCGGGTGAGGTGCATCAGTCGCTCTCTTCCTGCAGAGCTGCGAACGGGTCGTGCCGTTTGGCGCCGGGGTGGGGGGCGTTGACGGTGGTGGTCGCGATGGTGCGCACGGTGTGGCGGCGGTGCGCCGGTGCGAAGCTGAGTGGCTGGTCTCGTTGGAGGTCGCCGGCTTGGCCGGGGCTTGCTTCGATCAGGACGTCGAGGGTGGCGGTGGGTTCGCGGCGCTGCCTGCGGTACCAGGGGGAGGCTTGCCAGGGCTCGGTCGTCAGGGCCTGCAGCAGGTCTCTTTTGTCGTGGAGGCGGAGTTCGACGGGTTGGGCGGGCGGGCAGGAGCGGCGGCCGAGGAACGGCGGGTAGACCGGGTCGCGTAGTGCTGCGCGGAGGCCGGTGAGGACGTCGCGTGGGCCTTCGACGGCGGCGACGAAGACGGCGTCGGCGAGGTAGAAGCGTTCGGTCAATGGCATGGATTTGCCGGTGTCGCCGTGGTGGGCGGTGTGGAAGTCACGGATCCGCACGCCGGGCTGGTCGATGCGGACGGCGAAGCGCAGGGCGGCCAGCGTTGCGAGTCGTGTGTCGTCCGCGCGGTCGATGCCGGCGGCGGCGGCGAGCAGGCCGATGACGCCGCTTTTGGTGGGGGCGGCTTCGGTGGTGCGGCGGGTGAAGCGGGCGGAGGCCCCCCAGGACTGCAGGGGGCCGGCGAGCAGGAGGGTGAGCACGCTCATGCGGGCTTCTCCAGGCGCTCGGTGACCGTTTGGCCGACTGCGGTGACGAGCGCGGTGAGGTTGTCGGACTCGGTGCCCAGTGCGGCGAGTTTCTGGGTTGCGGGGCCGACGCGCAGGACCCATGTGCGGGTGGACTCTTCGGCGCCGTAGGCGCGTTCGATGTCGGGAACGTATGCGGCCAGGCGCTCGGACGCCTCGCGGACGTGGCCGCCCTGGCCGTGGCGGACGGGTTCTTCGAAGGCTGCGACGAAACTGACGGGGCGGGTGGTGCGGAGTTTGACGATGACGGCGTCGGGGAGAGTGTGGTGCCCGAATGTGTTGATCTTTCCGGTGGGGAGGGAGGCGACGAAGCCGTGCAGGAACGCTTCGACGGCGCGGCGTACGGGGGTGGTGCGGTCCTCGTCGTCGCGCAGGCCCTGGCCGAGGTTGGCGGCGAGTTGGTGGACGCCGAGGGCGGCGTAGCGGTAGAGGGTGGCGGAGTTGAAGTCGACGGTGCCGATCATTCCGGCACCGGGTTCGGCGTCGGTGTTCTGGTCGTCGACGGCGGTGTAGTAGTCGGATTCGTTGTCGACGCGGTGGACGCTGATGGCGTGGGCGACCTGGACGGCGGCGTCGACGTTGATGTCGGCGGAGTCGGCGACCATGCGGCCGAAGAGGGCGATGTCGACGGAGTGGCGGGTGTCGGCGATCTGCTTGGCCTTGGCCTTGTTGTCCTTGTCCTTCAGGAACGTTTTGATGTCGGCGGCTCCGTCGACGGCGAGGCGGGCGAGGCCGTCGAGTTGGCGGGAGCTGAGGAACATCAGGTACTTCGACCGGGGGGCCTGATCGCCGGTGTCCCCGCTGTCCGTTTTGCTGTTGCGCTTGGGGACGTCGATGGCGGACCCGGTGGCGGTCTGCATCACCTCGGCAGCCAGGTTCAGGGCCGCATCTGCGGCGAGGGCCGGATCGAGGCCGGTGATGCGTTCGGCGAGGACCTCGGCGACCTTCTTGGTGCGGACGCCGAGTTCGCTGGGGTCGAGCAGGTGCTCGTCGCGGAAGTATTCGCGGGTGGCCCGTTTCCACGCCTGGCTGGAGACGCGGGCCCGCGGTACTCCCCCGTACACGGCGCTCTTGGGTGCGCCGGTGTCGTCCCGGTTGATGTTGCTGGGCGGGACGGTCTGCAGGGCGTGCACGTCGATGAAGATGCGGTTCACGGGGCGTCCTTGGTGTCGGGGGTCTCAGCAATGTCGTCGAGGCCCGGCTCGTGGGCCGGGGTGTGTGTGCCGTTCGGGGCGGTGTCGCGGCGGGCGTGGAAGGAGCGGCCCCATTCGCGGCGCACCGTGTCCGGGCCGCCCGGGTACTGCCATCGGTAGAGCTGGCTGGTGAGGAGGGCGTAGTCCAGGGGGATGTCCTCGCGGCGCAGCAGCAGGACGATGTCGCGCAGGCGCTGTGCGAGGGAGGTGAGGTCGGGTGCGGTGCCGGCCCGTACGAGGCGTTTGAGGAGCGGCTCGTCGATGTCGTCGGCGGGCATCAGGCGCCGCACCGCGGTGCCGAGGCCAGTTGGTCGCTGGCGGCTGCCGGGCTGGTGCATGCGGGTGGGGCGGGACTGCTGGTGCAGCGCCCACAGGGTGAGGGCGGCGTGCAGGGCGTCCTCGGCGCGGGTCAGGGCTTCTTCGTCGAGCGGCCGTGCGCCGTCAGGCACGGTGTGCAGGGGTCCGGTGTCGACGAGGGCCCACAGGTCCGGCAGTTGTCCTGCTTCCTTGCCTGCGCCGCGGCGCAGGCGGGCGAGCGCTGCGACGGCTTTTGAGTCGTCTCGCAGGTAGCCCTCTTGCAGGGGGGTGATGTGGGCTGCGGCGAGTTGGCGGAGGCGTTCGGGGACGCTGGGCGGGGCTGCGGTGGTGGTCATGCGGGCACCTTGGTGTCGGATGCGGAGTTCGGTGAGGTATCGCCCGGGTCGTCGCCCTCGGCGGCCGGCGGGTGTTCCAGTCCCAGGCCGGTGCGCAGGCGGTGGCGGAACCACCGGTCGGCCAGAGCCGAGTTGAGCCAGAGGGTGCCCTTCTTCGCGGGCACGATCCGGCCCTGCCAGGCCGCGTCACCGGCCTGGGCGATCAGCTCTTCGCCGAGCCGGGAGATGATCCGGTGCACGGTGTGCTGCCATGCGGTGCGCTGTTGATGCGGGTCTTCGGCCTGGGCCAGTGCGGCGAGCCAGGTGCGGTAGGGGGAATCGAGTGCTCCGAAGCCGCGGTCGCGGGCGGTGACACGGCGCCCGTCGCCGTCCGAGCCGGCGGCCCGCGCCAGGTCGGTGGCAAGATCTCCCAGCGCGCGGACGGCGAGGTCGGCGTCGCCGGCGGCGTCGATGGCCTGGCGGGCGTAGCTGCGGTCCTGCTGGTGCAGCAGGACGACGGCGAGCGCAAGATGGTCGTCGACGATCTCGTCGATCACGGACTGCTGGGTTCCGTAAGCGGGGCCGATGATGCGGGCGCGGATGAGGAATCCGGGGTCGAGTTCGCGTGTCGTGACCAGGCGGGCGATCCATTCGAGGATTCCCGGTCGCAGGTAGGCGGCTGCCTCCGCGCCCTGGCCGCTTTCGCTGCGGTCGGCGATCAAAGCGGCGATTCCCCGCCATGCGGACCGCTGCGGGTCGTGCTCCCGCGGGAGGTAGACCAGCGGGAGGCCGTGCTTCTTCTCCTGCGCCGGGCTGCGGCGCCAGGCCGTCATCGGCTCCAGAACGTGTCTGTTGCGGGCATTCAGCGGATCTCCGTAGCCCAGGACGACTCCATGCACGCCCTCGGTGTCGAAGTGGAGCCGCAGACGTCTGGACTGCCACGTGTACACGTCGCGCACCCCCGTGGGAGCCCGCTCCGCACCGCCCGGTCCGCTCGGCTCCCGCCGCCAGGCAGGCACATCACCTGCGCCGAAGGTCAGGGTGTCGGTGTCGGCGGCGATCAGGTTGAGGAGCAGGGTCTCGCGCAGCGTGGATCCTTCGACCAGGACGCCGCCGAGATTGCCCGCCCAACCGACACCCAGCGGATACACCTTGCCGCCCTTGACCCGGTCGTCGCCGACCGTGCCGGTCTTGATGCCGGAGGTGTCGTAGGCGTGCGCGTGCACGACCCAGCGGGCGGCCTCGGCGAACGTGAGCCGGTCCACGGTGGGCATCCGGGAGGTGAAGAACGGCTCACCGTTGGGGACATCGGCGACGATCCGGTTGAGGGAGAACACCTCACCCTTCGCGGTGCGCAGGCCCGCGGTCTGAAAGAACGGCGCCGTGGGGTGCAGGAGGTCGAACCGGCCGCAGTGCTCCTGCAGGTAGGGGACGGCCGGTGCCAGGGCATCGGGGTCGGCCCACAGGTCCGCCCAGTGGTCGATGTCTGCCGGCCCGTCGAGCGCGTCATGTGCAATCGCCAAGAGCAGGCGCAGGAGGGCGAATTCCTGCGTCGGCAGGTCCCCCACGATCCGCGCGAGTGAATCTGCCTGCGTGAACACGTCGCGCAGCGACAGTTCGTCCTCCGTGCCGTCGAGGCGGATCACGCCGATCCACGGCCGGAGCGTGAGATCGAACGACAGCACGCTGCCGCTGTCCTGCCGGGCTGATACGGGTAATTCAGACACGGGTCACCTCGAGGCCGTCAGCGGGGCTGTACCGGAGGAGGAAGCCTGCCAGGCGGGTCTGACAGTCCTCGTCGAGCGCGAGGATCAGCTGACCGGCAAGCCACGGACTGTCCTTCACCTGCCAGGCAGGCACGTAGAGTTCCTCGAGCTCGCCGATGGCACGGTCCATGACGTCGGCCTGGGAGAACTGGATGGGCAGCCGCAGCCCGCAGCTCGCCGCCGTACGTGCCGCGAAGGCCACCGGAACCTGGTCCGTGGGCAGTTCGAGCCCGCCGCGCTGCCGGCCCCGGCGATCCGGCCCGAGCCACGGCACCGTGGTCAACGTCCCGTCGCTGCGGCGCTGCACGACGACCACCTCCAGGCTTTCGCGGCTGTCGCGGACCTGAGCCCGGCCGCTGCGGGTGTCGTCCGCATCCCCCACGCCCGCGGCCACCCAGCCGAACAGCGGCCTGCCCGCCCTGCCGACCGGCCCGAGCCGGAACGTTGCCGCCCGGCCGGCCTGGTCCTCCCGGTGGCGGCGGTCGGCGGCCGCAGCCTCGTGAAGAGCCTCGGCCCAGCCCGGAGGACATTCCGCGTCGGGGGTGTAGGCGCGCTGGACCAGCGGGCTGATGTCCGCGGGCAGACGCACCGGACATCGCGCCGGATCGTCGAGATGCGGCTGCAGGGCGGCGGCGGAACGCAGCAGCGCATACGCCCCGTACACGGCGACGGACCCGCGTACCGGCTTCGGCACCGGCGCATCCCAGTCCGTCCCGGTGACCAGGCAGCGTGCCGTGCGCAGCCGTTCGGGACGATCGGCCTGGCTCTCCCCGCGATGGTGCCGGTGCAGTCGGCCCATGCGCTGCAGCAGCAGGTCGACCGGGCACAGGTCGGTTGCGAGGAGGTCGAAGTCGACGTCGAGGGACTGCTCCGCGACCTGGCTGGCGACCACGATGTGCCCGCCTGCCGGCCGGGCCGACGCCGGACCGGGGGGCCCGAAGCGCCGCAGCAGATCAGCGTCTTTCGCGGCACGGTCCACATCGACGAAGCAGGAATGCGCCACACTCACCCGCTCGTCACCGAACCGCTCCCGCAGCACCCGGGCCGTATCCAGCACCCTTTTCACGGTATTGCGGATCACCAGGACGCAGCCGCCGTCCGTGACCGCGGCCGCGAGCCGGTCCGCGAGCACCTCCAGACCGTCATCCAGCCGCTCAACCGCCACATCCGTGCCCCGGGCCGACGCCCCAGGCGCCCGCACGACCGGTACACCGCCCGGCGTCACCGCCGTCAGCAGCGGATAACCGCCCGCCTCTTCCGATCCGCCGGCCTCCCAGGGCGTGCCTGCATAGGCTGCGAGGAGTTCACGGCGCCGGCCTTCGGGCAGCGTGGCGGACAGCACCACCACAGGGACCCGGTAAGCGCCCAGCCATGACAGCACCCGGTCCAGATAGACACTCATGTAGGTGTCGTAGGCGTGCACCTCGTCGATCACGACCGTCTTGCCCGCGACGGCGAGGTGACGCAGCGCCAGGTGCCGGCTCTTCAGCCCGGCGAACAGCAACTGATCGACGGTGCCCGCGACGAACGACGACAGCATGGCCTTCTTCCGGCCCCGCAGCCACGCATGGGCGACCAACTCCGCGGAAGCCCGGCCGACCTCGCCCCACGGACGCTCCGCCGCCGGTGGGGGACTGTCCACGCCGATCGCGGTGATACGCCCGCTGCGGCGCATCAGTTCGGCGAAGTCTTCGTTGAGCGCAGCCTTGGAATGCGCCAGCAGAACCGAATGACGGGCCCCCGCCGCGGCGGGCAGCCGGCCCAGCCAGTCCAGCAACCGCGGGAACATGGCGTTGCCGGTAGCCATCGTCGGCAGCGCGAAGAACACCCCACCAGCCCCCGACCGGGCGGCGAAAATCTCGGCCACGGCCAGCGCGGCCTCTGTCTTCCCCTCCCCCATCGGCGCCTCGATCACCATCAGCCCCGGACCGTCCATGGCCCGCGCCAGCCCGATGGCCGCCTCCTGCACCGGCCGCACCCTCGCACCCGGCGGCAGACCGAACCGGGAGACGAACAGCTCCTGCGCCTCACCAGCCGGCTCCGCCGGGCTCCACGGCGCGGGCAGATCCAGCCCCTGCCAGGCTGCGGCCACACGCTCCCGGCTGCTGCGGCTCTCGTCCTGCGGAAAGTACGGGAACAGGTCCGGACTGCTCGCCACCCAGTCCGCCACGATGACCACCGCGGTCAGCAGCACCTGCACCGGCTGCGGCAGCTGCACACCCCGCCAGGCCGCCAGCCGCCCGCTGACCCCGTACTCCTCGGCGCACGCCTGAAGCAACTCCCCCTGCACCCGCCGCCACACCGCCTCACTCACCCCCGGCGTACGCAGCAAATGCCCGCGGCCCTCCACCGCCATGATCTGGCCGTACTCAGGCGGAACCCCGTGATGCCCGCCCACCACCACCGTGAACTGCCCCGCCTGCTTCACCGACCACCCGTGCCGCTCCCGCAGCCACTCCCCCACCAGCACCTGCCCCGCCAGCCCATGCGGCACAACCCGCCGGTCCGGCCCCAACGCGGCCACCGAACGCATCTGCAGACCCTCAACCCGCATCCGATCCGCAAGCTGCTCCACCTGACAAGCAAACGCCGGCGTCGCCTTCCCCACGTCATGCACCCCCGCCAGCCACACCACCAGCCGCCGCGCATCCCCCTCACCCCCCGGCAGAACATCCGCGATCAAACGCCGCACCCCAGCTGGCAGCCAGCCATCCCACAACCGGCCCGCGACCGCCGCACAATCCTCCAAATGCCGCCACAACGGCAACCAGCCATCCGACACCCGGTCATGCTTCGCCCACACCGACAACACCGGCCCAGCAAGCCGACCCCGCAACCCCGACCCTGTCCCCCCAGCCGTCATGCCAGATACCTACAGCCAAAACCCCACCCACACAGCACAAACAAGAAAGAAGACCACGATCCACAACCAGTCCAACCACAACCCGCACGAAACACCCCCACCACCGCTAACCTGTGCCCCCGCCCAGCATTCCGGTGCGCAACAACCACCCCCTACGCACGACAGCACCCCCGCGCATGCGGGGAGCGGCGCTTCTTCGCGGTCGCCTGGCTGACGGGCTGGGACCATCCCCGCGCGTGCGGGGAGCAGAGCCTCGTCCGCCAGGCGCAGCGCCCGGTCCCGGGACCATCCCCGCGCGTGCGGGGAGCAGCAGATGCCGTTGAACGTGGGCTTGAGGATGTTGGGACCATCCCCGCGCGTGCGGGGAGCAGGTCCGCCTCGCCGCTTTCAGTTCGGCCTGCGTGGGACCATCCCCGCGCGTGCGAGGAGCAGGGGATCGTCTCGCCGTCGACGTCGGTCAGCCAGGGACCATCCCCGCGCGTGCGGGGAGCAGGACCACGTGGGCATCTACATCGGTGGGGGCAAGGGACCATCCCCGCGCGTGCGGGGAGCAGCCGGCCATCTTCGCGATGCGGCCGAGGCCCAAGGGGACCATCCCCGCGCGTGCGGGGAGCAGGTCAACGCCGCGTCGAACGCGTCCCGGTGCCCGGGACCATCCCCGCGCGTGCGGGGAGCAGTCGGGGTGTTGGTGGTGTCGGGGTGGGGTGCCGGGACCATCCCCGCGTGTGCGGGGAGCAGGTCGTACAGGCTGGTGAGCTGGTCTTCCGTCAGGGACCATCCCCGCGCGTGCGGGGAGCAGGACGAAACCTGCTGGTCAACGGCATCGACATCGGGACCATCCCCGCGCGTGCGGGGAGCAGTCTACGGACACACGCTGGGTGGACGGTGGGGAGGGACCATCCCCGCGCCTGCGGGGAGCAGGGCGGATCCGGCGCGGTCGACTGGGAGGCCAAGGGACCATCCCCGCGCGTGCGGGGAGCAGCCGACGGGGCTGGTGGCCCGCCACGCGTACGGGGGACCCTCCCCGCGCATGCGGGGAGCAGCCGACGGCGCCTGGGCCCGGTGGTGCCGGTCCAGGGACCATCCCCGCGCGTGCGGGGAGCAGGTGTAGCACGGTGACCGGCTCATCCGGCAGCCGGGACCATCCCCGCACGTGCGGCGAACAGACCGCGGCGAGGTTGCGGTACGGGTGCCCGGTGGACCATCCCCGCGCGTGCAGGGAGCAGCCAGCCGGGCTCGTGGCCCGCCATGCGTACAGGGGACCATCCCCGCGCGTACGACGAACAGGCCGTCGGGCACGTAGGCGTTGGGACCTTCCCCGCCCGCGGGAGCAATGGCTCACCCTCCGCGTCACGCTCAAGGTGCCGGGGCCATCCCCGCGCGGGCGGGGAGCATCGGGCCACCGTCATCATGCCGTCACGGGCGCTGGGATCATCCCCGCACGTGCGGGGAGCAGGCGGCCCGGATCGCCACGAAGGCGGCGAACAGGGAACCATCCCCGCGCGTGCGAGGAGCAGAGAACGCCCGACCCAAGCGAACTGCGTCGGGCGGGACCCGCGCGTGCGGGGAGCAGAGCCGGGACGCGATCTGCTTCTGGTGTAGCCGGGACCATCCCCGCGCGTGCGGAGAGCACAGCTATTGCCCGCAAGCCCGTCAAGTGTCCTTCTCGGCTTCATCTTGGGGCAGTCTCCCGTCACGGCTTTGTCTCGCCGAGAGCTGTGCGGAGCCAGTCGAGCGGACCCTGTTTCAGGAGTTCGTCGGCGAGGCGTTGTCCGGTCTCTGTGACGATGCGGGCGCGGCTGTTGTCGATCCAACGCTGCGCGCTTTCATAGCCCTGTGACAGGTACTCGATTCCTTGGAGCATGCATTCCAGTTTGTCGGCGTCTCGGGCACAGACTGCCTCGGCGGTTTCATTTTCCTCATACTCGGCGACCAGGTCCCGCACGGTCTCTGCCAGTACCTCGGGCATGCCGGCGGTCTGATCGGCTGTGACAGCCTGGGGGTCGGCCGCCGTGCCGTACTTCTTTCCCAAGTAGTTGACGTCGCCGGTGCGTGTCTCCTGGGAGTCGTGCCAGACCGCCAGGAATGTGGCGCGGGCCGGGTCGGCTCCTTCGAGCTTGGCGATGATCGAGGCGATCAGGGACGTGCGCCAAGAGTGCTCTGCGACACTCTCGGGGTCCCGTACCCCAGCCATCCACCAACCGGTGCGCTTCGTTGCCTTCAACGTCCCTGCCTCGTACAGGAAGTGTGCGACCGCGGACAGGTCGTCAGCCACCGTCGTCTCCTCTCACGCCTCGGCGAGGCGAATGGCGTATCGAATGCCCTCGAGCTCGCGGCGCGCCCGCCTCGAGATCTCTGGGCTATCCAACATCACGGGAAGACGGTCGCGCAGTGCACAAGAGAAGCGAGGTCCGCTGCGCAGGAGGTTCGGCCGGACGGTGAGCAGCGACCACAGAGTGTGGACGTTGAGATCGAAGAAGCCATGGGCGGGAGTGAGGCCGCCTACGAGGTGCTGGAGGAGCCTGTCGCCCTGCCAAGGGCCAACGTTGGTGGCGATGAAGCTGTCGTCGAGCTGGACGTGCGGGGCTTCGCCAATCCAGTACGCCCAGTAGTTCAAATTCGCGGCTTCTCCGGCCTCGTCTTCGTCGAGTGTGCTGGCGATGAAGTGGCTTATGCGGTCGCGGTCACCCTGACGGGCAGCGACAGCGGCGGCCGAACGGGAGTTGAGCCAGCGGGTTAGCCAGTCATCGGGCCGCTCGGTGCGCTGCTGGTGGACCAGCCACTGCGTTGTGTCCGAGGCGTCGTCGTAGCCGGCCATGTAGAGGGCCTGGCGGCGCAGGAGAAACTGGGTGCCTCCGCGGGCCTGCTCGGCAGTGCGGCGCATGCGGGAGAAAAAGCGGCGGCGTTCCTCGGCCTGCAGTTCAGGCTGGTCGGGGACGGGGCCTCGCCGCCGCCGCGGCGGTGGTGGCAGATTCCGCAGCGGGGTGGGCGCCGTCCCGCTGAGTGGCCATGCGAGGACCTCGACCAGCTCGCGCTGCATCACCCAGACCCCGAGGGGGTTGTCGAACAACGAGATGTCATCGTCGAGAGCGGTGGCGAGCAGCACGTCCGCCTCCATCGCCCGCTCCAAGGCCAAAAGGAGGGCGGGGCCGGTTCCGAGCTGCATGAGTCGGTGACGGTGGACGAGCATCTGCCCGACGGGCACGGCGGTCAGCGGCCGACGACCGGACTCCCACCCCGCAACGGTGTCGGGCGAGATGTGGAAGGCCTCGGCCAGGGCGTCCTGGGTGTGGCCGAGCTGCTCGCGGATAAGCCGGAAAACGTACCCCGAGATGACACCACTGCGCAGCCGGGACGTGTTGCCCCTACCACCGGTCAGTGCGGAATGCGAGGTGCTGGTCATGGCTGCCTCCTTGCCAGCGGATTTGACGCCGATTACCCGTACTGCCGGTCACTGCAGCCAGCGACCATTGCTCCTTATGGTCGAGGCCATAGTGATGACCGAGCAACACAGCGTAGTAGGAAGGCCGTCGTAGTGAAGACCGAAGAGCTCACCCCGTCAGGGGACACGCCTCGCGCGTTCATCTACGACCGACACGCGACGGCCACGACCGCAATCCTCGACATCCGTCTCGACCGCTGCCGCGCCTACGCCTTATCCCAAGGGTGGGACATCGCCGGAGTGTGGCTGGATCTCGGTGATCACGCACTCGGCCACCACCGGCCGCAGTTCCACGCTCTGTGCATGGCCATGCAGGAGACGCACGGCCCCGCGATCTGCCTGATCGACGACTGGGACCGCCTCACGCGCGACCGAGCACACGGCGCCGAGATGCGCGACAGAGTGCGGCTCGCCAGCGGCCACTGTGAGACAGCGGAAGGCGAAACGAACCGTTCCAAGGAGCGGCCCTCGTCCTGCGGATCCCTGAACCCGGCGCTCTCATCTTCAACCAGCTGTCGCACTCATCCGGGGTCACCACCGACGGCCACGGCTTATGGGCGCAGCTCCAACCGAGGTGACGACGTGACAGAGACCTGTTACCTGTGCGGCAACGAGACCGACCAGCCGATCGCCATCGGCATCGCCCACGCGAGCTCCGGCCCCGGCCGCACCGTGTACGCCTGCTCGCCGTGCCGGTTGACGAAGCGACTCCTACCCCTCGACCAGCACCCCGCCGACAGCTACGGCTTCCCGCGATTCGACTACGCGGACGCGGCCGTCCACTGACCCCGCCCGCCACCACCAGGAGCGAGCGGACCCGGCCTCCAACCGGAGGCATCAAGGAGGAAGACGTGACCGTCGCATTAGATCGCCCCGCCTCAACCCGCACCCGCGACCCGCAGGAACTGCTCAACGCGGTCGCCCCCCACATCACCGAACTCACCGCCAACGTCTTCGACTCCGGCATGAGCCTGTGGGAGCGAGAGATCGCCCTACTGCTGCGCGACCACACCATGGTCCGCGACATGGCGGAGCGCATCCTCGGCAACGCCGTCATGTACGTCATGGGCTCCATCGAGAACCCGCACGTCCACCTCGGCGTCGGCAAGCTCGTCGACATCGGCGTGCATCAACTCATCCTCGACACGCCCGTCTGGTGGGGTCTCTGCCGCCTCTACAACGGCGGCCGGTTCAAGCACCACGCCCCGTTCATCGAGCGCCGCAGCGACGGCCTGTGCCTGCGAACCGGCGACTTCCTCAAGTCGCAGGGCTGGACGATCGACGAAGAACTGTGGGCCATCGACGGCGCCAGCTGCTCGCCGTGTGACGACAAGGTCCCCGACAGCCACTGAGCCCACTACAGTCGCCCCTGCCCTCACGGCTCCCCCGAGGGCAGGGGGTCCCTCATTGCGACGACCGGAGGAACAGCAGTGCCCGTACCTCACGACATCCCCGCCGAAACCGAGCTCTGGGACACCTATGCCAAGAGCGCCTTCGACACCGAGGCAGAACCCTCATTCTGCTGGACCCAGTACGCCGGCCACGGGCCAGGACCGGAGCTCCTGGGCTCGCCCGAGTCCGTGCTGGAGATCGGCTGCGGCACCGGCCGCGCTCTGGCCCACCTCGCCCAGCAGGGAGTGAAGACCACAGGCGTAGATCTATCGCCGCGGATGGCGGAGCTGGCAGGTGAACGCTGGGCGCCACTCGGCGTGCGGATCGAGCAGGCCGAGGTCCTCGACTGGCTCGCCGCCGACACGGCCCGGTACGACGCCGTGTACTCCATCTTCGGCGCGGCCTGGTTCACCGACCCGTCCCGCCTCTTCCCACTGGTGCACGAACGTCTCGCGCCAGGCGGTGTGTTCGTGTTCTCCCAACCGCCCGCGATCCCGGGCGCCTACGGACCGCAGGGCATGTACAAGGGCGGCTTCGCCGGAAAGGCCATGTTCACCTACCGATACAGCTACAAGCCGGCAGTGTGGGAACGGCACCTACTCCGAGCCGGGTTCACCACGGCAGAGGCCCAGATCGTAGACGCCCCCCACCCCGGGCACATCGGCACCCTCGTCGCCCGAGCACGTGCCTGACGAGGTAAACCGCCTCGGCCTACCTGCGCTTTCAAGCGCAGCAAGACAGCGCCCCATCAAAGGTCCAGCCGTGCCGAGCCTGGACCCTGTTCGCGCAGACCGCCCGGGCGTGGCACCTGGTGTGCCACCAGGGCCCCGATGGTGGCCGTGTGCCCGCTGAAGAACGACGCGGTCTTCAACTCGCTGGGAGTGCGCACCACCACCAACTTGATCCAGCTGGCTCTGGGGCGGGGTCCGGTCCTGTGGTCGTCTTCGCCACCTACGCCTCTCTGGGGACCGCGGGGACATCGACGCACCCGAGGGCCAGAGGGAGGTTCGCGGACCGCTTGAAGCTGCTCTGGCGGGCGGAGAGCGGCTCTACGGCCAGCGCATGTCAGGCTTCGACCTCGCGATCGTGGATAAGGTTCACGGAACCGCTGGTGATCTTGGTAGGCCGTGGGCGGCGATCCACGACAGCGTCCGTATCCCGGCGGACTTCCGGCTCAACCCGACCGCGACCCCTCGCATCCTCGCTGCGGCGGCCGCAGAAGGGCGCGGACGGCCAGGAGACGGAGCTCGTGACCATGGCCGACGACCCGGACGGCACGTACGGCGCGTGGCTCGGAGCACTCGGGCTGAGCGAAGCGATCGAGGGCGAAATCCTCGCCGGATTCGAGATCGACGTCCTGGAAATCCGCGCCCCTCCCCCGTCCTCAAAGAATCGGAGGAGGCCAAGGCGGGGCCCGCGCCTGGCCCTGTTGCAGACCTGCGCTCCTAGAGCACGCCGCCGCTTGGAACCTGCGCATCCTCATGACGTTCCACAGAAGGTCGAGGATGCCGCCGCGTTCGCGCAGAAGCTGCCGCAGTCCGCAACCGAGCTGTACATGAACGACGCCTCAGACGAGGACCTGGCAGCCGCAGAGCGGCTCCCCTCGTCGTCGATCGGGAGTTCTACGAGCTGGAGGCCCGCTGCCACGTACCCCCCGGCCGGATCTGGTCGGCATGGCTGTGCGGCGACCACCTCGTCACCGAGCGACGCGAAGTCCTGCACCAGCTCGCCAACGGCATCGACGCCGCCGGCCGCCGAGTGCACCGGGCGTTCCTCGCCAGCTGTCGCGTGCTCACGGAAGGCGTAGACATCACCGGCGAACGGGGAGTCGAAGCCATCTGCTTCGCCGACACCCGCGGCTCACAAGTCGAAATCGGTCAGAACATCGGGCGGGCGCTCCGGCTCAAGAAGGACACCAAGGTGGCCAGGATCATCGTGCCGGTCTTCCTGGAGCCGAGTAAAGACCGACGGACATGGTCGCCAGCGCCTCGTTCCGCCCCCTTGGAGAACGACGACACCCAGGCCGCCGCCGAGGCCGCCCTGCTCCGGTACCCGGCACAGCCGGTCAGCGGGAGCCCCGGCCCGCCCGGCAGCTCGCACAGGCTTTCTGACCCGTGCCAGGGCGGTCCGGCAGCCGTCGCATCGCGTGCGGCGGCCGGACATGCTCGGCTGCCCTGAAGCGGCAACCGAGTCCGCAGCCCGCCGACCAGGAGGCTGGCCGAGCAACCGCGTTGCTAGGCCTGCAGGTTCACTGGAGCCCATGTCGGCGACCCGGTCCTGGAGGGTGCGCTGGGCCGTGGAGAACTCCGCCATGGCGGTCTTGCCTCGCTGAACGAAGCATCGGCCCGCATGCCGTGCATACCGTCGGGCATCTACGGGGGCACAGGGTGCCCGGCCGCCTTCGCCATGCGCACAGGCAGACGCCAGGCGGGCGGTTGGACGGCACTCACTGTCCATGAACCCGCCGACCCGCACCCCGGCGCTCGCCTCCGGCGTCGTACATGCTCCCTGGACGTTGAACTTATCGAGGTCGGACCCGCGCACACGGCGGGAGACCTCATCGTGCACGTGCCCGCCAGCGGCGTTGTCTGCGCCGGCGATGTGCTGTTCGTCGACGACGTGCCGGTCCATTGGGCCGGACCGCTGGCGGGCGTCATCGATGCCTGCCAGACCATTCTCGATCTTCACCCCCGCGTCGTCGTGCCGGGCCACGGCCCGCTCATCGGGCCCCACGGTGTCCGGGACTACATCGCCTACCTGAGTGATGTCCGTGACCGGATCCACGCCCTGCACCAGAAGGGCCTTCCGTTCGAGGACGCCAGCCGTGAACTGATGCGCACCAACGACCACGATCTCGGGCTGCCCGAGCGGCTGGCTGTTCTCACGGCCACGGAGTATCGCCACCTCGACGCGGATGATTCTCCGCTCGATCTGGTCGAGGTCCTGACCGCTGCCGTGTGTCTTGCTCCGGAGGTGGTGCCGGTTTCGGTGCCTTCCCGTCAGAGCATGATCGCGGCCCTCAATCGGCTGCTGTAGCCGGACATCTTCAGCCTTCGGAGCTATTTGTGACCACAGCACATGTGACGTGCCCCAGCATCGCTCGAGCAGAGCATCGGATCACCACGGACGAGATCTGCGACGACATCGAACGTGCGCAGTCCGGTCTGCCACGCCTGGGAGCGATGCTTCGCTACGCTCGGCGCACGCAGGTCGCCACGCGCCGCTTCACCCGGCCCCTTTCCCATCCGGCGATTGCCGGTGACGCGCCGATCGGTGAACGCAACCGGATCGCGTTCGAGGACTCCGCCCGGCTGGCTGTGCAGGCGGCCAAGCAGGCACTCGCCGGCGCACGCCTGACGGCTGACGATGTCGACTGCGTCGTCACCTCCCACACCACGTCATGGACCGTCCCGGGCCTGGACATCCACCTCATCGAAGAACTCGGGCTGCGACCCGGCATCAAACGGATCCCCATGAGCACGCTTGGATGTGTCGGTGGTGCCCATGCCCTGGTCCGTGCGGCCGACCATGTTGCTGCCCGGCCCGCCGACACGGTGCTGGTAGTCGTCGCCGAGATGCTCAGCACCGTCTACAACCATCACGACACCACGCCGCAGTCCGTCATCTACAAGACTCTGTTCGGAGACTCCGCGGCAGCCTGCCTCGTCACTGGCAGTCCCCTGGGCCCTGGACTGCGGATAGACGACACGTGGGAATACGTCCTCCCCCAGAGCCGCGACCGGTACCGCGGCCGTCTCGACGCACACGGCCTCCACTTCGACTCCGAGACCACCGCCACCCAAGCAGTCAACGACCTGATGCCCGCCCTCCAGCTGTATCTGAAGCAACAAGGCATCGAACAGCCCGACTTCGTCGTCCTGCACCCCGGCGGCCCCCGAATCCTGCACGACATGGAAACCGGCCTCAACATCGAACAACCGGATGCCGATGCCGGCGGACATCTCAGCCGCCACGCCTGGGCCACACTCCGAGAAGACGGCAACCTCGGCGGCCCCGCCGTCCTGGCCGTCCTCGCCCGAACCCACCAGGACCCTCCACCCCCCGACAGCAGAGGCATCCTCCTCGGCGTGGGACCGGGCTTCAGCGCCGCCGCCTGCACCACAACCTGGAAAGGCGAGCAGAACACGCTGGGTTAGCCGCGAGCCGGCCCTCGTCAGCACTGCGCCGTTCACAGGCCCAATCCGGGTTCAGGCGTCGGGCGGGGGTTGTGCTCGGTGCAGGCGCTGCAGCGGCCGTCGCCGGCCGGATCGGCGCGCCGCGGGGTCGGCCCGGCACACGAACGGCAGGCCGGCCAATCCAGACACGCAGGGCACAGCCCGGTGCCGGTCACGGTGCCCGGACGGCCACAGTCACCGCACTCCACCAACACGCCAAAAACCACCGGTGGCGCCGTTGCGCCGGGCTGCGGGAGATCGGGGCCGTCGGCCCGGCGCTGAAGACCGGATGGTGCACCGGCGGTGTCGCGGGCCGCGTCGGGGCACCACGCGCCGGAGAGCGCACTGTCGCGGCCGGGTGATGTGCCCAGGGCCCGGAGGCGTGCCGCGAGCACAGCCGCGACACTCGTGTACACCTCCCGCGGCAGGGGCCAGGCGAGGGTGTGTTCGATCTGCTGGGCGCTCCAGCCGTCGTGCAGCAACCGGTCCACCAACGCCCCCACCGTGTGGAGATCGGTCCCGGTCAGACGCAGCGGTGGGTTGGCGGCGCCGATCCGCTCCAGCAGCCGCACCCCGGGCGATGATCCGGCGTGGGATGCGGCACGGCCGTGGGGTGGTGCGGTGTCGTGAGGCCGGGCCGTGGGTGCGGGATTGCCGGGAGCGGAAGTCTCTTCCGGTCGAGACGGGTCGGGGGGAAGGGGGGTCCTTCTTCTCCCTGTTTTCGTCTTCTGGTTACTGATGTTCTTACCCCCCGTACCGGCCAACGTTGGCTCAGCCAACGTCGGAAAACCCGACACAGGCACACCCGGCACAGGCCGGCCCGTCAACTCCCCCCATCCCACAGTGGGCACGAGCAGCGCGGCTGACCCAGACGACGACCGGGGTGATGAGTACGACGAAGCCAAACGCGACGACGCCGACACCGGCGACCCGATCACCGCCGACGACCGGCGCAAGGCCGCATACGAAGCCCGCGACGGCACCGCGGGCCAGAGTACGGAGGAGACGGGAAGGGCGGGCGCGACCGGGGGCGAAGACGCGACCGCGGGCGAAGAGGCGACGGCGGGATCGAGGGTGAGGGCCGCGGGCACGGACGTGGACCAGGCCCGAGGCGAGGCAGGTAACGACGGCGGGGTTGAAGCCGCACCTGCCACTCCCCCACCCGGCCCAGGCCCGTCAACGCCGGGCTGGTCCGTGATCACATACACCACCGGACCCAACGTGCCGTCCGGCTGCCGTACCCGCTCACGACGCAGATACCCGAAACGCTCCAACTCCCCCAACCCCGCCCGCACCGCATCCCGGCCCTCACGCCCACACCCCGCCAACGCAGCCACCGAAACCCGCCACCCCGACCGATGCGACGCAATCAACCCGAACAAGCCCTTCGCCTTGAAACTGATCCGCCCATCCCGAAACAACGCATTCGACACCCGCGTAAACGGAACCGACCCCACCAACCCACGCCGCACCCCC
>NZ_JBHXSL010000071.1:0-28778 GCF_042714725.1 Streptomyces sp. NPDC058685
GATTGTCACCGTGCGGCCCCGGCCGTTCGAGCGGTGCGGGTCAGCCCTTGCGGGTCTTGACCTGTTCCGTCAGCTGGGGGACGACCTCGAAGAGGTCGCCGACCACGCCGTAGTCGACGAGGTCGAAGATCGGGGCCTCGGCGTCCTTGTTGACGGCGACGATGGTCTTCGACGTCTGCATACCGGCACGGTGCTGGATCGCGCCGGAGATGCCGGAGGCGATGTACAGCTGCGGCGAGACCGACTTGCCGGTCTGGCCGACCTGGTTGGAGTGCGGGTACCAGCCGGCGTCGACGGCGGCGCGGGAGGCGCCGACGGCCGCGCCGAGCGAGTCGGCGAGGGCCTCGATGACGGCGAAGTTCTCGGCGCCGTTGACGCCGCGTCCGCCGGAGACCACGATCGCGGCCTCGGTCAGCTCGGGGCGGCCGGTGGACTCGCGCGGGGTGCGCGAGACGACCTTGGTGCCGGTGGCGGCCTCGGAGAAGGAGACCGTGAGGGCCTCGACCGTGCCCGCGGCGGGAGCGGCCTCGACGGCGGCCGAGTTCGGCTTGACCGTGATGACCGGGGTGCCCTTGCTGATCCGGGACTTGGTCGTGTACGACGCCGCGAACGCGGACTGCGTGGCGACCGGACCGTCGTCGCCGGCCTCCAGGTCGACGGCGTCGGTGATGATGCCGGAGCCGATACGGACCGCGAGACGGGCCGCGATCTCCTTGCCCTCGGCGGAGGACGGTACGAGCACGGCGGCCAGGGAGCCCCCGGCGGACGCTGCCTCGTACGCGGCCTGGAGCGCGTCCACCTTCGGCACGACGAGGTAGTCGGCGAACTCGGGAGCGTCGGCGGTCAGCACCTTGACCGCACCGTGCTCGGCCAGCGCGGCGGCGGTGGACTCGGCACCGGCGCCGAGCGCGACGGCGACCGGGTCGCCGATGCGGCGGGCCAGCGTCAGCAGCTCCAGAGTGGGCTTGCGGACGGCACCGTCCAGGTGGTCGACATAGACGAGAACTTCAGTCATGGGACTTCAATCTCCTGCGAATGCGAAAGAGCTGGGGGCGGTGAGAGGCGCTCGGCCTCAGATGAACTTCTGGCTCGCGAGGAACTCCGCGAGCTGCTTGCCGCCCTCGCCCTCGTCCTTGACGATCGTGCCCGCGGTACGCGCCGGGCGCTCCGTGGCCGAGTCGACCTTGGTCCAGGAGCCTTCGAGACCGACCTCGGCCGCGTCGATCTCCAGGTCCTCGAGGTCCAGGGACTCCACCGGCTTCTTCTTGGCCGCCATGATGCCCTTGAACGACGGGTAACGCGCCTCGCCCGACTGGTCGGTGACCGACACCAGCGCCGGGAGGGAGGCCTCCAGCTGCTCGGACGCCGAGTCGCCGTCGCGACGGCCCTTGACGGTGCCGTCCTCGACCGAGACCTCGGAGAGCAGCGTGACCTGGGGGACGCCCAGACGCTCGGCGAGGATCGCCGGAAGCACGCCCATGGTGCCGTCCGTGGACGCCATGCCGCAGATGACCAGGTCGTAACCGGTCTTCTCGATCGCCTTGGCCAGCACCAGCGAGGTGCCCATGACGTCGGAACCGTGCAGATCGTCGTCCTCGACGTGAACGGCCTTGTCGGCGCCCATCGACAGCGCCTTGCGCAGCGCGTCCTTGGCGTCGTCGGGGCCGACGGTCAGCACGGTGATCTCCGCGTCGTCCGCCTCGTCGGCGATCTGCAGCGCCTGCTCGACCGCGTACTCGTCCAGCTCCGACAGCAGACCGTCCACGTCGTCACGGTCGACGGTCAGGTCATCGGCGAAGTGCCGGTCGCCGGTGGCGTCGGGCACGTACTTCACACAGACAACGATCCTCAAGCTCACGCCGGCTCTCCTACTACATCGGTCATTTCTGTGGGGTCCCCGGCGCCGTGGGCCAGGGGCCTGCCTTATGCAGGCAGCATAGGCGCCTGAAGGCGGGGTTTCCGGTCGGGGCGACCGGTGCCCTGAGCGAAATATTACTCACCAGTACATCCCCCATGTACCCCGTGAGCAAGCGCTTGGAACTGTGACGTTGCCAACGCTGCGTAACCGGGAACTCTCAGTCCCGCAGGGCGTTGAAGCGCCCCTGGTGATAGACGAGCGGGCCGGCCGTTCCGGCCGAATCCCCCGCCACCGCCTGGGCGATGACGAGGTGGTGGTCCGCGGCCGGCACGCGCGCGAGGACCCGGCAGACCATCCAGGCGGGCACGTCGTCGATAACGGGCACGTTCTCGGGGCCGCGGCGCCAACGGGTGGGCGCGGCGAAGCGGTCCGCTCCGCTGCGGGCGAAGGTGGCGGCCAGCTCCTGCTGGTGCTCGCCGAGGACATGGACGCCGACGTGGTCCGCCCGGGCTATCACCGGCCAGCTGGAGGACGCGGTGCCGACACCGAAGGAGATCAGCGGCGGGTCGGCGGAGACCGAGCTGAGGGAGGTCGCGGTGAAGCCGACGGGTGCCTCGCCCTGCGCGGTGATCACCGCCACACCGGCCGCGTGCCGGCGGAAGACGGCGCGCAGCAGCTCGGGAGAGGCCACTCGGGAAGTACCGAGATCAGGCGTAGCGGTCATGGAGTGAGGGCCGGCCCACGGAGGGAAGGTTCTTCGGACACAGCGTCAGCCTGGCGATGCGTGGCCGGTGCAGTCAAGTGCTGCCCAGAAGGTGCGAGACGGATCACGGTGCGTCACACCGCCCGGCCGAGCGCGTTGATCACATCCGCCTTGCGGGGCTGACCGGCGGCGCGGGTGACGATCTGTCCGGTGGAGTCGAGCACCAGGACGGTCGGCGTCTTGAGGATGCCGAGTTCGCGGACGAGCGTCAGCCGCTCCTCCGCGTCGATCTCGACATGGGTCACGCCGTCGATCATGCCCGCGACATCGGCGAGGGTGCGCCGCGTGGCCCGGCACGGCTGGCAGAAGGCGCTGGAGAACTGCACGAGCGTCGCCCGTCGCCCCAGCTCCGCCCCCAGATCGGCCGGGCTCAGCCTCGTCCCCGCATCCCGGTCGCGCACCTTCAGCCTCCCGCCGTTCTTCCTCTGCCACACCCCGAACACGCTCGCCGCCGCGAGCACCAGCGCGCACACCACAAGTCCGCTCATCCTCAGCTCCAGCGTTCACAGGACTGCAAAGATTCCCACCGCTCCAGGGCCCGCGCGGTGCGTGATCCTGAACAGCATGGACATCGACGTCAGGGGCCCGCGCTTCGGGGCCGCCGTCACCACGGCCGTACTCGCCGCCGTACTGATCACCGGAAGCGGCGGCCTGCTCGCGTGGCAGGCCCTGTGCTTCGCGGCGGGCGCGCTGCTGGGAGTGCCGCGCTCGCCGTACGGATGGCTGTTCCGTACAGCCGTCAGGCCGAGGCTCGGTCCGCCGGCGGAGCTGGAGCCGTCGGCGGCCCCGCAGTTCGCCCAGGGGGTCGGGCTCGCCTTCGCGCTCCTCGGGCTGATCGGCTACTTCGCCGGACCCGCGTGGCTGGGCATCGCGGCGACCGCCTGCGCTCTCGCCGCCGCCTTCCTCAACGCCGTCTTCCGCTACTGCCTCGGCTGCGAGATGTACCTGCTTCTCCGGCGGGTGACGCCGAGGCGTCCATAATGTGACGGGAAGGACGTGACAAGAATCTCGCCGACCTCCGCCACCAGGACTGGCCAGCACGCCGCCCATGGGGCACGATCGGCGCAATGCCGAAAACCTACGGCTGCGTAACTTCCGCCGGGAGAACCCTCCCCGGGCACAACAGAAGGGCCCTCTCCAGATGGCAGAGCTCGTCTATCGGCCGGTCATCGGCGCCGCTCGCACCATGTTCAAGGCGCTGGACCTGAAGATCGACACTCAGGGTTCGGAGAACATCCCGCGTACCGGCGGTGCTGTGCTCGTCAGCAACCACATCAGCTACCTGGACTTCATCTTCACCGGCCTCGCCGCGCTGCCGCAGAAGCGGCTCGTGCGCTTCATGGCGAAGGACTCCGTCTTCCGGCACAAGATCTCCGGCCCGCTGATGCGCGGCATGAAGCACATCCCGGTGGACCGCAAGCAGGGTGAGGCCGCCTACGCGCACGCCCTCGACTCCCTGCGGTCGGGCGAGATCATCGGCGTCTTCCCCGAGGCCACCATCTCGCAGTCGTTCACGCTGAAGTCGTTCAAGTCCGGTGCCGCCCGGCTGGCGCAGGAGGCGGGCGTACCGCTCATCCCCATGGCACTGTGGGGCACGCAGCGGGTGTGGACCAAGGGCCGCCCGCGCAACTTCCGCCGCAGCCACATCCCGATCACGATCCGGGTGGGCGAGCCGGTCGAGGCGCCCACCGACCAGTACGCGGGTGCGATCACCCGCCGGCTGCGCGAGCGCGTGCAGGAGCTCCTCGAAGCGGCTCAGCGCGCCTATCCCGTGCGCCCCAAGGACGCGTCCGACACCTGGTGGGTGCCCGCGCACCTCGGGGGTACGGCGCCGACTCCGGCCGAGGTCCGCGAAGCCGGCTGAAACGTCACGCCCGTCGGCGGGTCCGTCCCGCGGCGGGCGGGTCCGTCGGCGCGTACACCTGCCAAGCGCAGCACGGACGCCCGTGCGCCTGCCCGTCAGTGCGGCGGACGGATCGTGATGCGCGCGCCCGGGCTCAGCTTCTCCAGCGACTCGGCGAGTTCATCGCCCGCGGCTTCCAGCTCACCGGTCGTCATGGGGGCCAGCGACTCCAGCAGGAAGATCGCGTTCACCGACTCCTCGGTGAGCCGGGTGCGGGGCCCCTGGCGCCAGTTCCAGCGCCGGCAGGTGACGCCCTCGTCGTCGCGCCAGACGACCTCGCCAGCGTCCGGGTGCTCCACCGTCTCCTCGCCGCCGGCGACGGTGACGAAGGGTTCGCCGCCGGTGGCGCGCACCAGCCGCATCCCGCCCCGGATACGGTCCAGGTCCTCGCCGCCGACGGGGATCAGATGGGCCACGCTGATGGCGTTGTAGAGGTCGACCAGCACATTGATCCGCGGCAGTCCGCCGTCCGCGAGCGCCCTCCTGGCCAGCGCCTCGGCGGAGTTGCGGGTGCGGGACGGCTTGGAGCCGAAGGCGGTGTACGCCGCGCGCCAGGCGGCCATGTGCGGGTCCTCGTGGGGGGCGCGTCCGTCCAGCCGCTCGGCGAGCCGTGCGGCGGCGGCGTCCAGCAGGGCCGAACTCTCGGTGGTGCTGGGCCCGTTGACCAGGCCGTGTGCCTCGACGGCCAGGTGGACGAAGCCGGGGACGAGATCCCTGACCTCGTCGGAGACGGTGAGCGAGAGCGTCATGCCGGACTGCCTCACAGTGCGCTGGGGAGGCGGCGCCGGAGCGCTCGACCGGTCGCTGCGGACCGGTGGCGCGCATCGGACACCGCGGGACGTGGTACAGCGTACCGTACCGAACAGTCCATCTCATTGGACTGATCAGGCGAGCGGACGGCACTACAGCGCACGGGCCGGCCGGACAGTGTCCGGCCGGCCCCTATGCCTGACTGCTCCCCCGCGGCGCTACGCCGCCATCTCCTCCTTGAGCGCCTGGACGAAGGCGTCGACGTCCTGCTCCGTGGTGTCGAAGGCGCACATCCAGCGCACATCACCGGCGGCCTCGTCCCAGAAGTAGAAGCGGAACCGCTTCTGCAGCCGCTCCGTCACCGCGTTGGGCAGCCGCGCGAAGACGGCGTTGGCCTGGACGGGGTACAGGATCTCGACGCCGTCGACACCGCGTACGCCGTCGGCCAGCCGCTGCGCCATGGCGTTGGAGTGCCGGGCGTTGCGCAGCCACAGATCGCGCGCGAGCAGCGCCTCGAGCTGTACGGAGACGAACCGCATCTTGGAGGCGAGCTGCATGGACATCTTGCGCAGATGCTTCATGTGGCTGACGGCGTCCGGGTTGAGCACGACGACGGCCTCGCCGAACAGCATGCCGTTCTTCGTGCCGCCGTAGGACAGCACATCGACGCCGACCGCATTGGTGAACGTGCGCATCGGGACGTCCAGGGACGCCGCCGCGTTGGCTATCCGGGCGCCGTCGAGGTGGACCTTCATCCCGTGCCCGTGGGCGTGCTCGACGATCGCGCGGATCTCGGCCGGGGTGTAGACCGTGCCCAGCTCGGTGTTCTGGGTGATCGACACGACCTGCGGCATCGCCCGGTGCTCGTCCTCCCAGCCCCATGCCTGACGGTCGATGAGCTCGGGGGTGAGCTTGCCGTCCGGCGTGGGCACGGTGAGCAGTTTGAGGCCGCCCATCCGCTCCGGTGCGCCGCCCTCGTCCACGTTGATGTGCGCGGACTCGGCGCAGATCACCGCGCCCCACCGGTCGGTGAGCGCCTGGAGCGCCGTGACGTTGGCGCCGGTGCCGTTGAAGACCGGGAAGGCCTCGGCCGTCGGCCCGAAGTGGCTGTGCATGACGCGCTGGAGGTGGTCGGTGTACTCGTCCTCGCCGTAGGCGACCTGATGACCGCCGTTGGCGAGGGCGAGCGCCGCCAGGACCTCGGGGTGGGCGCCCGCGTAGTTGTCGCTCGCGAAGCCGCGTACCTCGGGGTCGTGATGGCGGCGGGCCGCCGTCGGTGCGGCCTTCACGGTTTGGGGGTCAGCCACAGACGCTGTCCATTCGCTTCCCTGGCGGGCCGGTCCCAGACCCCGGCGATGGCTTCCGCCAGTTCCGTCACGTCCGTGAAGCCCGCGAACTTCGCATTCGGGCGCTCGGCGCGCATGGCGTCGTGCACCAGTGCCTTGACGACCAGGATCGCAGCCGCGGTCCTGGGACCCTCGTCGCCCCCCGCCTTGCGGAAGGCGTCGGCGAGCGCCAGCGTCCAGGCCTCGGCCGCGGCCTTCGACGCGGCGTACGCGGCGTTGCCGGCGGTCGGGTTGGACGCGCCGGCCGCGCTGATCAGCAGAAAGCGCCCCCGGTCGCTGCGCAGCAGCCCGTCGTGGAAGGCGAGTGAGGTGTGCTGAACGGTGCGGATCAGCAGCTTCTCGAGCAGGGCCCAGTCCGCGAGCTTCGTCTCGGCGAAGGACGGGCTTCCGCGCCAGCCTCCGACGAGGTGGACGAGCCCGTCGACGCGGCCGAACTCCTTCTCCGTCCTGTCGGCCCACTCCCGGGTGGCGTCCAGGTCGAGCAGGTCGACCGTGTCCCCCGTGACGGTCGCCCCGCCGTGCGCGTACCGGGCGGCGTCGACCGCCTCGGCGAGCCGTTCGGGGTCGGCGTCCGAGGCGACGACCGTCGCGCCGGCCTCGGCGAGGCGCAGCAGGGTGGCGCGGCCCGCCGGGCCCGCCGCTCCCGCCACCGCGACCACGGCGCCGTCCAGCGGCGCGTTCGAGCCTGAGTTCATGGTCGTGGTCTCCTTTGTGCGCGTGCTCATGCGGCTGCCCCGGTGGACGGCGTGCCGTCGGCCACTGCCGTACCCGCCGCGGTGATGCCCTTCGTGGAGGCGATCACCGTCTTCAGCTTCTTGGAGAGCGCCTCGAAGAACATGCTGAGCGGAAACTCGTCGGGAAGCACGTCGTCGACGAGTTTCCGGGGAGGCTGTGACAGATCGAGGGCGTCCGGGCCCTTGGCCCAGCGCGAGCCGGGGTGCGGCGCCAGATAGGTGGAGACCAGGTCGTACGCGGCGAACCAGTGGACCAGCTTGGGGCGGTCGATGCCGTCGCGGTAGAGCTTCTCGATCTCGGCGCACAGCTGGTTCGTGACCTGCGGCGCCCGCTCCCAGTCGATCTTCAGGGTGTTGTCGGTCCACCGCAGCACGTCGTGCTTGTGCAGGTAGGAGAAGAGCAGCTGGCCACCGAGGCCGTCGTAGTTGCGCACGCGCTCGCCGGTGACCGGGAAGCGGAACATGCGGTCGAAGAGCACGGCGTACTGGACGTCGCGGCCGTGGGAGTTGCCCTCGGCGTCGAGCTTCACGGCCTCCTTGAAGGCGGTGAGGTCGCAGCGCAGCTCCTCGAGGCCGTACATCCAGAACGGCTGGCGCTGCTTGATCATGAAGGGGTCGAAGGGCAGGTCGCCGTGGCTGTGGGTGCGGTCGTGGACCATGTCCCAGAGCACGAAGGCCTGCTGGCAGCGCTCCTGGTCGCCGATCATCTCCTGGATGTCCTGCGGGAGTTCGAGACCGAGGACCTGCACGGCCTCACTCGTCACCGCGCGGAAGCGCGCGGCCTCGCGGTCGCAGAAGATGCCGCCCCAGGTGAAACGCTCGGGCGCCTCGCGCACGGCGATGGTCTCCGGGAAGAGCACCGCGGAGTTGGTGTCGTAGCCCGCGGTGAAGTCCTCGAAGGTGATCCCGCAGAAGAGGGGGTTGTCGTAGCGGGTGCGCTCGAGCTCGGCGAGCCACTCGGGCCACACCATGCGCAGCACGACCGCTTCGAGGTTGCGGTCCGGGTTGCCGTTCTGCGTGTACATGGGGAAGACGACCAGGTGCTGGAGCCCGTCGGCGCGGCCCCGGGCGGGCTGGAAGGCCAGCAGCGCGTCCAGGAAGTCGGGTATGCCGAAGGCGTCGTCGGCCCACTTGCGCAGGTCGGCGACGAGCGCGCGGTGGTAGTCGGCGTCGTGCGGCAGGAGCGGGGAGAGCTCACCGATCGCGTCGATGACGCGGTCCAGTACTGCTTCGGCGTCGACACGCGCGGGGGCGCCCTCGGCGTCGAAGTCGATGGAGCCGTCCTTGGACTGCCAGGGACGGATCTCCTCGACGGCATTCTTGAGCCTCGTCCAGGCCGGGTGCTCGACCACCCGGTCGGCGGGGGATATGGGCGCAGGTGCGGCGTCCTGCACAAGAATTTCCGTCATGTCACTTCCTCCACAGGAGAACCTCGCGTCAAGACACCGTATCTATGCCCGGTTCTCCGGTACAAGTAGCAAGAAGCGAAATTATTCTTCCCCACCTTCATGATCACCGGAAGGTTTGCGGTTGATCATGGTCGAGGCAATGACTTCTGCCACACCGGCCATCGCGTCCTTCGCCTCGTCGACCACATTGCTCAGCGCCAGGAAGCCGTGGAACATCCCCGGGTAGTGGGCTTCCGTGACCGGCACGCCCGCCTCGGTGAGCCTCTTCGCATACGCCCGCCCCTCGTCGCAGACGGGGTCGCAGCCGGCCGTGACGATGTGCGCCGCGGGCAGTCCGGCGAGCTCGGCGCGCAGCGGGGAGGCCAGCGGGTGATGGATGTCACCGTCCGGTCCGAGGTACAGATCGCGGAACCAGCGGACGTGATCGGCGGTGAGGTAGTAACCCTCCGCGTTCGTCCGGTGCGACTCGGTGTCGAGAGCCGCGTCCGTCGCCGGGTAGATCAGCACCTGCAGGGCGACGTCCGGGCCGCCGCGCTCGCGACCGACGAGCATGGCGCAGGTGGCGAGGTTGCCCCCGGCGCTGTCCCCCGCGACGACCAGGGCACGCGGATCGCCTCCCAGCTCGCCGATGTGCTCCGCGGCCCAGCACACGGCCGCGTACGCGTCCTCGATGGGGACCGGGAAGCGCACCTCGGGCGCGAGCCGGTAGTCGACGGCGACGACGACGGCCCCCGCGTCCCGGCAGAGCTGACGGCACAGGCGGTCGTGACTGTTGAGCCCGCCGAGCACCCAGCCACCGCCGTGGAAGAAGACCACCGTCGGCCAGGGCCCGGGTCCGGCCTCGGGAAGGGGACGGTAGACGCGGACCGGCAGTTCGGGGGCGCCGGGCGGGCCCGGGATCGTGCGGTCGGCCACCCCGCCCACCTTCTGCCTGCCGAAAGGAGAGAGGGAGGCGTCCATGATCCGCCGCGCCTCCACGGCATCGGTCACCGACACCCCGACGTCCGGGAAGACGGCGGCGAGAATGTCGACGAACTCCCTCACCTCGGGCCTCAGCCGGTCTCTCCCGATGGTCATCCAGGTCTCCCTCGTCCGTGAGAACAGTGTGTCGGCCACAGCGTTCCTTCCCGGCGCGGCGGCCCGCAGCGTTTTGCGCAGGGCTGACATGACGTCAAGCCGTACAGGACGCGCCCACGAGCGGGGGACACGACAAGCGCCCGAGAGGCTGGAAGTCGGCGTCAATCACCCCTGTTACCGCGTGCGAGAGCGGTTTCATCCGGGGGTGCGGCCATTAGGCTGCGTCCTTGCCGCGCCGCGTCGTCAGGCCACGCCGCGCGGGAGCCGCCGTCGACGGAAGCGAGAGAATCTTGACTTTCCTCACCATCGGTCATCGCGGGGTCATGGGCGTCGAGCCGGAGAACACCCTGCGTTCCTTCGTCCGGGCCGAGCGGGCCGGGATGGACGCCATCGAACTGGATCTGCATCTGAGCAAGGACGGCGCGCTCGTCGTCATGCACGACGCCGACGTGGACCGTACGACGGACGGCAAGGGACCCATCGCCGACAAGACCCTGGCGGAGCTGCGCGAGCTCGACGCGGGCCACGGCGAGCGGGTGCCGGTCTTCGAAGAGGTCCTCGACGCGGTGCACGCACCGCTCCAGGCCGAGATCAAGGACGTGGCCGCGGCGCGCGCCCTCGCCGAGGTGATGAGGAAACGCGACCTCGTCCACCGGGTCACCGTCTCGTCCTTCCACGACGACGCGGTGGCCGAGATCGCCTCGCTGGTGCCGGGCGTCCGCACGGTGCTGATCGCGAGCCGCTGGGGTGCCGACATCGTCGACCGCGCCAAGGCCGTGGGCGCCGGAGCCCTCGCCCTGAACATCCGCCGGCTGACCCTGGAGACCGTCGAGCACGCCCACGGCGAGGCGCTCCAGGTGATCGGCTGGGTGGTCAACACCCAGGACCAGCTGCGGCTGGTGCGCGCCCTCGAACTCGACGGCGCGACCACCGACTTCCCGGAGATCCGGCGCACGGGGCGGTTCACCGCGTAGGGCGTTGCGGTCGGTCAGGACCCGGCCGCCGTGCGGAGCCGGTGGGGGATCACGCCGTCAGATCCTTCACCAGCAGCTCGAAGGTCAGGTCCTCGCGCTGCGGGATGCCGAAGCGCTCGTCGCCGTACGGGAAGGGCGTCAGCTCTCCCGTACGGCGGTAGCCGCGCCGCTCGTACCAGGCGATCAGCTCGTCCCGCACCGAGATCACCGTCATGTGCATCTCGCGCACGCCCCACGTCTGCCGTGCGCTGCGCTCCGCCTGGGCGATGATCAGACGGCCCAGTCCCCCGCCCTGAAGGTTCGGGCGGACGGCGAACATGCCGAAGTAGGCGGCTTCGCCGCGGTGTTCGAGCTGGCAGCAGGCGATCAGCTCACCGTCGCGCTCCACGACGAGAAGGCGGCTGCCGGGGGATTCGATGACCTCGCGCACACCCTCGGGGTCGGTGCGCTGCCCGTCGAGGATGTCCGCCTCGGTCGTCCAGCCGGCCCTGCTCGTGTCACCGCGATAGGCCGACTCGATCAGCCCGACCAGCGCCGGTGCGTCGGCGGCGACGGCGTCGCGGTACGTCAGCTCGCCGGAGTCCCGGGGCGGTGCGGTGTCCATGGATCGCTCTCCGTTCTTCGACAGCTGGTGTCACAACAGCGTGCGGGTGCCACGAGAGTACCCGCGGACACGATCCAGGGAGTGTCCGCACAGTGTCGTCGTCCGCCCGGAGGGCGGGGTTCGCGGTGTCCGGTGCGTGCGATCGCAAGGCGCCGGTGCGCCCTCGTAGCGGAGCTACTCGGGCGTATCGGCAACGCGGCGAGGGCGCGTGCGGGGCGTCGCGAACCAGACGAGACTGTGCGGACACGATCTAGGGTTCGGGCATGGTGCATGTGCTGAGCAGCCGGATCCTTCTGCGTCCCACCGACCCCGAGCGCTCCCGGCAGTTCTACGGGCAGAAGCTCGGGCTGCCCGTCTACCGGGAGTTCGGGACCGGCCCGGAGCGGGGCACGGTCTACTTCCTCGGCGGCGGCTTCCTCGAGATCTCGGGCCGCTCCGAGCCTCCCGCCGCGAACGGGCCCCGGCTGTGGCTTCAGGTCGAGGACGTCGCGGCCGTCCACGCGGAGCTGGCGGAGCAGGGTGTCGAGGTGCTGCGGCCGCCCGTGCAGGAGCCGTGGGGGCTGATCGAGATGTGGATCGCGGACCCGGACGGCCATCGGATCGCCGTCGTCGAGGTGCCCGCCGATCATCCGCTGCGGCACCGTCCCTGAGCCCGACGCCGGGGAGCGGGCGGGGCGCGCGGGCGAAGGGCGCGGACCCGGACACCGCTCAGTGCTCCCTGTGCACCCCCGTGCGCTCGCGTACCCCCGGTGGTGGCCGGGCATCGACCTCTCGACATCCGTCGATGGGGGAGGTTCGCCGTGCACGGACCCGCGATGTCCGGCTGGCTGCTCATGGCGCTGTGCGGAGCGACCGGCCTGTACTGCCTGGTGCGGATGCGCGGCGCCTCCGGCGAGGCGCGCAGGGCGGCCGGCGGCGAGGCGCTGATGGGTTTCGGCATGGCGGCGATGGCGCTGCCGGCGGCCGTCGTCGTGCTGCCGGGCTGGGCCTGGACGGTGTACGCGGCCGTCTTCGGCGCCGCGGCGCTCGCGGCCCTGTGGCCGGCCCGTCGCGGTCTGCATCATCTGCACCACGCGGTCGGCTCGCTCGCGATGGTCTACATGGCGCTGGCGATGGCCCCCGGCGGTGGCCCCCACGCCGGTCACGCCCCAGCAGGCGTACCGCTGCTGACCGGCGCGCTGCTGGTGTACTACGCGGCGTACGTCCTGCGCTCGGGGGTGCGGCTGGTGCCCGTGCCGGCTGCCGCGGGCGTCTGCGGACCGCTCTCCTTCGGCGCCCGGCCCGAGCTCGCACCGGCCTGCAGACTGGCGATGGGCCTCGCGATGCTCGCCATGCTGCTCACCCTCTGACGCCCCCACGACGGCCCGCCGCGAGGCCGGTCACGACACCGTGTCGTACATCACTTGGCGCGCAGGGTCATACCCGCAAGTAGCCGCGCGCTCATAGGCTGACGGCATGTTGGTCTCCCTCGTGCTGCTGATGCTCGGCGCACTGGCCGCCGTGGCGGCTCCGCAACTGCTGTCGCGCGCCGACTGGCCGGAGCGCGAGCCGGTGGTGGCCCTGTGGGTGTGGCAGTGCGTGGTGGCGGCGGTGCTGCTGTCGTTCGCGCTGTCGATGACCTTCAGCGCGGCGGCGGCCTGGCAGCTCGTCCGCGGTCATGTCTTCGCACCGGCGCCGCACGGGGTGGTGGAGGCCTACGCCCTCGGGGCGAACGGGCCCTGGTCGGCCACCCTCGCCGTCCTGCTGGCCTGCGGCGGCCTGTGGACCGCCGCGATGCTCACCCGGGAGATCCGCCGGGCCCGGCTGCGTCGCAAGCAGCGGCGCACCGAGCTGCTGGTGCGCTCCCCCCTCATGCCGGGCGAGCAGCCGGGCAGTGAGCCGCTGGTCGTTCTGGAGGGGGCGCGCCCCGACGCCTGGTGGCTGCCCGGCACCGCGCCGCAACTGGTCATCACCACCGCGGCGTTGCGACGACTGAAGGGCCGTCAGCTCGACGCGGTCCTGGCCCACGAGCAGGGTCACGCCCAGGCACGCCACGACTGGCTGCTGCACTGCTCCTCCGCGCTCGCCAACGGGTTCCCGCAGATCCCGGTGTTCGCCGCCTTCCGCGACGAGATGCACCGGCTGGTGGAGCTGGCCGCCGACGATGTCGCCTCACGCCGTTTCGGGCGGCTCACCATCGCCCTGGCGCTCGTGGAACTGAACGAGGACCGCGGGGTGTTCGGTCCGTGCCCCACTCCGGACGCCCAGCTGCCGCAGCGTGTGAACCGGCTGCTGGCGCCCGTTCCGCGGCTCACCGCGGGCCGCCGTCTGCGGCTCACCGCCGCGGCCGCGCTGGTGCCGGTCGTACCGCTCCTGGTGGCCTTCGTCCCGGCACTTCGCGCGCTGGGTTAGCCGTAGATCTCCTCTCACGGGGAAGATCCCCTTCATGCACTCGCCACATCCCGCCCCGACCACTCCCCCGGAGGCCGGACCGCCGCCCGGACCGGCGCGCACCGGGACACTGCTGGTCGTGCTCTTCGCCGTCCTGCTGTTCCTGGTCGCCATCGCCTGGTCACCGCTCATCGCCTTCGACCGCTCCGTCGCCGACGGACTGCACATGTGGGCCGTCGACGATCCGGGGCTCGTCCGGGTGAATCGCATCCTGAGCGACTGGGTGTGGGACCCCTGGGCGATGCGCGCGCTGATCGCCGTGGCCGTGGTGTGGCTGTGGTGGCGCGGCGAACGCCTGCTCGCCGTGTGGGTGGCGGCGACGAGCGCGCTCGGCACGCTCCTCCAGCAGGGTCTGAAGTCCGCGGTGGGCCGCGAGCGCCCGGAGTGGCCCGATCCGGTCGACTCGGCGCACTTCTCGGCCTTCCCTTCGGGCCACGCGATGACGGCCATGGTCACCTGCGTGACGGTGCTCTGGCTGCTGCGGCGCCACGGGGTGGAGGGGCAGTGGTGGCTGTGGGCCGTGGTCGTGGCCGTGGTCTCCGTGGTCGGGGTGGGCCTGACCCGGCTCTATCTCGGCGTCCACTGGCCCACGGACGTCATCGGCGGCTGGCTGCTCGGGGCGGGCTGCGTGGCGTTTTCGGTCACGGCGTACGAACGGACGGTCTTGTCCCGGCAGCACTGAGCCGGAGAGGATCGTCGGCATGCCGGTCACGGGTGTGCTGTTCGACTTCTCGGGAACGCTGCTGCGCAGCGAGTCGGTGTCCGACTGGCTCCGGGCGAGCCTGGAGGTCTGCGACACCGAACTCCCCGAGCCCGGGTTCTCCCGCCTCGCCGGCGAGCTGGCGGCGGCCGGCGCTCTGCCGGGAGGTCCGAAGCCGGCCGTGGTCCCGCCGCATCTGGTCGAGGTGTGGGCGGCCCGCGACACGTCGGCGGCGCACCACCGCGCCGCGTACACCGGTCTCGCGCGCGGCGTCGAACTGCCGGATCCACGCCTCTCCGACGCGCTGTACGAACGGCACATGGAGCCCGCTGCCTGGCGCCCCTACCCCGACGCCGCCGAGGTGCTGGGCGCCCTGCGGGAGCGGGGGCTCGGGATCGCGGTGGTGAGCAACATCGGCTGGGACCTGCGGCCGGTCGTGCGGGCCCACGGCCTCGGCACCTTCGTGGACGCGTACGCACTGTCCTACGAGCACGGTGTGCAGAAGCCCGACGCACGGCTCTTCCGGGTGGGCTGCGAGGCGCTGGGTCTGCATCCCGGTGATGTGCTCATGGTCGGGGACGACCGGCACGCGGACGGGGGCGCCGCGGATCTCGGGTGCGCCGTCCACTTCGTGGATCCTGCGCCGGCGGCGGAACGGCCCGACGCTCTGCGAAAGGTCCTGGATCTCGTGGACCGAGCGGACCAGGCGGACCGGTACGAACCGTGCGGACCCCGGGGCCCCGATTCGTCCGCGCACCGGCCCGGGGAGAGACACTGAAGGCATGACAAAGCCACCCGAACCGGACGATCCCCCGCGTCGCCCGGTTCGGGCAGCACCCCGCTGACCAGGCCCTGAAGCCCGCACAGCGGAACACCCTGAGTATATTGGCTGAGAGCCAGTCAACGCAGGAGTCCAGCATGTCCCCGCGGAGCGCATCGGTCAATGAAGAGCTTCGTCGGCGTTCCCGGGAGCGGCTCCTCCAGGCGACCGTGGAGCTGGTCGACGAGCGTGGCTACGAGGCCACGACGCTGGCCGACATAGCCGACCGGGCGGGTTCCGCTCGCGGTCTGATCTCGTACTACTTTCCGGGCAAGCGACAGCTTCTGCAGTCGGCCGTGCACCGGTTGATGCATCTCACACTCCGCGAGGCGCTGGAGCGGGAGCCGCGAACCGAGGACGGACGCGAACTGCTGGCACGGGCGATCGACGCCGTGCTCGGGCTCGCCGTCGACCATCCGGTGCTGATGCGGACCCATATGTCGGGCGTGCTTCAGGCCGAGGGCTTTGTGCAGTGCCCGGAGCAGCAGCAGCTGGCGGTGCAGTTGCGGGCCACCGTGGAGCGGTACGGCTCCCAGCAGGCCGAGGTGGACTACCCGCTGCTGAGGGCCCTGCTGATGGGCGCGGTCTTCGCGATCCTGCTGCCCGGCGCGCCGATGCCGCTCGCGCGGCTGCGGGCGGAGCTCTTCCAGCGCTACGGGCTGGACTGGGAGCTCGGAGTCCCGCCGGGCGGAGATCCGCCCGGCGGGACGAGGTACGACACCAGAGAGGTCCTGGGTCAGTCGCGGTCGAAGTAGTCGGGCTGGGTCTGCACGTTGAGCTCGTGCAGCCGCACCCGCTTCGCCGGGTCCGTACGCCTGTCGTTGAGCTTCAGGACGTCGAGACCCTTCGCGATGTCGTTCGAGTAGATGTAACCGTTGTAGTAGTACGCCGACCAGGGACCGGCCGTGGTGACCTGGTCGAGGGTGACGGGACCACGCTCGAAGAAGGCGATCTCCTTGGGCCTGCTCGAGTTGGTGAAGTCCCAGACCGAGATACCACCCTGGTACCAGGCCTGGACCATGATGTCGCGGCCCTTCACCGGGATGATCGAGCCGTTGTGCGCCACGCAGACCTCGGCGTCGGCCTGGTGCCGGTCGATCTTGAAGTAGCTGCGGAAGACGAGCTTGCGCTTGTCGCCCCGGCCGACGAGGTCGTAGACGCCGTCGGCGCCGCGGTTCGGGCCGATCTCCTCGTTGCAGGTGGCCGCTCCGCCGCCGCCGAGCTCGTCGGTGAAGACGACCTTGTCGGCGTCCTGGTTGAAGGTCGCCGAGTGCCAGAACGCGAAGTTCACGTTGTCCTGGACGCGGTCGATGACCTTCGGGCGCTCCGGGTCCTTGATCGAGAACAGGATGCCGTCACCCATGCAGGCGCCGGCGGCCAGGTCCTTCGAGGGGAGCACGGTGATGTCGTGGCAGCCGGTGGTCTTGGAGACGCCCGGGTTGGTGGGCGAACCGGGGTTGCCTCCGCCGTCCGGACCCTCACCGGGGAAGAGCACCGGGAAGTTCACGATCCGGGCCTGCTGCGGGGCCTTGCGCGGCACCTTGATGACGGAGATGCCGTCGTGCGGCGGCTGGCAGTCCGGGAAGGCCGCGCTCGGCGAGTACGACGACACGTAGATGTAGACGTCGCGGCGCTCGGGCACCAGCGTGTGCGTGTGCGAGCCGCACGCGGTCTCGACAGCGGCGATGTACTTCGGGTTGCGCTTGTCGCTGATGTCGAAGATCTTCATGCCCTCCCACGACGACTTCTCGGTCGCGGGCTGCGTCGTGCTGTTGCACGAGTTGTCGCTGCGCGAGGAGTCGGTGGAGAGGAACAGCAGGTCCCCGGAGACCGAGATGTCGTTCTGGCTGCCGGGACACAGCACCTGGGCGACCGTCTTCGGCGCCTTCGGGTTGCTGATGTCGAAGATACGGAAGCCGTCGTAGTTGCCCGCGTAGGCGTACCTGCCCTGGAAGGCGATGTCCGTATTGGTGCCCTTGAGCGCGTCCTTGGGGACGTTGGTGAGGTGCTCGATGTTGTCGCTGTGGACGATCTCGTCCACGCCGGGTATCTCACCACTCGCGATGGCGGAGCGGTCCTGCGCCGCCTGGCCCGAGGAGATCTCCTTGTGGGCGGCCTTGTCCCCGGGGTCTGGTGTGGCGGCCGCGGGTCCGGCCGTCAGCAGCGTGGCGAGGAGCCCGGCCGCGGCTGCCGCCACGCCCAGACGTCTGCGCCGCACTCGGGTGGTGTGCAACAGGGTCACTGCGTCCTCCCTTGTATCCGTTCCTAGTTGAACGGTTCACGGACCACCGCAGTATCTTCCCTTGCATGGACATCTCAACAGATGGCAACAGAGACGTAATGAAAGTTTCTGATCAACAGGCTTCCGAAGCGTGCTAGGACGGTCATAGAACACCCCAAGTGCCTCAGGAGGTCTCCGTGTTGAACCGCCGCCCGGCCTCACGTTCCCGCAGACCGGTGGTCGCGGTGGCCGTGGCCGCCGCCGTACTCGCCCTGGGTGCCTGCGAGTCGGACAGCGACGCTCCGGCCAAGGCCAAGAGGGACAGCGGCCCCTCGGTGGTCGCGCCGGGGAAGCCGGGTGAACCGGCGAAGACACTCTCCCCCGAGGAGGCCAGGAAGGCCGCCCCGGACGACTCGCCGAACTCCGCCGACTTCTCCTACGCCCACATGATGATCACGCACCACAGCCAGGCGGTGACGATGACCGCACTGGTGCCGACCCGCGCGGAATCGACGCAGGTCAAGCGGCTGGCGGAGCGCATTTCGGCGTCCCAGAAGCCCGAGATCGCGGCGATGCAGGGCTGGCTGAAAGTCAACGGCGGGAAGAAGGGCGACAGCGGACACGACCACGGCGCCGCCCCGATGCCGGGCATGGCGACCGCCGCGCAGCTGACCCAGCTGCGCGCCGCGAAGGGCAAGGCGTTCGACGAACTCTTCCTGAAGCTGATGATGACGCACCATCAGGGAGCCATCACGATGGCCACGGAGGCCCTGACGGAGGGCAACAACGTGCTGATCGAGGAGATGGCGACGGATGTGATCGCGCAGCAGACGAGCGAGATCGGCCGGATGCGGAAGATGTGACGCCGGGCCGCGTCCGCGCGGCGCTAGCGGCGGTTGTGGCGCGGCGGCAGATGTCCTTCGTCGCGCGCGCCGGCGATCAGCCGGAGGGCCTTGCGGCGACCGTGGCCGGTCGCGCCCATCACCGCGAGCACGGGGTCGCGGCCGTCCTGCTGAGCGCTCCGGTAGACATCGGCGGCCAGTCGGCGACCGGCCGCGCCGCGCGGCGGAGAGGTGCGCGCCCGGCGACGTGACGGAAAAGGCGCACTCCCCCGTTCCCTGCCCTCGCGGGCGTCGGGTGCGGCAGGCGGCGTCACCACGCGCGGCGCCCGTCCCGCGGCCGTACGGCAGGCGTCCTCGAGAGGGTCCTCGATCCGGTCGGCGAGCACGGTGAAGCTCCGCAGCGGCAGCGGCGGGTCGGCGCGCATGTCCTCGATCGCGATCCGCCCCTGGTCGACGACGGCCAGCACCTCGATGCGCGCCCCGTCGGCGAAGGTCAGCCGGACGTTGAACCAGGGCTGGGTGAGCTCGTACGCAGGGAGGGATTCGACGGTGGTGACGGTGCCGTGGCCCTGCACCTCCCAGACCGGCGGAAAGGGCAGCACCTGATGCAGGTCATTCTGATCATGAGCGTTAAGAAACGTAGTTTCTTGCACAATTAGCACGTAACCAGTCAATTCCGGTCGATCTGCGACGGCACGCACACCGGGCCGGCGCAGAGCACCCCGTTGGGGGTCCCGTCCACCGAAAGGCCGCCGGGTCACACCTCCCCAGCGCCGTACCCCGGTGCGATGCTGGAGTTTCCCTGCGGGAAGGAGCGCAGCTGTGCTTCGCGTCGCCGTTGTGGGATCGGGACCCAGCGGGGTCTACACCGCTCAGGATCTCGTCCAGCAGAGCCAGGTTCCGGATGTGCGGGTGCACGTTCTGGACCGGCTTCCCTGCCCCTACGGACTCGTGCGTTACGGGGTCGCACCCGACCACGAGAAGATCAAGTCCCTGCAGAACAACCTCCGCGGTGTGCTGGAACAGGAGCGGATCGATTTCGTCGGGAACATCGAGGTGGGAGCGCACGGGCTGACTCCCGGGCGTCTGCTGGAGCTCTACCACGCGGTCGTGTACTGCGTGGGAGCCGCCCGGGACCGCAGACTCGACATCCCCGGCGAGGATCTGCCCGGCAGTTACTCGGCCACCGACTTCGTCTCCTGGTACAGCGCGCACCCCGACGCCGCGGGCAACGACTTCGCGCTCGGCGCCCGCTCGGCCGTCGTGATCGGCGTGGGCAATGTGGCCGTCGACGTGGCCCGCGTCCTGGCCCGCGGAGCGGACGAACTGCGGCCCACCGACGTGCCGGAGGGCGCGCTCGGCGCATTGGCGCTGAGCCGGGTGCGCGATGTGCACATGGTCGGCAGGCGCGGCCCCTCCCAGGCCAAGTTCACCACCAAGGAACTGCGCGAACTCGGCTCGCTGCCCTCGGCGGAGGTCGTCGTCGAACCGGCCGACCTCTCACTGGACCCGGTGTACGCGGACACCTCGGGCGCCCTCGCGGCCGCCCTTCCCGCGGTCGGCCGGCGGAATGTCGACGTCGTACGCGGCTGGGCGGCCCAGCCGTCGCGCGGCCTGGACCGCCGGATCCATCCGCGGTTCTTCCTGCGTCCGGTGGAGTTCGTCGAGGAGCACGGCCGGGTCGCGGCCGTACGGTTCGAGCGGACCGTGCCGGACTCCGGCGGTTCGGTGCGGGGCACCGGGACGTACGAGGAGATCGAGGCGCAGCTGGTGCTGCGCGCGGTCGGGTACCGGGGCGTGCCGCTGCCCGGCCTGCCGTTCGACGCGGCGCTCGGGACCGTGCCGCACACGGCCGGACGAGTCCTGCGGGACGGGGTCCCGTCGCCCGGGGAGTACGTGGCGGGCTGGATCAAGCGCGGCCCGACCGGAGTGATCGGGACGAACCGGCCGTGCGCCAAGGAGACGGTGGCCTCGCTGCTGGAGGACGGCGCCGCGCTGGCGCTGCGCTCCGTGGCGGCGGATCCGGTGGCGGAACTGCGGGCGGCGGGACACCACCCCGTGGAGTGGACGGGCTGGCAGGCCATCGAGGCGGCCGAGGCCGCGCTCGGTGAGACGCTCGGGCGACGGTCCGTCAAGATCCCCGACTGGGACGGGCTTCTGGGCGCCGCGGCCGGCGACACCGCGCGCTGAGGCTATGCCTCGCCGAGGCGGTCGGCCTGCCGGGCCGCCGCGGCGAGGACGCTGTCGAGCAGCCCCGGGAACAGCGCGTCGAGGTCGTCACGGCGCAGTCCGTTGAGCTTCGCCGTGCCCTGGTACATCTGCCGGATCACACCGCTCTCCCGCAGCACGCGGAAGTGGTGGGTGGTCGTCGACTTGGTGACGGGCAGGTCGAAATGGGAGCAGGAGAGCGCCTCGCCGGTGGCCGCCAGCTCCCTCAGCACGAGCAGCCGCATGGGGTCGGAGAACGCGTGGAGCACGCCTTCCAGCCGGATCTCGTCACGCGTGGGGTGAGCGAGCTCGCGGGGGCTTGTCGTGGTGGTCACGGCTGCTCCACTTCGTCCGGGGCTCTCATTGTACGAGAACCCTCGTAGTTTGACACACGCCGTACTACGATGCGTATCGTACGAGTCGCGGGGCCGGGACTGCCGAGCACCCGTGTCCCGGTCGCACCCGTACCCGTTCCTCGCCCTGCCACCCGCCGTACACCGGCCCCGCCCGAATGGAGTCCGTCGTGAGCGCGCTGTTCCAGCCTTACACCCTGCGATCGCTGACCATCCCCAACCGCGCCTGGATGGCGCCGATGTGCCAGTACTCGGCAGAGGTGAGCGGACCGGACGCCGGCGCCCCCACCGACTGGCACTTCGCGCACTACGCGGCCCGCGCCACGGGCGGCACCGGCCTGATCCTCGTCGAGGCCACGGCGGTCGCCCCCGAGGGCCGGATCAGCCCCGCGGACGTCGGGATCTGGAACGACACCCAGGTCGAGTCCTTCCGCCGGATCACCCGCTTCGTGAAGAGCCAGGGCACCACCATCGGCATCCAGCTGGCGCACGCCGGGCGCAAGGCTTCGACGGACCGCCCCTGGAAGGGCGGCGGGCCGGTGGCCGCCGGCGACCACGGCTGGCAGCCCCTCGCGCCCAGCCCGCTCCCCTTCGACGAGGGCCACCCGGTTCCCGACGAGCTGACGACGGCGGAGATCGAGGAGATCGTCGGGCAGTTCGCCGCCGCGGCCCGCCGAGCGCTGGACGCCGGCTTCGAGATCGCCGAGATCCACGGCGCACACGGCTATCTGATCGGCGAGTTCCTCTCGCCGCACACCAACCACCGCACGGACGAGTACGGCGGCTCCTTCGAGAACCGCGCCCGGTTCCCGCTCGCGGTCGTCGACGCGGTACGGGCCTCTTGGCCCGACGAGCTGCCGCTCTTCTTCCGCATCTCCGCCACCGACTGGCTGGACGAAGGCGGCTGGACGGCCGACGACACCGTCCGCTTCGCGGCCCTGCTCAAGGAGCACGGCATCGACCTGCTGGACGTCTCCTCCGGCGGCAACGCCCCGCGCGTGACCATCCCGACCGGCCCCGGCTACCAGGTGCCGTTCGCCGCGCGGGTGCGGGCCGAGACCGGTCTCCCGGTCGCCGCCGTCGGCATGATCACCGACGCCGAGCAGGCGGAGAAGATCATCGCGAACGGGGAGGCGGACGCCGTCCTGCTCGGCCGCGAACTGCTGCGCAACCCGTCCTGGGCCCGGCATGCCGCGCGCGAACTCGGCGGGGAGATCCGCGTCCCGGAGCAGTACCTCCGCTCCGTCTGAACCGGCGGTACGACGAGGCGGCACACGAAGGGGCGGCACCCTGACAGGGGTGCCGCCCCTTCGTCGTCCCACGTCCCCGCGTATCCCACGTCCCCGCGTATCCCACGCCTCGTCGTGTCCCACGCCTCGTCGTGTCCCACGCCTCCGTCGTATGCGCCCGCCGCCGTGCCGTCGCCGCGCACCGATGACTTTCGCCTTCCGGAACGGTCTGTTCTCCATGACGTCCGCCCGGGCCGACCGCGACCTACGGGCCACTGTCGGTGGCCGGGTGCAGACTGACCCTTATCCGCGACAACGGCGTCCTGGAGGCACACGACCATGTCCGACGTACTGCTCACCGTAGGCACCCGCAAAGGACTCTTCATCGGCCGCAGAAGCGGCGGATCATGGGACTTCGACGGCCCGCACTTCAACGCGCAGGCCGTGTACTCGATCGGCATCGACACCCGCAGGGCCGTGCCCCGGCTGCTCGTCGGCGGCGACAGCGCGCACTGGGGACCGTCGGTGTTCCACTCCGACGACCTCGGGAAGACCTGGGTGGAGCCCGCCAAGCCGGCGGTGAAGTTCCCCAAGGACACCGGGGCCTCCCTGGAGCGCGTCTGGCAGCTGCATCCCGCGGGCCCCGAAACCCCCGACGTGGTCTACGCGGGCACCGAGCCGGCCGCCCTGTTCCGCTCGGAGGACGGCGGAGAGACATTCGATCTCGTACGGCCCCTGTGGGAGCACCCGACCCGCTCCCAATGGGTGCCGGGAGGCGGCGGTGAGGCCGTGCACACCGTGGTGACGGACCGGCGCGACCCGCAGTCGGTGATGGTCGCCGTCTCGACGGCGGGTGTGTTCCGCTCCCGCGACGGCGGCGAGAGCTGGGCGCCGTCCAACAAGGGCGTGTCCGCGGTCTTCCTGCCCGACCCCGACCCGGAGTTCGGCCAGTGCGTCCACAAGATCGCTCAGGACGCCGGGGATCCGGACCGGCTGTATCTCCAGAACCACTGGGGTGTCTTCCGCAGCGACGACGCCGGCGCCAAATGGACGGACATCGGAGCGGGCCTGCCCTCGGACTTCGGCTTCGCCGTGGCCGCGCACCCGCACCACCGCGACACCGCGTATGTCTTCCCGATCACCGCGGACGCCGACCGGGTGCCCGCTGGCCGCCGGTGCCGGGTGTACCGGACCACCGACGCGGGCGGCAGCTGGGAGGCGCTGTCGGCCGGACTGCCCGAGGGCGATCACTACGGCACGGTGCTCCGGGACGCTCTGTGCACCGACGACGCCGACCCCGCCGGGATCTACTTCGGCAACCGCAACGGCGAGGTGTACGCCAGCGCGGACGACGGAGACAGCTGGCAGCAGCTGGCCTCGCATCTGCCGGACGTGCTCTGCGTACGGGCTGCGGCCATGAGTTGAGGGTCGAGGTCACCGCACCAGTAGAGTGACGCCCCGTGGCAGCACGACCGTTGAAGGACATTGTGGAACCGGGATGGGCCGACGCCCTCGAACCGGTGGCCGAACGCATCGCCGCGATGGGCGACTTCCTGCGCGCGGAGATCGCCGCCGGACGCACCTATCTGCCGGCCGGACCGAATGTGCTGCGTGCTTTCCAGCAGCCGTTCGAGGACGTACGGGTGCTGATCGTCGGCCAGGACCCGTATCCGACACCCGGGCACGCGGTGGGGCTGAGCTTCTCCGTCGCGCCCGAGGTGCGGCCGGTGCCGGGCAGCCTGGACAACATCTTCCGGGAGATGCACGCGGACCTCGGGCACCCCCGGCCCTCGAACGGCGATCTGACGCCCTGGACCCACCAGGGTGTGCTGCTGCTGAACAGGGCGCTGACCACCGCACCCCGCAAACCGGCGGCCCACCGCGGCAAGGGCTGGGAAGAGGTGACCGAACAGGCGATCCGGGCGCTCGTGGCGCGTGGCAAACCGCTGGTCTCCGTGCTCTGGGGGCGTGACGCCCGCAATCTGCGTCCGCTGCTCGGTGACCTTCCGGCGATCGAGTCCTCGCACCCCTCCCCCATGTCGGCGGACCGGGGCTTCTTCGGCTCGCGCCCGTTCAGCCGGGCCAACGACCTGCTGCGACGCCAGGGCGCGGAGCCCGTCGACTGGCAGCTTCCGTGACCGCGAGCCGGGTCCTCGGAGTGGACTCGGGCGGTTCCGGACTGCGTGTGGCCCTCGCCGACGTCTCGGCGCCCCGGCGTGCCGAGTCGCTCGCCTCGCGGGAACCGGTGCGTACCGGCGGCTCGGGCATCGACGCCGGGCACCTGCTGGAGCAGCTGCTGCCGATGGCGCGTGCCCTGCTCGACCGGGCCGGCGGCGGCGAGGTGTCCGCGGTCGCGATCGGCGCCGCGGGGATGGGGACGCTCGGCGGGCAACTGCGCGCGGAGCTGCCCGCCGCGCTGGGCGAGTCACTGGGCGTCGGTCGCCTCGCGCTCGCCGCGGACGCCGTCACGGCGTATGCGGGGGCGCTGGGTCAGCGTCCCGGCGCGGTGGTCGCCGCGGGCACCGGTCTGATCGCGCTGGGCACGGATCTCTCCGCCTGGCGGCGTGCCGACGGCTGGGGTCATCTGCTCGGTGACAGCGGCGGCGGAGCCTGGATCGGCCGGGCCGGACTGGACGCTGCGCTGCGGGCGCACGACGGGAGGCGCGGCGGTTCCGCCGCGTTGCTCGCCGCGATGGAGTCGGCATTCGGTCCGGCGCAGGAACTGCCGGCCGCGTTGTACCCGCGTACCGACCGGCCGGCCGTGCTGGCCTCCTTCGCGCCGGAGGTGGCGCGCTGCGCCGCGGACGGTGACGAGGTGGCGGCGGACATCCTCGTCCGGGCCGCCGGGCACATCGCGGAGTCGGCGTCGGCCGTGTGCCCTCCGGCCGGCGGAGGGGCCGGCGTTGTCGCGGCCGACGCTCCCCAAGTGGCGCTGACGGGCGGCCTGTTGAAGATGGGCGACCCTCTGCTCGTACCGCTGAGGGCCGAACTCGCCGCTCAACTGCCCTCCGCCCGGCAGGTCGCCGCGGCCGGGGATCCGCTCGACGGCGCGCTTCTCGTCGCGTCCGCGCTGGCACAGGACACGCTGCGGCTGCCCTGCCATCCGACCCTGCTGTACGTCCCGGCAGAGCAGGGCAGATGAGACACCGCGAACTCATCGGATAAATACGGACAGACGACGCGGGACCGCCCCCTCCCCGAACAGCCGCACCCACAAAACCAGTAGCATGCGGCGCCATGAGCTCCCCCACTGGGCCGGCATCCGGCCTGCCTGTACGAAGCCCGCGACCGCGTCAGTCCGGACGGCACCGCCGTCCGGAACCCGTGGCCGCTCCCGAGGGCGCGCCCGCGCTTGTGCTCGCCGTGCCCGGCGCTCCCGGGCCCTCCACCCGGAGCCTGGCCGAAGAGGTCATAAGCATCGCCCGGTCCGAGCTTCCCGGCCTCGAGGCCGGCATCGGTTACCTCGACGGCGACGACGCCGAGTACCCCACGCTCGAGACCGTGCTCGCCCACACCGCCGCGCGCCGGACCGAGCGGTACGAGATCGCGAGAGCGGCCGGCCGTGAAGTGGCGGAGCCCGAGGGTCCCGCCGCCGTCGTGGTGCCGCTGCTCGCAGGGCCGGACAACGTCCTGATGCGCCGCATCCGCCAGGCCGTCATGGACAGCCGCGCCGCCGCCGAGCTGACGGACGTCCTCGGTCCGCACCCGCTGCTCGCCGAGGCGATGCACGTGCGGCTGTCCGAGGCGGGTCTGGCCCGCGCCGACCGCGCCCGGCTGTTCACCGTCGCCACGGCCGCCGACGGCATCATCCTGGCCACGGTGGGCGGTGACGAGGCCGTCCAGGCCGCCGGCATCACCGGCATGCTGCTCGCCGCGCGGCTCGCGGTACCGGTCATGGCCGCGGCCCTCGACCAGGAGGGCGCCGTCGCCGCGATCGGCGACCAGCTGCGCGGCTCCGGTTCGACGCAGCTCGCCCTGGCGCCGTACCTCGTCGGCCCCGAGCTGCCCGAGGGTCTGCTCGACGCCGCGGTGAAGGAGGCCGGCTGCGCCGCGTCCGAGCCGCTGGGCGCCTACCCGGCGATCGGCAAGCTGGTGCTGTCCCAGTACGCGGCCGCTCTGGGCATCAGCCCGCAGCCGCAGGGCTCGCCCGCCCACTGACGCACACCGCACGACGCGTCGGGCCCGCACCGTTTGCTCGGTGCGGGCCCTTCCCGCAGGGCGGGGTGGCCCCGGGGGCGCGTCAGGCGAAGATCACGCAGGAGGCCGCGGGGGCGTCCAGGGAGCCCGCCCGGTGCGGCACTCCGGTGTCGGGGTCGATGTCGAACCAGGTGACGTTGCCGGAGCGCTCGTTGGCCGCGTAGAGCCTGCGGCCGGTCGGGTCCAGGACCAGGTCACGCGGCCAGTGGCCGCCGCACGGGACGGTCGTGACCAGCTCCGGCCGTTCACCGCTCTCGTCGAGCGCGAGGACGGCGATGCTGTCGTGTCCGCGGTTCGCGGCCCACAGATGACGGCCGTCGTGCGAGACCACCACCTCCGAGGGATAGACGGGCCCGTCCGTGCCGTCGGGCAGCACGGGCGTCTCACCGACCGGTTCGAGCACGCCGGCGTCCGCGTCCCAGCGGCAGACGGTGAGCGTCGGCTCGAGCTCGTTCAGCACATAGGCGTGCGTGCCCGCGGGGTGGAACGCCAGATGGCGGGGTCCGGTGCCGGGGCGCAGTGCCGTCTCGCGGTGCTGGGTCAGTTCGCCGGCCTCCGGGTCGAGCGCGAAGACGCGTACGGCGTCGGTGCCGAGGTCGACGCCGAGGACCCAGCGTCCGCTGGGGTCGGGCAGCACCTGGTGGGCGTGCGGACCGCGCTGGCGGTCCGGGTGCGGCCCGGCTCCCTCGTGCTGCAGCACACCGCTGGCCGCGTCCGGCTCACCGCCGCTCTTGACGCGGAGCACGCTCACGCTGCCGGAGCCGTAGTTGGCCGTGAGCAGATGGCCGTCGCTGTAGGCGAGATGGGTCGGTCCGGCGCCGCAGACGGGCACCCGGCCGCCGATCGGCCGGGGGGCCGAGCCCTGCACGTCGAAGGCCGCCACGGCCCCTTCAGAGGTCTCGGAGACGGCATAGAGGACCGGCCCGCCGGGGGCCGTCGCCAGCGTGAGATACGAGGGGTCCGCGAGCGCGTCGCTGGCTCCCGTCTCGGTCAGGGCGCCGGTCGTCCCGTCCACGGCGGCGGCGATGATCCCCCGGCCGCCGGCGGAGGTGAAGGACCCGATGAATGCCCGTCCGGTGTTCGTGTTGCCCACGCCGTTCCCTCCCACTGTTCCCACGGATCTCTCGTGCCCCGCTGATCGCTCCTGCCCCGCTGATCGTTGGTGGCCCGGCCGACGGTAGCAGCGGTCTAGACCAAGTGTCGTCACCCGTTCCAAACCCCGGCGGCACGAGCGCGGGCATCGGGATGATGGACGTACGCGGGTCTCCACTCGGTCGCGTCGTAGGTGCGGTGGAAGACGGGGGTCGCCGAGCCCGACATCGGTGGCACGATCCACGACCAGTCGGCGCCGACCCCGCGCCCCCGGCTCTCCTCCCGGTCGATGTGGGTGAGGAAGCGGCGCGACTCGGTGTGATGGTCGGTGACGGTGACCCCGGCGCGGTCGAAGGAGTGCAGGACGGCACGGTTCAGCTCCACGAGCGCGCGGTCCTTCCAGAGCGAGCGGTCCGTGGTGGTGTCGAGGCCCAGGAGCTGGGCGACGCGCGGCAGCAGGTCGTAGCGGTCGGTGTCGGCGAGATTGCGCGCGCCTATCTCGGTGCCCATGTACCAGCCGTTGAACGGCGCCGCCGGGTAGCAGACCCCGCCGATCTCCAGGCACATGTTGGCGATCGCCGGGACGGCGTGCCAGCGCAGACGGAGGTCGGCGTACCAGTCGTCCTCGGGGTGTCTCAGCTCGACCTCCAGCACCGCGTCCGGCGGCAGGTCGAACAGGCGGGGCTTGCGGTCGGCGTCCTCGACGACCAGCGGCAGGACGTCGAAGGGCGTACCGGGCCCGCCCGGCCAGCCGAGGCGCAGGGCGAGTTCGGTGAGACCGGCGTTGCGCGGGTCGCCGACGACGGCTCCCCCGCCGGTGCGGTAACCCGCGTACCGCACGAGCTGTTCGTTCCAGATCCGCGGGCCGGGCCGGTCGGGGGTGTCCGGGGCGAACACGGTGATCAGGGGCCGGATATGGCCGCCGTTGGTCGCCTCCCGCAGATGGAGTGCCGCCTCACGGGCGACGGATTCGGCGTCCTCGACGTGGCGGCGGTCGCGGACGCGCAGGGAGCGCCAGTACAAGCGGCCGATGCAGCGGTTGCTGTTGCGCCAGGCGACCCGTGCGCCGTAGGCGAGTTCGTCGGCGGTGTGCCGGTAGGTGCCGGTCGCGTCGATCTCCGCGCGGACGGCGGCGATCCGGGCGGCCGGGTCCACTCCCGGGCGCTCCTCGCGGTGGTGGAGCCGGACGAAGTCCTCGGCCTCCTCGACCGGTACGCCCGTCGCGTGGGGCGTGACGACGCCCGGCCGGCCGGAGCCGGTGACGGGGC
>NZ_JBHXSL010000072.1:0-27848 GCF_042714725.1 Streptomyces sp. NPDC058685
GGAGACGGGCGGTCGGGTCCGGCTCGGCCGGATCGCCTCAGCCGAACATGCCGGGCCTGTAGTCCCCGGCAGGCTGCTGGTTGATGACGTTGATGCGGTTGTAGGCGTTGATGAGCGCGATCAGCGAGATCAGCGCGGCGAGTTCGTCCTCGTCGAAGTGCTTGGCGGCCTTCTCCCAGACCTCGTCCGACACACCGCCCGCGGCGTCCGCGATGCGCGTGCCCTGCTCGGCGATCTCCAGGGCCGCACGCTCGGCGTCGGTGAAGACCTTGGCCTCGCGCCAGGCCGCCACCAGGTTCAGACGCTGCTGCGTCTCACCGGCCGCGATGGCGTCCTTGGTGTGCATGTCCGTGCAGAAGCCGCAGCCGTTGATCTGACTGGCACGGATCTTCACCAGTTCCTGGGTGGTGACCGGCAGGGTCGAGTCCGCCACCACCTTGTTGGCCGAGTTGAAATGCTTCATGACCTTGCCCGCAAGGGCGTTACCGAAGTAGTTGACGCGCGATTCCATGGTGGGATCCCTTCGATGCAGAGGCAGTTACACCGAACTGACCGGGCTCACCCGTCGACCGTGACAATCACGGGATGTGACGTACGTCTCCCCGGGTGGCTCCAGTGGATCCACGGGGACGCGGGTCGGTGCGCACACCCGACGCAACAGCGTCGACGTGCTCCCGCAACAGCTACCCGAAAGGGAATACACCCAGGTCAGAGGCAGTGTGGGCGACCTCTGGCCGAGAAGCGTGCTGCCCACAACGGTTGTAGGATTGACCTGCGGAAAGGGGCGCTATGGACCCGGAAGAAGACACCGATTCGCTCGAGAGAGCGACCCGGGAGTTCATGGAGGCCCGCCCGCAGTTGTTCGGTGTCGCCTATCGCGTGCTCGGCAGTTCCGTGGAGGCCGAGGACATCCTCCAAGAGGCCTGGATGCGATGGCAGAACACCGACCGTCGGGACATCGTCGAACCGAAGGCCTTCCTGACGACCGTCACCACCCGGCTCGCAATCAACGTCGCCCAGTCCGCCCGAGTGCGCCGGGAAGCGTACGTGGGCCCATGGCTCCCCGAGCCGGTCGACACCAGCCGGGACCCGACCGTGGGCGCGGAACGCGCCGAGGCGGTCGAGATGGCGGTCCTTCTCGTCCTCGAGAAACTCAACCCGGTGGAGCGGGCCGCCTATGTCCTGCGGGAGGCGTTCGACTACCCCTATTCGCAGATCGCGGACATCCTGGACACCAGCGAGGCCAACACCCGCCAGCTGGTGAGCCGGGCACGCAAACACCTGGCCGCCGAACGCAGAGAGCCGGTCGACCCGGCCGAACACCGGCGCCTGCTCGAGGGGTTCCTCACCGCGGCACAGACGGGCGACCTGGCCACGCTCGAACACATCCTCTCCGAGGACGTCGTCAGCTACGCCGACGGAGGCGGCGCGCGAGGCGCGTCGAAGATCCCGGTCGTGGGACGCGAGCATGTGTCCAAGTACCTCAAGGCATTCGCCCCGCGCTTCTGGCCGGGGTCGGACACCAACTGGGTCGAGGCCAACGGCCGGCCCGCCGTCCTGGTCACCTCCGGCGGCAGCCCCGTCGCTCTGCTGTCCATCGACGTGTCGGCCCACGGTGTCGAGCGGATCATGTGGGTGATGAGTCCGGCCAAGCTGGCGCCCTACGTCACGTCACTCGCTGCCTGAACCCCGACCGAAAGGCGAGGAACATCGTGTCTCCTACGACCGGTTGTGTGATCGTCGGGGGCGGTCTGGCTGCGGGCAAGGCGGCGGCCGCCCTGCGCAAACACGGCCACGACGGTCCCGTGCTCATCATCGGATCCGAGGGTGAGAGGCCCTACATCCGGCCGCCGCTGTCCAAGGGATATCTGCTCGGCGAGGAGGAACGTGACTCGATCTTCGTGCACTCCGCGGACTGGTATCCCGAGCACGACGTCGAACTGCTGGTGAACACGACCGTCGTCTCCCTGGACCTGGAGTCGAGGGAAGTGGTGCTGGACAGCGGTCGGCGGATGCCGTACGCCAAGCTTCTGCTGGCCACCGGGTCCTCTCCCCGCCGCCTGGACATTCCCGGGGCGGACCTCGGCAATGTGCTCTATCTGCGTCGCGTGGGGGACAGTGAGCGCCTCAAGGCCGCCTTCACCGCGGGCTCGAGGATCGTGGTGATCGGCGACGGCTGGATCGGTCTGGAGACCGCCGCCGCCGCTCGCATCGCCGGAGCGGAGGTGACCGTCCTGGGGCATGGGGAGCTGCCCCTGATCAAGGTGCTCGGACGGGAGGCGGCAGAGGTGTTCGCCGGTCTTCACCGGGAGCACGGGGTCTCCCTGCTTCCCGGGGTCGAGGTCGAGCGTCTGGTCGGGACCGAGGGCCGGATCAGCGGTGTTCAGCTCGCCGACGGCCGGCTGCTGCCCGCCGATGCCGTGGTCGTCGGGGTGGGCATCACACCCAACGTCCAGCTCGCGCAGCAGGCCGGCATCGAGGTCGACAACGGCATCGTCACCGACGGGCACCTTCGGACATCCGCAGCCGACGTGTGGGCCGCCGGCGACGTGGCCAATGCCTTCCACCCGTGGCTGCAACGGCACATCCGTGTCGAGCACTGGGCCAACGCGCAGAACCAGCCGGCCACGGCCGCGCGGAACATGCTCGGCGAGGACGTCTCGTACGAGCGGCTGCCGTACTTCTACACCGATCAGTACGACCTGGGCATGGAGTACACCGGCTATGTCGACCGGGGCGCTTACGACCGTGTGGTCTTCCGCGGCGACAAGGAGAACCGGAAGTTCATCGCCTTCTGGATGTCCGGCCGGCGGGTGCTCGCCGGGATGCCGGTCAACGTGTGGGACGTGATCGGCCCGATCCGTGACCTGATCCGGTCCCGGACCGACGTCGACGACGCCGCTCTCGCCGATCCCGACGTGCCCCTGGACAGTCTGCTGCCCTGAGGCGACGAGCCGACCCGTGTCTGGTGGGTCGCTGTGCGGTCGCACATGGCGAGAAGGCCGGCCACACCATCCGGGGACGGGATCAACCGCGGTGCGTCACACACGCGGACGCTGCCCTGTCCTTGTGAGTACAGACACCGTCGACCGGCGCGGCGCTCGCGCTCAGCCACGCTGCGCCGTCGCGAGACTCCGAGAGGAACCCCATCATGAAGGTTGTCGTCATAGGAGGAACCGGCCTCATCGGTTCCAAGCTGGTGAGCAAGCTCGCCGAACACGGTCACGAGGCGGTACCGGCCTCCCCCGACAGTGGTGTGAACACGCTGACCGGTGAGGGCCTGGCGGAGGTCCTCGAAGGCGCCGCCGTCGTGGTGGACGTCTCCAACTCCCCCTCCTTCGCGGACGACGACGTGATGGCGTTCTTCCGCACCTCCACCTCGAACCTCCTCGCGGCCGAGAAGGAGGCCGGCGTCGGCCACCATGTCGCGCTGTCCGTCGTCGGCACGGACCGTCTCCAGGAGAGCGGCTACTTCCGTGCGAAGCAGGCACAGGAGGACCTGATCAAGGATTCCGCAGTGCCCTACTCCATCGTCCACGCCACACAGTTCTTCGAGTTCATGAAGGGCATCACGGCGGCGGCGACCAAGGACGACGACACCGTGCACCTGGCCCCGATCAAGATCCAGCCCATCTGCTCCGACGACGTCGCGGCCGCAGTGGGGCGCTCCGCGGTCGGCGACCCGCTCAACGGTGTCGTCGAGGTGGCCGGCGCCGACACGTTCCAGCTGGACGACCTGATCCGTACACATCTGGCGGCCACGAACGATCCTCGCACGGTCGTGTCGGACCCCCGGGCCCCGTACTTCGGTGCGCAACTTCAGGAGACCACGCTGCTCCCCGGCGCCGACGCCCGTATCGGCGAGATCCGCTTCGCCGACTGGGTCGCCCGGCAGCAGTAGGGACGAGTGGGGCCGTGTGCGCTGTCCGTCACACGATGTCGGCACACCGTGCTGCGTCCGGGCCGCGACCACACCCCCGCGCCGCGGGGCGCACCGAGGCACCGAGGCACCGGGCTCGGTGTCACAAACAGCGGGGTCAACCGGTCGTACTCAGTGACGAACCCTAGGATCGGAGCGAATGTGGCTATCACCGAAAAGCGCCTTGCGACGACGGTGTTGGTGATCGGAACGGGCGGCGCGGGACTACGGGCGGCGATCGAGCTGTCCGAAGCAGGCATGGATGTCCTCGCCGTCGGAAAACGCCCCAAGGACGACGCGCACACGGCCCTGGCCGCAGGGGGAATCAATGCGGCCCTCGCCACCATGGACCCCGAGGACAGCTGGCAACAGCATGCGGCCGACACTCTCAAGGAGAGTTATCTGCTCGCCGATCCTCACACCGTCGAGATCGTCACGCAGGGCGCCGCTCTGGGCATCGACGATCTGGAGCGGTACGGCATGGCCTTCGCCAGGGAGGACGACGGCCGCATATCCCAGCGCTTCTTCGGCGCGCACAAATTCCGGCGTACCGCCTTTGCCGGTGACTACACAGGCCTGGAAATCCAGCGCACCCTCGTCAGGCGCGCCGGCCAGTTGAACATACCCGTGCTCGACAGTGTCTACATCACCCGAATTCTGGTGCACGACGGTGCGGTGTTCGGGGCCTACGGCTTCGATCTCCATGACGGGACGCGCTGTCTCATCCACGCCGATGCCGTCATTCTGGCGGCGGGCGGTCACACCCGTATCTGGCGGCGCACGTCATCACGGCGCGACGAGAACACCGGAGACTCCTTCCGGCTGGCGGTGGAGGCCGGCGCGCGTCTGCGCGACCCGGAGCTGGTGCAGTTCCACCCCTCGGGAATCATCGAGCCCGAGAACGCGGCCGGCACGCTCGTCAGCGAGGCGGCCCGCGGTGAGGGCGGCATCCTGCGCAACGCCGTCGGTGAACGGTTCATGACGCGCTACGACCCCGAGCGCATGGAGCTGTCCACGCGCGACCGCGTCGCCCTCGCCTCCTACACGGAGATCAAGGAAGGCCGCGGCACGCCCAAGGGCGGTGTGTGGCTCGACGTGTCCCATCTGCCGCGACAGACGATCATGAACCGCCTGCCACGGGTCTACCAGACACTGCTGGATCTCCAGATGCTGGACATCACCCGCGATCCCATCGAGATAGCGCCGACCGCGCACTACTCGATGGGCGGCGTATGGGTGAGGCCCGAGGACCACAGCACCGACGTACGCGGTCTCTACGCCATCGGCGAGGCCTCCAGCGGCCTCCACGGCGCCAACCGCCTCGGTGGCAACAGCCTCATCGAGCTGCTCGTCTTCGGCCGCATCTCGGGACAGGCCGCAGCCGCCTACTCCCAGGGCCTGACCGCACAGCCGCGCTCGGCGGCCGCCGTGGCCGAGGCCCGGCGCGAGATCGACGACCTGCTCGCCGCGGACGGCCCGGAGAACGTCCGTGCCCTGCAGCGCGCCATCCGCAACACCATGACCGAACACGCGGGCGTCGTCCGCGACGAGGAAGGACTGCGCGCCGGTCTGGCGGAGCTCGCCGGGATCGAGGAACGCATGAAGAACGTCGGGGTCCACCCCGACATCGCCGGCTTCCAGGACCTGGCGCACGCCTTCGACCTCAAATCCGCCGCCCTCGCCGCCCGGGCCACGCTCGAAGCGGCGATCGAGCGCCGGGAGACCCGCGGTTGCCACAACCGCAGCGACTATCCGGAGATGGATCAGGCCCTGCAGGTCAATCTCGTGTGGTCGCCGACCACGGGAATCACCCACGAAAGCATCGCCCCCGTTCCGGAAGAGATCTCGGCGTACATGGAAGACGTCTCCACCGAGGGGAAGCTCGTGGAGTAGCCCGCCGGCTGCGGCCCTGTGCTTTCCGGGCCGGCGACCGGGGGCCCGTGCCCGCGGTCGTCACCGGTGACTGCTGCGACATCGCCACTGCGCCGTGTCACAACGACTGCGTCTGTCCGGTCTACATGGGCAAGGCGCAGCACGATCGAGGCGATCGTCCCGTTCTGTGCGGTGCCGTATGAGTGGGAGGACGCCGTATGGACAGGTCCAGTGACTCGGTGTCGATCGCAGAGCTGCTCGACGAGCGGCGGCATCTCCTGAATGTCGCCTGCTCGATTCTGGGGACCGGCACAGAGGCGGAGCATGTCATCGCCGAGACCTACCGGCAGTGGTACGAGCTGCCCGATCCGGCGCGGGCACGGATCGCCACCCCGCGGTCCTGGCTCGCGCAGCTCGCGGGCAGTATCTGCTCGGCCGATCCGTGGGCATGCGCGCTCGACCACCCGTTCCGCACGGCTCCCGTCGCGGTGGCCGACATCGAGGGCCGGGCGGATCCCGACCGCACCGAACTGGCCGGCCACGCCCGCCGCAGTCTGCGGGCGCGGCGCTTGCGTCCCGCCCCACCGCGGCAGCACGACGCCGTGGTCCGTGCCGTCCGACTGGCCTGTGTCACCGGGGACGCACCTCTTCTGGGCTCCCTGCTGGCACACGACGTCACCGCGGTCTTCGACGGCGGCGGCAAGGTCCGCGCTCTGACCGAGCCCGTCCACGGTGGCCCGGAGGTCGCCCACAGCCTGCTGACCCTGCTCGCCCCGCGCCCGGGGACCACGCTCCACACCCACTCCGTCAACGGCCGGACCGGAATCGTCGCGCGGTACGACGACCGGGTCGCCGCCGTGATCAGTCTCGACATCGCCGGCTCGCATGTCGTCCTGGCATGGGTGACCCTCAACCCGGACAAGCTCCGCTCCTGGAACCGGCCCACAGCGGCCAGGGGCAGTTCAGGACGTCCGTGACGGTGCCTCCCCCGGTCAGGCGAGCCAATCGGTGTAGTGGGTGGGCGCGAGGCGGGCACCACGATCGGTGAGGACGTCTCCCGGGACGGCGACCAACATGCCCGCGCCGTCGTCGGTGACGACAGAGCGCGTGTCGCCCCTGGTGGTGAGGGTGAGCCGGCCCAGTTCGTCGAGGGCGTAGATGTCGGGTCCCGCGATCTTGAGGACGCCGTTCAGGGGGTCACCGACAGCGACCTCGCTGACGGCCGCGGCGACGTCCGCGGCCGCGATGGGCTGAATGGGCGTGCGGGAGAGGCGGACGGTGTCCCCCTCCGTCGAGGCGGAGATGACCGTGTCCATGAATTCCATGAACTGCGTCGCGCGCACGATGGAGTACGGAATGGGCCCTTCCTTGAGCAGGTCCTCCTGAAGCACCTTCGCCCGGTAGTAGTCCATGTCCGGAACCTGGTCGACGCCGACGATGGAGAGGATGACGAAGTGCCGGACGTGCGCCTTGTCGCTCGCGGCGAGGAGGTTGCCCATGGACGTACGGAAGAAGTCGAGCGAGGCGGCGTCGAACGTGGGAGAGTTCGCCAGATTCACGACCACGTCGCGGCCGGCGACGGCCTCGTCCAGTCCCTCACCGGTGATGACGTCGACTCCCGTCGACGGGGAGCACGGTGTTGCCTGGTGGCCCTGGGCGTTCAGGTTCCTCACGACCTGCGACCCGATCAGGCCGGTTCCTCCGATGACGGCGATCTTCATCTCTCCACCTCTCCGGTCCACCCCGTGTTCGGGCCCATGTCCAGGAAGCGCTCCGCCGGGCGGGCCCGCAACTCCTCAGTGGCTACGGGTGCTGTCCTCGAACTCCTCGACGGTCGGCTTCGGGACCTGGTTGTTCTTGCCGAAATAGCTCTTTCTGAGCTTGGCGCGCAGTCTCTCGGTACGGGTGGGTTCGCGTCCCTCCCGGTCCGTTCCGACGGCCGGTGAGACCTTCCCCGGCTGGTACTGCTCATGCGCGGTGAGCATGTGCAGCTGGCTCTGGGACAGCGGCTCATGGATCTCGACGAATTCACCGTGGGGCAGCCGGGTGATGACACCTGATTCCCGTCCGTGCAGCACCTTGGCCTTGTCACGCCGTTGCAGCCCCAGACAGATGCGCTTGGTGACGATGAAGGCGACAACGGGGCCGGCGAACAGCGCGAAGCGGACGAACCAGGTGACGTGGTTGATCGACAGATCGAAATGGGTCGCGACGATGTCGTTGCCCCCGCCGATGAGCATCACGATGTAGCCGACGGACCAGGCGACGCCGAGGGCCGTGCGGGTCGGTACATTGCGCGGCCGGTCGAGGATGTGGTGCTCGCGATCGTCGCCGGTGATCCAGGATTCGATGAACGGATACACCGCGATCACGACGAGGTACAGACCGAACACCACCAGCGGAATGAGGACTCCCAGAGCCAGGGTGTGACCCCAGAAGTCGATCTCCCAGCCGGGCATCGCCCGGACGAGACCTTCGGCGAAGCCCATGTACCAGTCGGGCTGGGCACCCGCCCCCGCCTGATCCGGCCGGTACGGACCGATGGTCCAGATCGGGTTGATGGTCGCGATGGCCGCGAGAATCGCGATGACGCCGAAGACCAGGAAGAAGAAGCCTCCGGCTTTGGCCAGATAGATCGGGAAGAACGGCATGCCCACGATGTTCTGGTTCTTCCGGCCGGCGCCCGCGTACTGCGTGTGCTTGTGGAAGAAGAGCAGGATCAGGTGGCCCACCAGCAGGCCCACCATGATGCCGGGCAGCAGCAGGATGTGAATGGAGTAGAACCTCGACACGATGTCGGTCCCGGGGTACTCACCGCCGAACAGGAACATCGACAGGTACGTGCCGACCAGCGGCACCGCCAGGATCAGACCTTGGGTGAGGCGCACGCCGGTACCCGAGAGCAGGTCGTCCGGCAGCGAGTAGCCGGTGAAGCCGGTGAACATTCCGAGGACGAGCAGCAGGAAGCCGAGCAGCCAGTTGATCTCGCGGGGTTTGCGGAAGGCGCCGTTGAAGAAGACGCGCATCATGTGCACGAACATGCCGGCGATGAAGACGACCGCGGCCCAGTGGTGGATCTGACGGATGAGCAGACCACCGCGTACGTCGAAACTGATGGCCAGCGCGGAGGCATACGCCTCGCTCATCAGGATGCCCTGCATGGGGACGTAGCTGCCGTGGTACTCCACCTCGTTCATCGACGGGTGGAAGAACAGCGTCAGGTAGATCCCGGTCAGGATGATGACGACGAAACTGTAGAGGCAGATCTCACCCAGCATGAAGGACCAGTGGTCGGGAAAGATCTTGCGCATATTGGCCTTCGCGAGGCCGAAGACGCCCACCCGCCCGTCCGCCCAGTCGGCGAGCTTCTCTCCGCGATGTGCACGCCCCCGGCTCGATGGCGCCCCAGTGTCCATAGTTCCGTCTTCATCCATCCGATAGGTGTCACGGCACAAATACGGCATATGCGATCTTCTGGGAACGGAGTATGCCAATCACCTCAAACCTTTGCCGGGTGACGCACAGGCATGCGCGCTCCGATTTCGCGAATGGCGGTGCTGAGGGAGTGGGCCAAGCGGGCTCCGGGCGCCGGCGCTGCTCGGGCGCACCCCTCACATCGTGCGGGGACGTGCTCGCGGGGTGACCATGAAAAGGCCTCTCCTCACGTACGGACAGGAGGTCCGCCATGCCCCTTCCGCGCGTCCTGGTGGTCGGAGGCGGGTTCGCGGGCGTGGAATGCCTGCACCGTCTGGAAAAGATCCTGCGCCCCGGAGAAGCGGAACTGGTCCTGGTCTCACCGAATGACTACCAGCTCTATCTGCCGCTTCTGCCGCACGTGGCCTCGGGGCTGCTGACCCCGCAGTCCGTCGCGGTGTCCCTGCGCCGGCGACTCCGCCGGAGCCGGTACGTCCCCGGTATCGCCGTCGGAGTGGACCCCGCGCAACGGCGCGTGAGCGTGCTGACGGCCGAGGGGCCGCAGCGCGATCTGCGCTACGACATCCTGTTGCTCGCCGCAGGCAGCACGACCCGGCTCCTGGGCATCCCCGGCGTGAGCGAGTACGCCCTCGGGATGAAGACCCTGGCCCAGGCGGCCTACCTGCGCGACCACGTGATCGGGCAGCTCGACGCCGCGGCGATCGCCACCGACCCCGATGAGCGGGCCGAACGACTGCGCTTCTTCGTCGTCGGCGGCGGATATGCCGGAACCGAGACGGCCGCCGCCCTGCAACTGCTCACCCAGGCGGCGGTGCAGAGGTTCCCGCGGCTCGATCCCTCGCAGCTCAGCTGGCACCTGGTGGACATCGCGCCGCGGCTCCTCCCGGAGATCGGCGAGCACCTCGGCGACAAGGCGATTCACGCGCTGCGCGAGCGCGGCATCGAGATCTCCCTGGAGACCAGTGTCACCCGGCTGACGCCGCGCTCCGTCGAACTCACGGACGGACGCACGCTGCCCACCAGGACCTTGGTGTGGACAGCGGGAGTCGCCGCGAGTCCGCTCATGAAGACCGTCGACACGGAACTGATCCGCGGCCGGCTCGCCACCACGCCGCAGATGGACGTACTCGGAGCACCGGGCGTCTTCGCCGTCGGGGACGCCGCGGCGGTGCCGGACCTGGCCCGGGGTGAGGGCGCCATCGCCCCTCCGACCGCCCAGCACTCGCAGCGCCAGGGCAAGGCTGTGGCCCGGAACATCGCGGCCACGTTGCGCGGCCGCCCCATGAAGCCGTACTACCACCGGGACTTGGGCCTGGTGGTCGACCTCGGTGACAACTACGCGGTCTCACGGCCGCTCGGCATCGAGCTGTCCGGTCTGCCGGCACAGGTGGTCGCTCGTGGCTACCACCTGTTCGCTCTGCCCACGCTCACCGCCCGCACCCGCGTGGCGGCGAACTGGGCCCTGAACGCCACCACCGGAGACGATTTCGTCTGCACCGGCTTCCAGCGCGGCCGCCCCGCCACCCTCACGGACTTCGAGCACACCGAGCTGTATCAGCGGGAGAGGTCGGTGACCGCATAGGTCCGCCGGCCTCGGACGGTCGCGTGCACAGCGGTGGCGGGAGACGCCGACGGGCGGGGCCGCCGGGTGCGGTCCCGCCCATGCGTGGTCGTGAGGGGTCAGCGCAGGCCGAAGGCCCGGGTGATCGTCTGGGACACCGTGTTGTCGGCGCTGTCCCGTCCGGTGACCCGCAGGCTCACGAAGCCGGCCTTCTTCGGGGCCTCGAGGCGCGTCCGCCAACCGTCACCGTCACGGCCCGTTTCGGACCGGTGCCAGGTCGCCCCGTCGTCGTACGAGATCTCGACGACGGGCTTGCCGATGGCAGCCGTGGTGCCCGGCAGATGCGATGCGGTCACCGTCAGCACGGCACGCCGGTCCGCTCGGCCCGTGGTGTCGGTGTCCACGCCGTAGTCGAGCTGGATCAGCGGCAGTGACGCGGTCGACTCGGCGCCGGTCGCCGCGGAGGTGAACGTCCACTCGGTCAGCGTGCGTGTCGAGTAGGGGTGTTCCCAGGCGCCGCGGTTGTTGTCGACCACCAGCCGGTAGGGCAGGCGCTCCGCGGCGAGTGGCGGAGATGTCAGCCGCTCGGCGTTGCCCCGGGCGAGTTCCCGGTCGCCCTGATGGAGCGACACCCGGTTGGCCACGCCGAAGTTCGCGTAGGCGTCTCCGACATGGCCGGCACCGGAGTCGCCCCAGCCCGGCGCGGGCACGTACATCATGTCGAGGTACCGAACCGGCTGGAAGGCACCCGGAGCCATCCGGGGTCGCTGGATCGGACCGAACCAGCTGACCTTGGCGGTCTTCCCGGGTGCGTAGCGCAGCAGGTCGATCGACCGCTGCCCGGTCTCACCGGCGATGCTCGCCGCCTCCACCCACCCGGCGTCGGCGGTGACCCAGTCGGTCCGCTCTCCCCGCGCGGGAACGATGAGCTGGTTGCCTGCGGTCCAGCCCTGCCAGGAGTCGTAGCGGTACTCGTTCGCCTTGCCGGGCCGGTGGTCGCGGAAGGAGACGTCCACCCGCGCCAGTGCGTCCGACCGCACACGCCAGGTCGGCTCCGTCGGCACGGCACCGGACCAGTGGTGCACCACGTCGTAGAGGTACTCGGTGGTGGGATGCGAGGCGACCTTCAGTACGGCTCCGCCGCGTCGCAGCCGGTCGATCAGGTCCGCGCCCTGATCGGCGTCGAGCGTCGCCACCGTCAGCGGGGCCGGGCTCTCGGGGCTGTAGGCGTGCTCGTCCCAGGGCTGGAGGCGGCCGATCCCGTCGTTGGCGACCAGGAGCAGGCTCGCGCCTGCGGCAGCGGCGGCTTCCGCCTGCTCCCGTATCGCGACGGTGTCGCTGCGCCGCACCACGACGGCCAGTCCGCGCACGTCGTGCCGGGCCAGCTGCCCGGCGGAACCCTCGCCGGCGAAGACCGCCTTCAGCGTCCTGGTGCCGGACGGAAGCGGCCGTGCCGCGCGCTTGACCAGCGGGTCGTCGTAGGTCTTTGGCCCGGTGCCCACGGTCAGCGCAGGCTGTTCGAGGCGGAAGCGGGCACCGAACTCGAACGAGCCCTCCGTGACCTTCCGACCGGTCGGCAGAGCCCAGATGCTGTCGTAGGACGGGTTGGGCAGCATGGACGACGCGAACAGAGTGCGGGCGAAGGAGCGTTCGACATCCAGGCGCGGTGCGACGGCCGTCGTCTGCTTCGGTGCGCGCGCGAGGATCCGGCGTGCCTTGCGGCCGTCCAGGGTGACGGTCCGGTCCTGGTCGAGTTGCACATCGTTGAAGCCGAGCACGGCCATGCCCAGCGAGCGGGGGCCGTTGGCGCCCTGCACGTCGGCGTGGATCCATCCGCTGTAACTGCCGACGGGCAGCCGCATCGTGCCGGTGCCGTTCGCGTCGACGTCCAGGGTCGTGACGAGGCGATCGGACATGAGGTGGACCCGGCCGGTCAGGGGCTTGCCCGCCCGGTCCTTGGCGACGACGGTCAGGGTTCGCCGCAGCCCCTCTCTCGCTCCACCGATCAGGGTGCGGGCACGGACCTTTCCGGCGCTGTCCGTGGCGGTGACCATGCCGCTGACCGGCTGGTCGGCCGGCAGCCGTTCCAGGTCGGCGGTCAGGGAGACCGTGGTGGTGCCTTGGGCGGGAACGGTGACCCGGCTCTCCGAGAGGCGGTACATCCCCGCCGGTGTGGTGCCGGCCTCCACGGCCAGGTCGAGGGCGACCGGGGCGTCACCGGCGTTGGTGTAGGTCACCTTCCGGACGTCGGTCTCTCCCGGCTTCGGGGGCCAGGAGTGGAAACCGGAGTGGGCGCTGACGGTCGCGAAGACCGTGGCGCGCACCGCCGCGGCGGCGTCGAGCCGGCCGGCGCCCGCCTGGTACGGCGTGTAGGAGGGGGTGGCCTTCGCGCTGCTGACCAGTGCCTCCTTGAGCTGCACGCCGGTCCAGTCCGGGTGCGCTGCGGCCAGCAGCGCGGCGGCACCGGCGACGTGCGGTGTGGCCATCGATGTACCGGTCATCGTGGTGTAGTGGCCCGAGCCGCCGCGCTTGTAGTGGGTGCGGGCGGCGAGGATGTCCACACCGGGAGCGGTGATCTCCGGCTTCACGCCGGCGTCGCCCTCACGCGGCCCCTGGCTGGAGAACTCGGCGAGCCGGTCCGCGGAGTCGACGGCGCCCACGGTCAGCGCGGAGTCCGCGGCACCGGGGCTGCTGATGGTCCGCGGGCCGCCGTTGCCCGACGCGACGACGAACAGCGCGCCCGTCTCCCGGCTGAGCCGGTCGACCGCCGCGCTCATCGGGTCGGTGTGGTCTCCTGCGCCACCCAGGCTCATGTTGATGATCTTTGCCTGCTGGTCCCGGGCGGCCCATTCCATCCCCGCGATGATCCAGGACTCCTGGCCACGGCCCTCGTTGTCGAGCACCTTGCCGATCCCCAGCCGGGCGCCGGGTGCCACGCCCCGCTCCTTGCCTTCGGAGGCGCTTCCGGTGCCGGCGATGGTCGAGGCGACGTGCGTGCCGTGACCGTGGTGGTCGAGGAAGTCCTGCTCGTACGGGACGAAGTTGGAGCCGGCGTCGATCTGTTCGGCCAGGTCAGGGTGTTCGGGGTCCACTCCGGTGTCGAGGACTGCCACCTTGACGGACTTGCCGGTGTTGCCCTCCGCCCAGACCTGCCGCGCACCGATCTGCGCGGTCGATTCGGACAGGTCGGCCTTCACCTTGCCGTCCAGCCACACCTGGGCGATGCCGTTCGCGAAGGCGGGCTTCGCCGAACGCGCCGACGCCGAGGCCGCGTTGCCGGTGAGCGCGGACCAGAACGCCGTGGCCTTGTCGCGGTTCTGCGCGAGGGAGGCGCCCTGCACACTGTCCAGCCGGCGTACGACGCTCGAGCCCGCAACCTTGGGCAGCGTCCGGGACTTGGCCGTGGCGTCGGTGTACTTCACGATGAGCGGCAGCCGGTCGGCATGCGCGTCGTCGAAGCCGTCGGCGATCAACCGCGTCACGTTGAACAGCCGCTTGTCGAGTTTGCCGGCGCCGATGTACGGCAGGACCGAGTCGGGATAGACGTACATCGCACCGTCGATGACGGCCCGGTGGTACCCGGTGGTGGCCGGGCCCGCGCCTTCGAAGGACCGGATGACGGTGCCGTCGGCGGCGGTTCCGATGGTGACCTTGTCGCCCGTGATCAGCGTGACGGTGTGCGTCCTGTCCTGGCCGGGTGACCGTTGTGCGGCGCCGGCGGACGAGGCGGCACCGGCCGGATGCGCGGCTACGGCGGTGGCGGCCGGTACACCCCCGACGGCCAAGGCGGTGACCACTGCGAGCGCGATCAGCCCGGGTCTGGGGAAGGGAACCATGCGCAAGGCGACTCCTCAGAATCTGCGAGGTGGAAGACCTGATCGTCCGACCGCCTCCAGCCATGCTCAATGGGAAGGTGGCGACGCACTTGTGACATGGCACAGTTGCGACGCGGAGGGGGCCTCGCGCGGGCGTTGTGCCACGAGGAGGGCATCACCAGAAGAGCTGCTGCCTGATCATCTCGGGTGTGGAGGACCCTCTGGGCCTCAAGGTCGAGGTGACGCGCTCGGGCCACCCCGCCTCGGCGCGCGCGGCCGACAAACGGGTCGCCCTCTCGATGATCCGGTCAGTAGCGTCACCCCATGTGCCACTACGCCGAGACCTCCTACAAGCTGCACTTCGCGTGTCTGTCGTGTCGTGTCAGCTTCAAGCGGCACGCGTACCCGCAGCGGGAGCATTCGTGCCCGAACTGCGCACGGCCTCTTGTCTGTGCCGGTCATGATTTCGCGCCGCCTCGCAGGCGCAGTGTCCGCGCATGGTCTGTGGTGGCTGCGGTCCTGAGCGAAGGGCTGCGCTACGAAGGTCGACAAACCTGTGGATGCGGCAAGGAGCCCAAGTACCGTCCCCGGACGCGCGCCGACGTGCACGTCCGTCGGGTCGTTGCCGCCCGGGAGGGGCTTTCCCTGTCCGAAGCGCTGGCCCGCCCCGATCCCCTGATTCCTGACTCGCGCTCAGCACACACGGGCACGTTCGCCGGTGGCCGCCCCTCGGTTTGATCCCGGGACCTGCCGCGGCACGTGGGGACCCGTGCCGGCCACCGCGCTCCTCAGGTCTCCTCCTCCATCCGGATGGCCTCCTGGAGGCTACGGACCGCTTCGCCCGGCTCGCGCTCCTGGATCTCCAGCAGCGCCGCCGCGATGGCGTCCAGCTTCCGCTGGATCGCGTGCTCTGCCCGCCGTTCGGAGTTCTTGAGCAGAGCGAGGAGGAGCAGCGTGACGGCGGTCATCGTCTCGCCCGTGAGCATCAGCCATTCGATCGGCAGCTTGATGGCATGGGTGGTGATGACCACGGCCACGAGGACCAGGCAGAAGCCGAAGAACGCCGGAGAGCTGGTGAAGTTCGAGGCGTTCTCCGCGAGACGGGAGAACCAGCCTCGGCGGTCGCCGTCCCGGTCGGAGGGGTGCTGGAAGGTCATGCATGCCATCTACCCGGTCACCGGTCGACACACCTGGGGGTGCGTATTCGTTCACCCGGGTTTGCGCGGGCCTGCCTGCGGCGTCGCACCGCGGGCTCCCTGGTGCACGGCCCGAGCCGGCCGGGATCATGCCTCCAGCTCGCGTGCCTGGTGAAGCCAGCCGGTGAACAGGTCGGCGTCGATGTCCGCCACCGAGCGGAGCTTGACCTGAGCCATCTCCCGCGATGTCGCCTCCAGCCGGCCGGAGGCATCCGTCACGGACTGCCCGCGCCACAGGGCGAAGGTCACGTAGGAGCCGTACGCCTTGATCAGGGCGACCGGCTGCTTTCCCGGTGCGTCCCCCAGACTCCAGACGGGGTGCCCGTGCCACATGGCGGCTTCGACACCGATGAGGGCGGCGTCGATGGTCTTCCGCGCGTGCTCGGCCACGTCACGCAGCGGCGCGTCGAGGGACTCCAGGTACGCCTCGACGGTCTCGAACTTCGCCATGGTGTGTGCCTCCGTCAGGTGATGATCTCCGGTGTTCGAGAGGCAGACCGCCGACAGTCACAGAACTCATCGCATCTCGCCGCACGAACGTGCGCCGCTCGTCCCGGCGGCTGGGCGAGGTCGGCGACCACGAATCCGACGACGAGGCCGGCAGCGGCCGCGGCCGCGGGGAAGCGTTGCGGACCCGGTCGACCGCTCGTAGTGTTCGACCTCGTCAGAGATCACAGGGGGCGGCGCGCAACGTGCCGTAGGGGAGGGCAGCATGACCGGCATGGACCTGGGCGAGGACGAGATCCTCGCCCGCCAACTCGCCGCCGTCGCGTCCTCCGTCGGCGCGGCAGGAGGACTGACCGGGCGCGTCGCCCGCCGGATGAAGAAGAACGTCCACGAGATCGACCTCGTCCTGCCCCTGCCCTTCGCAGAGGCCCTGGGACGAGTCGTCCGCGTCCTGGACCAGGCGGGCCCGAGACACGAGCACTCGGTCCCCGGCACGGAACTCCGCACGGACGCCCGGACGCTACGAGTCGTGACGGGCGGCGGGTTCGGCGGGATGAACCCTGTGGTGGTCACGGCGTTCGTCGAGGCGTTGCAGACCGGCGGCGAGGGCGAGGGCTGCGCGGTGAAGCTGCGGGCCGCCGCCAAGGAGGGTCTGATCAAACAGCGCGCCGGAGAGAAGACGGCGAAGCATCTCGTGGCCCTGCTGGTCGAGTGAGCGACCCGGGAGGGCCGGCACGGGCCGCGTACGCCGACAGGTGCCGGTGACCGGTGGCAGGACGTCCACTCGTGTGCGGCACATGATCGGTCGCCAGGCCGCCCGCACCCGGCCCGAGTTGCGCTCCCCCGCCGCCGTGCCGATCATGCTCCCAACCACCCGGCCTCACGGTGGCGTACGGCGCATCGGGCTGTCGCCGTAAGCCGACACGGGTGCGGAGAACCAGGACGCGAGCGACCGCGTCCCCTCTCATGCCCGACACCTCCGGCCCCACGGACCACAACGAAAGAGACGCATGCGAAACCGCACCCGAGTGACGGCCCCCGCGGCCGCGCTTCTCGGCACAGCCGCTGCCTTGACCCTCTCCCCGACCGCGCGAGCGCAGGGCTCCCTCGGTGGTGGGACACCCGGGGGCGACAGCCTGGGCGACCCGGTCTACCCCGTCCTCGGAAACACCGGATACCGGGTCTCCGACTACCTGCTCGACTTCACCTATCGCGCGGACACCCGGTTGGTCGATGCGTCCGTGACCATCAGGGCCCGTGCCACGCAGGACCTCTCGCGCTTCTCGCTCGATCTGCTCGGCCCCGTCGTCCAGGGTGTCTGGCTGGACGACCGCAAGGCGACGTTCGAGCAGGCTGCCGAGAAGCTGGTCGTCACACCCGCGGCCTGTGTGCGCCAGCACAGGAAGTTCGTCATACGCGTCGACTACGTCGCCGACCCGCGCAAGATCAAGCCTCCCTACAACGGCTGGGTGCCGACGCCCGACGGGTTCGCCGTCGCCTGTCAGCCCGATCTGGCGCGGACGGTCTTCCCGTGCAACGACCACCCCAGCGACAAGGCGAACTTCACGTTCAAGGTCACGGTCCCCGAGGGCTTGAAGGGCGTCGCGACCGGTTCGCTCGTCTCCACCAGAACCGTCGACGGTATGACAACGTTTGCCTACCGCTCCCGCGACCCGATAGCCACCGAGGTTGTGCAGGTCACCGTGGGCGACTACCGAATAGTCGAGCGGCAGGGACCGAGCGGCATGCGTCTGCGGGACGTCGTCCCGACCGCTCGTGCCGACGCCCTCGAACCGGCTCTCGCTCTCACACCGGGTCAACTGACCTGGGTCGAGCAGCGACTGGGCCGATTCCCCTTCGAGGCGTACGGCATCCTGCCGGCCAACACGGACGCCCCCGACGCGTTCGACTTCACCGGTCTGGAGACCCAGACGCTCACCATCTACAAGCCGAACTACCTCCTCCAGGAGGAGAAGCTGATCGGCTCGCACATGATGCACGAACTGGTCCACTCCTGGTTCGGCAACCTGGTGGCACCCGCCACCTGGTCCGATCTGTGGATCAACGAAGGGCATGCCGACTACTACGGTCTGCTCTACCGGTACGAGCGCGGCTGGCCCGACTCACTGGGTCTGACCAGCATGGAAGCCCGGATGAAGGACGTCTACTCCCGCGGCGACCAGTGGCGCAAGGACGCCGGCCCCGTCGCCGTGCCGACCGCCGCGAACCTCTTCCACAGTCAGAGGTACACGGGTGGCGTGCTCGTGCTCTACGCCCTGTGGTCCCTCGTCGGTGAAGAGACCTTCCGCCGGATCGAGCACCGGTTCCTTCACCAGTACCGCAACTCCAGCGCCTCGACGGCCGACTACATCGCCGTGGCCTCCCAGGTGTCGGGCCAGGATCTGTCCGGCTTCCTCAACGAGTGGCTGTACGGCACGAAGACGCCGCGCATGCCCGGACACCCGGACTGGACGGTGACTCCGCCCACCAACTCGACGGCCTGGAAGGAAGAGATGCACACCCCGCACGACCACGCGAGCGCGACTCTCTGAGGCGTCGCGTCTCCGGTCTCCCGGCGCGGTGGGCCGCTCGGACGCGAGGTCCGACGGCTCGCCGCGCTGCCGCTGTTCCGGCGGAACGATCGGCCGTAGCGCGCGAGGGTGCGGCTCACGGGAGGTGCCGCCCCAGCGCGTCAGGACTCCTCGGCCGCCCCGAGCAGGATCTCCGCCAGCTCGTGCGGCCGGGAGAACATCGGCCAGTGGCCGGTGTCCATCTCGATCAGCCGCCACCGCTCACCGGCGAGCAGCTTCACCACGTCGTCGCTCGGCTCGGGGCCGTCGAGCAGGCACTTGATGTAGGTCGCCGGAAGCTCACCGAGCGGACGAGTGAGGACCGCGGTCTCGGTCAGCGTGGCGCCGGGGTGCGGAGTCGCGCCGCCCACGAGCCGGGCGATCTGTTCGTCCGTGAGTCCCTGGCCGTCGCAGTCGGCCGCGGTCAGCGGGGCCCAGAACCCTTCGTTTTCGGCGAGCGACGCCTCGAAGGTCGCTTGCCCCTGCCACCAGTTGGAGGCGAAGGATCCGCCGTCGGCCGGGACGTTCGAGTCGACGAAGACCACACGCCTCAGCCGGTCGCCGATGCGTTCGGCCGCCTGGCCGACCGGAATGCCCGAATAACTGTGGCCCACAAGGATCACGTCGCGCAGATCCAGGCGGTCCACTTCGTCCACGATGTCCTGGACATGGGTCTCCTGCCCCGCCCGCACCCCCTGTTTCTCGGCGAGTCCGGAGAGCGTCAGCGGGTGGGCGCCGTGCCCCGCCCCACGCAGCTCCGGCACCACGTCGTCCCATGCCCACGATCCGAGCCATGCGCCCGGCACCAGTACGAAGTCAGCCATGGAGTCAACGTAACGCGAGGGTCTGACAACCGCCCCGGAGTCGGGCACTCGTCCACGCCGTCGAAGCGCACCGGCGGCGCCGGGCGGGCGGCCCGTATATGGACTGCGCACTCCGGTGGGGCCGTGGCAGGCTCCGGACATGCTCATCGACACTCCGCGGCTGCGGCTCCGCCGCTTCCGTGCCGGCGACGGCCCGGCGCTCGCGGCCTACCGTTCGGACCCAGCGGTCGCCCGGTTCAAGGCCTGGGAGGCACCCGTATCCCCGGAGTCGGCCTCCGCGCTCGTGCGGGAGTTCGCGAACGGCGACCCCGCCGAGCCCGGATGGTTCCAGTACGCCGTCGAACTCACGGCGGAAGGCGTGCTGGTGGGCGATGTCGGCGTCCGGCTGCACGACAACCGGATGCAGGCGGAACTGGGGTACACCCTTGCCGCGGACCGTCAGGGGAAGGGCTACGCCACCGAGGCCGTACGAGCCGTCCTGGGCGATCAGTTCACCCGCGGGCTGCGGAGGGTGTCGGCCGAATGCGACGCCCGGAACACCCCTTCCGCCCGGCTTCTCGAACGCGTCGGCTTCCAACTGGAAGGACGGCGGCCGGAGTACACCTGGTTCAAGGGCGAGTGGACCGACGACCTCCTGTTCGGTCTGCTGGCCGAGCGGTGGAGGACCCTCGCGCGGTGAAGGCACGCGCTCCGCTGCGCGGGAGACCGTCGTGGCCGCGCACCCCACGCACCGGGCGGAGAACGGAGAGCTCAAGTTTTCCTCTGAACCTGTGCCGTCGAGGGTTGGCCGATGCCTCGCGGGACATCACAGCAGAAACGGGAAACTTCCGGGCAGGGCAGGGGGAATTGCCATGCGGACTCTCTTTCGGCGACCCGCCACGACGGCGCCGCGGACACTGGATGTGTACGACATCGCGTACCTGGCCGGCGGGCCTCGGCGGGTGGTCGAGGTCGCTCTTGTGACGCTCAGCGAACGGAGCGCCGTGACCCTGCGGGCCACGCGGGTACGTGCCGCCGAAGGACAGACGGACGGGCACCGGATCGAGCGGGCGCTGCTCGCTCTCTGCCCCCGCAGCAGAAGCACGGCGGACGTGTTCGCCGTGCTGAGAGCCGCGCCCGAGGTGGAGGAGATCGCGGCGCGACTCCTTGCGTACGGCCTGCTCGCGCGGTCGGGACGTCGTCCCACCGCGACGGGACGGCGGAGCTTGGAGGAGGCACGTCATGGGCAGGCGCTCCCCCACTACGTGTTCGAAGGGCCGGCGGCAGTACCGGACAGGCGGGTGCGACGGGCGGTCGGCGAAGCGTCGACCGTGCCGTCCGGGCTCGGCAGGCGTCTGGTCCGGATGGCCAGAGCCATCGACGACGGCGGACCGGACACGGACCACGACACAGGAGGCGGGGGCTGTGCGGGCGGGCACCACTCGTGCGGAGGCGGTGGCGGCGGCAGCGACTGACCCGTCAGTGCCGCGTCGCTCCGGGGCCCGGTCGAGAGGTCCAACTCACCGCGTGGCACAGTCTGTTGATCCGAAGGCCGACCGCACGGACGGCCGTTCGTTCCCGAACCGCAGCGGCCCACCAACGAAGTTCGCCGATCACCGAGCCGATCACCGAAGGAGTCTGCTCCCATGACCCTCCCGCCCCCGCGCAGCCTCGCCGAGCGCCGGCACGATGTGCGCACACGATTCGACGTCGATGTCGATGCCTGGGTGTCGACCGCGGACGGGGACGGCTACCCCTACCTGGTGCCCCTGTCGTTCCTCTGGGACGGCGCCGCCTTCGTCATCTCCACCGTCCGTACCTCCCCGACCAGCCGCAATCTGCTGGCCGGTGGCAAGGTGCGGCTCGCCTTGGGCGGCACACGCGATGTGGTGCTCGTCGAGGGCTCCGCCGTACCGATCGAGGTCGGGGAGGAGGCGGGGACGCCGGGCGCTGATCTCGGTGACGCGTTCGCCGCGAAGACCGGGTTCGACCCCAGGGAACTGGCCACGCCCTACCAGTACTTCCGTATCGAGCCCCTCCAGATACAGGCGTGGCGGGAGGTCAACGAACTGCCCGGCCGGGATGTGATGCAGAAGGGCCACTGGCTGTGATCCGGCCGCAGAGCCATGGGCTGTGATCCGGCCGCGCGGACGACGTGGCCCTCCCGGTCGCCCTAATGATGCCCCGCGTCGGGCAGCAGCGAACCCAGCGGCCCGAGGTCGAGGTTCAGGTCCGAGCGCTTGAGGCCGTGGCGCGCGCAGAGGTCGTCCATGCGTTCGTCGAGCAGCATCAAGGCGGTGCCCATGCGTTCCTCCTGCTCCGGCGTGAGGCTCTGGTCGTCGAAACGGCGGACGGCCTGGCGCTCCATGAGCTGGCGGATCAGTTCGACCACGGTGAGGACGAGGCCGGCCAGGTCGCGTGCCGCGTGATCGGGGTCGAGGTCGAGCCGCGGTTCCGTCCCTCGTGCCGCCGTTCGGGCGCCCGACCCTCGCTCCGCCGTCACAGGGGACCGCTGTCGGGCCAGGGCGCCGGCACACGGTCGCTGACCGACGAGAGCAGGGCGTGAAGCGAGATACGGACCAGCGGCACGTCGGCGAGAGCGAGGACGAGGTCACCGCTGACGACGACACCGGTGGCCAGGACGCGGTCGAGAAGGTCGACCAGGGGGACGCCGAGAGGGCTGAGCGTCTCCGGGCCTTCCCAGGGGACGGGGTGCGGCTCGTCGGCGTAGCCGACAGTCGGCAGGACTCGTTCCGTCATCGCGCGTTCCCCTCCGATCGCGGCGTGGACGAGCGTTCGGCCGGCTCCGGGGCCCCCGCGCCCGGCTGCCCCGGCGCATAGTCCCCGAGTTCGGCGAAGGAGTAGGGGGCCCACGGGCCCGTCACATCGATCTCGATCGTCGACAGGGCGGGCGCCCCGCGCAGGTCCGCCACCGTCCGCACGAAGGCGGGGTAGGCCTCTTCGGCGATGAGGTAGGCGGCATTGAGCACCTGGGCCTTGTTGCTTCCGGTGAGTTCGGGGCTGTGCAGACGGTGGCGTACGGCGGCCGTGGCATGGCGCCGAACCGCCTCGTCGACCTGTTCGGCCGCACGGAATGCGGCCTGGCGCTCCTCGTCCGCCTGCCTCTGGCGTCCACTGACCCGGCTGAGGTAGGCCCGGCCGGCTCCCTGACCCGACGCTCCTTGACGCGTGGAGGTCGGCCGGGCTGTCGCTCCGGCGGACTCCGGGGTAAAGGCGGGCCGCGCGAGGTGGACCTTCACCGCCCACTCGACGTGCCCGGTGAGGCGGTCGAGCAGCGAGCTGAAACGGGGTTCGCCGGCGCGGAGCGCTTCGACGGCCCTGCGGTCGCTGCGGTAGAGCGTCGCAAGGGGGAACGGAATGACCGGGCCCGACGCGCGGGCCGCTTCGACGGCCGCGTGATGATCCCGCGCGCAGCGTTCCAGTTCGGCACGGTCACCGAGGCGGCGGCGCAGTTCGTCCTCGGAGAAGGCGTCCGCCGGCACGCTCTGGACGAGGAGCGCAAGGCGCCCGATCCGAAGAGTCCGCAGGGGGCCGCCCTCGGCGTGGCCGCGGGCGGCGGGGACGTCTCCCTCGGCCGGCCGGCACATCGCGAAGACGTAGGTCGCCTCTCCGGTCTCCGCAGCGAATCCGTCAGCGCCGCGTCGGGGCGCCACGGCGGTGTCCGGGCGTGACGTACCGCTCATCGGCCCGTCCTTCGCAGTGCGGGACGCTCGTCGGCGTCGTCGTCCGGCTCCAGTTCCCGGAGTCTCGCCCGCAGTTGTTCGTTCTCCTCGGCCAGCGCGCTCTTGGCCGCTCTGGAGGAGAGCGCGGGGTCCGTCTCCCACCAGTCGATGCCGGCCTTCTTCGCGGTGTCGACGGAGGCGACGAAGAGCCGCAGGCGAATCGTCAGGAGTTCGATGTCCAGCAGATCGATCTTGATGTCGCCCGCGATGACGATGCCCTTGTCGAGCACCCTCTCCAGGAGGTCGGCGAGGTTGGTGGTGGTCGTGCCCTGTTGGACGGACCGCGGGCCCGCGTCCCAGGTCTCCATGCCTGTCGCCATCACGCGCCCCCTCGGTCGGCGGGCGTCGTCATATGTGCGCTGCTCTCGTTCATCGGCGCTCCCGGGCTGTGCTGGGCGGCGGACGGTGGATGGCCGAAAGCGAGGGGGTGCGTCGTCGGGTGGGCGGGCCTCTTGGGGCGATGGGCCTGACGTCGCTCCAGAAGATCGAGGAGACGTTCCTCCTCGCGCTCGAAGGTCGCCTCGTCGATCTCGCCGTCGGTCAGGGCGCGGTTGAGTTCGACGAGTTGGCGGCGCACCGCGTCGGGCGAGTGGAGCTGACGCTCGGCCTCGTCCGAGACGCACTGCGCCACCCACAGCACCCCGCGTACGGGTGCCAGAGGCAGCAGCAGTACCTCGGTCAGCAGTCCCATCCGTCAGGCCTTCGCCGCGACGGCGCCGTCGGTCACGAAGCTGTAGCAGGGCAGCGGGCCGGTGAGGCTCAGCTCGAGGTGGCCCTGGTGGCGCCGCGCGGCTTCGGTGACCGCCGCGTTGAACTGCGGGAGGGCTTCGGCCGGAATCAGGTACGACATGTTGAGGACCGTGTCCCCGGCCAGGTCCGCGCCCGCTGTCCGCTCGGCCAGGGCGCCGAGCCGCGCGAGTACGTCCTCGGCCGCCCGTTCCGCCCGCCGCCGCACACCGGCCGCGATGGCCTCACCGAGTTCCACGTTCGTCTGGTAGTCGGGGCTGCGCCGTGCCTTGAGGGCCAGTGCCCGGAGCCGGGCATCGCTGCGTACGAGATCGTCGAACGAGTCGGGCACGACGCTGCCCTTCACGTTCATCTCCGTCCGGCCCTCGAGTGCGGCCAGTTGCTCGACGCACTCGGCGTGTCGAGTCATGAGTCCTTCGTGGACGGCGGGTTCGTCAGCCGCGATCACGCCGAATCTCATCGGCAGGACCGGCCCTGCGGTTGCCAGCTCGCCCAGCACATTCTGATGGGCCATCAGGTCGCGCCGCCGGGCGCGCAGACCGGCGGGCGCGTCGGAGACGGCGGCGGCGAGCCCGCCCGCCGGGACAAGCCGCACGGCCGCTCCGCCCACGCCTTCGGTCACCGGCGACGGCATGCCGTCACGGACGAACGCGTACACGTAGATGCCGTGCTCCGGTCGGGGGTCGACGGCCACCATCAGTCCTCCTCGGTACGGCGCCGGGTGCGGGACGAAGTGCTGCGTTCGCGGGACCCGCTCTCCCGCGTACGTGAGGAGGGACGCCGGCGCGGTGCGCGGGACTCGCGCTCCTCTTCCTGCTCCTCGTAGTCGTCGTCATCCTCGTCCTCGTGGCCGTGGCCGAGGGCGCCCTTGACCTTGTCCCCGATGGAACGCGCGGTCCGCTTGGCGCCGGCCTTGGCGACCCGGCCGCCCATGCCCCCGCCGAAGAGCTCGGGCACCGTCGTGGTGCGAGAGTCGTGCTCCAGGTCCAGGCGGTTGCAGGCTTCGGCGAACCTCAGGTAGGTGTCGACGCTCGCGACGACGATCCGGGCGTCGATCTTCAGGATCTCGATCCCGACCAGCGAGACCCGGACGAAGATGTCGATGACCATGCCGCGGTCGAGGATGAGTTCCAGGACGTCGTAGAGCGTGCCGGCGCGCGGTGCGCACACGACCTCGTCGCTGTAAGTGGTCATGGACGGGCGATCCTCTCGGGTGATCCGGACAACCGAAGGTCAGCTGTCGGCCGATCCCCTGCGATACCTGCTGATGCGGCGGTACGAGACCAGTCCGCCCTCGTCGTCGAGTTCCACCTCGTAGGTGGCGAGCAGGCTGGTGGTGTCGGGGATCCGCGCCACCTCCAGCACGTCGACGTTGACCACCCAGCCGTCGTCGGTGCGGCTCACGGCCGACACCCCTTCCGAGGGATGGTCGATCAGGCCGGTCAGCGTCCGGCAGGCGCTCCGGGCGGCATCCTCCGCGCCTCGTACCGACCGGTCCTTGGAGGAACCGGCCGCGGACGACGACTTCGTACGCCGCTCACGTGTGTCTGCCATGAGCTCACCCTCGTCTCCGGTGACGCCGGGCGCGCGCCGGGTTGGGCCGGACGGGTGCCGGTACGTCGATCACCGGTGCTGCCCGGGCCCGTACGGGCGGTCGGTCACCGTGCTGCGCCCGGGCCCGTGCGTGGGTGGGTGGTCGCCGGTGCTGCCCGGGCCTGTGCGCGGCTCCCGGAGCCCAGGTGCCCTTCGGGCTGATGTGCGGTTTGCTGGAGAGGTGCCCCGGTCGGCCGTGGGCCGTGCGCGCGGGCCGCACGCATCGTCCGGGTCCTGGCACGGCGCGGAGCCCGCCCACAGCAGGCTGTGCCGTGTGCGTGCCCTGTTCAGGGAGGTTGCGCGATGAAGCGGAAGCCGTTGACGGCCTTGCAGGATCTACAGATGTCGCCGAGCGAGCGAGCGGCCCGCGGGCGCGCCGCACGGGCGCGGGCTCCCCGGTCCGGCCACGCCGAATTCATGCCGTCGCGGCACCGTCCCGACCCGATCGACGTCATCGACAAGCAGTCCGCACGGCGCGTGCCGGAACTCGTCCCGATCCGCTACGGACGGATGTCGGAATCACCGTTCCGCTTCTACCGGGGTGCCGCCGCGGTCATGGCGGGCGATCTGGCGACGACCATCGACTCGGGTCTGCGCGCCCAGCTGTGCGGCGACGCTCACATGATGAACTTCCGTCTGCTCGCCTCTCCCGAACGCAATCTGCTGTTCGACATCAACGACTTCGACGAGACCCTGCCCGGACCGTGGGAGTGGGACGTGAAGCGTCTCGGGGCCAGTCTCGCGATCGCCGGCCGGGAGAACGGGTTCTCGGACGCGGAGCGCGCCATGATCGTCCGGTCCGCGGCGCGGTCCTACCGCGAGCACATGCAGGGTTTCGCGGGAATGCGCACCCTCGACGTCTGGTACGCCAAGTCCGACGCCGATCAGATGTCTGTCATGGCATCGGGCCGGCTGCACAAGCGGGGTCGCAAGCAGCTGACCCGCGCGCTGACGAAGGCCCGCGGCCGCGACAGCCTCCAGGCCTTCAACAAGCTCACGCGGATCATCGACGGCGAGCGGCGGATCGTCGCGAATCCGCCGGTCATCACTCCCGCTGCCCACCTCCTGCCGGACTTGGAACGGGTGGATCTGGAAGAGAAGCTCGCCGGTCTGATCAACAGCTACGCGAAGAGTCTTCAGTCGGACCGCCGGCACCTGCTGGAAGGGTTCACTCCGGTGGATGTGGCACGCAAGGTCGTGGGGGTCGGCAGCGTCGGTACCCGTTGCTGGATCGTGCTGCTGCTCGGACGGGACGGGCAGGACCCTCTGATCCTCCAGGCCAAGGAGGCCGATACCTCCGCACTGGCGCCGCACCTCGGCAGCAACAGGCTCGCCACGGAGGGGGAACGGGTGGTGGCCGGCCAGCGTCTGATGCAGGCGGCGAGCGACATCTTCCTGGGCTGGGAGCGGGTGCACGGGATCGACGGCTGGGAGCGGGACTTCTATGTGCGCCAACTGCGGGACTGGAAGGGTGTTCCCGAGCCGTCGTTGATGGTCCCCCGGGGCATGAACCTGTTCGCCGAACTGTGCGGGGCGACCCTGGCCCGCGCGCACGCGCGGTCGGGCGACCGGATCGCCATCGCCGCCTACCTGGGCCGCAGCGACATCTTCGACCGCTCGCTGGCCCTCTTCGCCGAGGCCTACGCGGATCAGAACGAGCGCGACCACCAGGCACTTCTCGACGCGATCAAGAGCAAGCGGGTCACGGCCCAGGAGGGCTGAGCCCTCCGACGACACCTGCCGCGCCCCGTGCGTGGCGACGGCGCCGGGACGGATGGGATCAGATGGCGGCCAGGAGCCGGTCCAGGGGCCGCGGCACCTGCTCGGGTCCGAGGACCTCGACGAGCGAGCGTGCGTAGTGCGCCTTACGGCCGGCGTGCGTCCCCATGAAGCGCAGCAACTGCCGCTCCACGGTCCGCTCACGCTGCGCGGGTTGTTTCTGGAAGATGCGGAACGAGCGCAACTCGCCCTGGGCCTCGACCACTTCCTGCACCTCGTCCGCACCGAGAGCGCGGATCAGCTCGTCCTCCAGGTCGGCCACGCAGACGTAGAAACCGAGTTGCTCCATCTCCTCGCGGCTGCGGACGGTGCCGACACCCGCCGCTTCCAGGCTGTGCTGGAAGAAGTCCGCCTCGCCGGCGTCGCAG
>NZ_JBHXSL010000073.1:0-27762 GCF_042714725.1 Streptomyces sp. NPDC058685
CGCGGTCAGACCGCTGTAGGTGTAGAAGGAATTGCGGCCCGGGAACATCTGGTTGAACTGGGACTCGCTGACCACGAAGCCACCGGGCTGCGGGTCGCCACCGCCGCTACAGGTGTAGGGCTCCCAGAACCAGGTGCTGATGATCGGGTCGTAGCCGGGGTTGTCGTGCTCGGCGATGTAGTACCGGCCGTCGGTGTATCTGACAACGTTGCCAGTGGTGTACCAGGCGCCCGCCTGCCAGCTGGGCGCGGAGGTGCAGGCGTCAGCGGCGGCAGTGGGGGCTGCCGTGGCGGAGGGCGCGAGGCCCACTGCCGCGATACCGACTCCGGCGACGATCGCGGCGAGCCATACCTTGATGCGCTGTCTCAGCACTCGTGCACTCCTTCACAGCAACGGCCAGGCCGTGGTGGGGGGTTGTGCCGCACACTCAAGCGCTATTGACGTGATCGAGTCAAGGTATAGACCAATGCGAATCACCAGGTGGCGCGATTTCGCCGCTACGCCCGCATCAGGTCGACGAGACGGGAGAGCCCGTCGTCCGCGTGACCCTCCTCGATCGCCCGGTCCAGGATCGCCTTCAGCGGCTCGAAGAACTCGGTGGTGACGCCCTGATCCCTGAACGCCGCAAGGAAGTTGGGCACAGCCGCCTGATTGACGGCGAGGCTGGAGACGTCGGTGAGATGCTCGCCCGAGTCGACGGCCGCCGCCCACTGCGGCGCACCGGAGAGCATCGCGCCGACCCAGGGCACCAGGAGCTCGGAGAAGTCGGTGGCCGAAATGCCCTCGGTGCGGACCAGGGCGTAGGCCTGAAGGACACCGACGACCATGCCGTACATACCGGTGAGCAGTGCCAGGTCGTGCAGCGCCGCGAGTCCGGGGTCGGTCCCGGTGAAGGTGGTGCCGCCGAGCGCGGCGAGCGTGGAGCGGTGGGTCCCGAAGGCCTGCTCGTCCCCGCTGTAGAGGACGTAGGCGTGCGGTCCGCCGATCATCTGGGGGACGGCCATGATGCCGCCGTCGATGTACCGGATGCCGAGCTCGGCGGCCCGGACGGCCAACTCCCGTGCCTGCGCGGGGGTTCCGTTGGTCAGATTGACGACGGTACGGCCCGCCGGGCTGTCGCCGAGGGAGTCGAGCAGCTCCCGGACGTTGTCGTTGGTCATCAGACAGACGACCGCGAGCCCGTCCGCGGTCACCGCCTCCGCCGCCGAGCGGGCCGGCACCGCGCCCTGAGCGACGAGCGGCCCGGTCTTCGAGCGGGTCCTGTTCCAGACGGTGACCGGGTGGCCGGCCGCGAGGAAGGCAGCGGCGAGGGCGGAGCCCATCATGCCGAGACCGAGAACGGACACCGGGGGCCGGGACCCAGGCGCGGAGTGCTGCGGTACGGCGGACCGGGAGGCGGGTTCGGACGGCTGCGGAACAGGGGGCTGCGGCGCGGACACGGCGGGGCTCCTCACAAGGATTCTCGGGACGCCCCCGATCCTTGTCCGGTGCCCGAAAGCCCACAAGTACCGACTATTCGGTGCGGTACTCACCGGAAGGTGCGTACCCCGCGCACACGCCCCGGCCTCGGAAAGTGGTCATCGGCGCCGGTGCGGAGCACCCTGGAAGGTGTACCGCTGGAGGTGATCGGCCATGGAGACACTCGTCGGATGGCACATCGAGATGGAGTTCCGGGAAGACGGCGACCGGACCCGCGCGGCCGCCATGGTGAGACTCGGCGACGGCACGGAGATCCGGGGCCACGGCAACGCGAACCGTCACCGGTCGGACGAACCACAACTGCTGGTGGGCGAGGAGATCGCGGGCGCACGCGCCATGATGGACCTCGCCTCACAGCTGCTGCAGAAGGCGCACACGGAGATCGACGAGACCGCTCAGCGGCCCTCGCACGCCCTCATGTGACGGTGCGCGACCCTCGTCACCAGGTCAGGGCGTCGTTCATGGAGCGCTGCCAGTAGGTGACGGACGTGGTGGTGTCGATGTACGTGCCGGCCGGGAGCGTGATCCCGGCCGGTGCGGCGTCCGTCGAGCCGCCGCCGTCGCGCGGGGCGAAGCTCACGGCCAGCTTCTTCGCCGTGCCGCCGTTCGTGCCGCTGCCGTCGGCCGAGGACAGCATGATCGACGCGTAGGCGGACTCGCCGGGGAGCAGCGTCACGACGGCCTGCGGCCGGCTCTCGTCGTTGATCGCGGTGGCGGCCTGTGCCTCGTCGAAGCGGAGCAGCGGCGCGTGATAGGCGTTGCACGCCTTGGACCCGGTGTTCGTGAGCGTGAGCAGGCCGTGGTTGATGGGGCGGCTGACCTTGCTGTAGGTCACCTTGACGCGGTCGCCGCAGGGTGTGGTGACCGCAGCGCCCGTGTCGCCGCCCTTGCTCGCGCTGCTGCCGCCGCTCTTGCCGCCGGTGCCGCCCGTACCGCCTCCGGTGCCGGAGGCCGTGTCGCCGCCGCCCGCGGGCTGGCCGGCGGCCGGGGTCGAGGGCGCGGCGGCCGAATCCTGGCCGCCCGTCGTGCTCGCGGAGGGCGAGCCGACCGCTGCCTTGCCGTCGCTCTGGCAGGCGGTCAGCGAGAGCGCGGCGAGCAGCGCGGTGGCGGCGACGGCTGAGGTGCGGGTGCGGATGTTGCGCATGATGGTTCGTTCTCCCCGTGTGGTGATGCGTGTGAGCCGGTCAGTGATTCCGGACGAGCGCCGTGACGACCGCGATCGACGCGATCAGCACGAGCACGGCCGCAGCGTCGACGAACATGCTGCGTAGAGGGGTTCGCATGACTGCTCCCCGGTCGGCTGTGCGGTGTGATCACAGACTGCGGGGACCGCGCCCGGGGCCGCAACGCCGCAGGGACCATTGGGGAAGCCGGAACGCTGCCGCGTACTGTGACCTGGGGGTAAAGCCCTTGCCTGGAACGGCATTCCGGGACGGACGCGTGCGATGACGAGGGGATGTACGAGGTGGCGGCGACGCCCGAGGCCGAGGAACTGGCGGCACGGCTCAGAAAACTGAAGGACCGTTCGGGGCGGAGTTACGGAGTCCTCGCCGGCAAGCTCCACGTCAGCACCTCGACGCTCCACCGGTACTGCAACGGCGAAGCGGTACCGACCGAGTTCGCGCCGATCGAGCGGTTCGCCCGGGCGTGCGGGGCGAGTTCCGAGGAACTGGTGGCCGTGCACCGCAAGTGGATCCTCGCGGACGAGGCACGCAGAAGGGGGAAGGGGGCGCCGGCGGCCGCGGCCGCGTCGGAGGAGCCGGACGGGGGCTTTGAACCGGAGCCCGCACCGGGGCCCGAGCCCGAACCGGCCCCCGAGCCCGAACCGGAGCACACGCCGGCGCCGGGAGCCGAACCCGAGTCCACGCCCCCCACGTCGCTCATCACCACAGCCACGGCGGACCCCACACCCAGGGCAAGCGGCGCCCGCCGCAAGCGCGTTGTCGTCGCCGTCGCGGCTGCCGCCGTCGTGGCGCTCGCCGTCCCGGCCGCCGTCGTCGCGAGTCAGGGCAGCGGCTCGGGGAAGGCGGACGACGACCGCAAGGGCGCGGCCGGTGCGGTGAAACCCGACGGGACCGCCTCCCGCCCAGCCTCCCCGTCCGCGAGCACCTCGCCGAGCGGCAGCCCCTCCGCGAGCGCACCCCGGAAGTCCGCGACCCCGTCGGCAACAGCCTCCGGCGAGCGGGCGCCACAGCGTCCCGTGACCGGCGTGCCGGTGCGGGCCGGCGTCAGCTCGTACAACTGGGACTCGCCGTGCGGGCAGTACTTCCTGCTCGACCAGGCGCCCGGAGAAGTGCCGCCGCCGCCCGCCCCACAGGACCACCGCGGCTGGGGCCGCGCACTCGGCGGCGTCGACGCCGGCGGTATGCGGCTCCAACTGACCGTCACCGGAAAGGCGCAGGAGTCCGTCGTCCTGAACGCCGTACATGTGCGGGTGGTCGCCCGCAAGGCCCCGCTCGCCTGGCAGACGTATTCCATGGGTGAGGGCTGCGGCAGCGGCATCACTCCGCAGACCTTCGCCGTCGACCTCGACAAGCCCCGGCCGATCGTGCGTCCCGTCGCCGGACAGCAGGGCGACACGGTCGTGCCCGCCAAGGGATTCCCGTACAAGGTCTCGGCCGGCGACCCGCAGGTGCTCAACCTCGACCTGAAGACCGAGGCCCACGACGTGAGCTGGTACCTGGAGGTCGACTGGAGCGTCGGCGACCGGCACGGGACCGTGCGCGTCGACGACGACGGCAAGCCGTTCCGGGCCAGCGCGATGAAGGGACGGCCGAGGTACGACTACTGGCCGGAGGAGAGCGAGTGGAAGGCTCGCTGACTCCGGCCAGTGGACCGTACGGCGATCAGAGGCGCTCGGGGGTACGGATGCCCAGCAGCGCCATGCCCCGGTGCAGCGTGCGGGCGGTCAGGTCGGCGATGAACAGCCGGTTCTCCGCGACCTCCCGCGGCGGCGCGGGCTTGACCACCGGGCACTGGTCGTAGAACGTCGTGAACAGCGACGACAGTTGGTAGAGGTACGCGGCCAGCTTGTGCGGTTCGAAGGACGCGGCCGCCTCCGCGACCGTCTCGCCGAACCGGTCCAGGTGCAGGCCGAGCGCCCGCTCGGCAGGCGCCAGCTCCAGCTCCGGGTGCGCGACCGGCTCGATGCCGCCGGCCTTGCCGAAGATCGACTTGATCCGCGCGTGCGCGTACTGGATGTAGACGCTCGTGTCGCCGTTCAGCGACACCATCTGGTCCAGGTCGAACTTGTAGTCCCGCGAGGCGGACGTCGACAGGTCGGCGTACTTCACCGCGCCGATGCCCACCTGGGCACCACGCTCGGCGATCTCCTCCTCGGTGAGGTCCTTGGCCTTCTCGCGCACCACGGACGTCGCCCGGTCCACCGCCTCGTCCAGCAGGTCCACCAGCCGGACCGTCTCGCCCTCACGGGTCTTGAACGGCTTGCCGTCCTTGCCGAGCACCGTGCCGAAGGCGAGCTGCACCGCGTCGACCTTGTCGTTCAGCCAGCCGGCCCGGCGCGCGGTCTCGAAGACCATCTTGAAGTGCAGGGACTGCCGGGCGTCGACCACGTAGAGCAGCGTGTCCGCGGCCAGGTTCTGCACCCGGTCCCGGATCGCGGAGAGGTCGGTGGCCGCGTAGCCGTAGCCGCCGTTCGACTTCTTGACGATCAGCGGGGTCGGGTTGCCGTCCGGGCCCTTCACGTCGTCGAAGAAGACGCAGAGCGCGCCCTCGGAGCGGACGGCGACGCCCGACTCCTCCAGCAGCCGGCAGGTCTCGTCGAGCATGTCGTTGTAGCCGGACTCGCCGACCACGTCGGGGTCGTTGATCTCCATGTCGAGCTTGCCGAAGACCGAGTAGAAGTAGATCTTCGACTCGTCCACGAACTTCTGCCACAGCGCGAGGGTCTCCTCGTCGCCCGACTGGAGCGCCACGACCCGGTCCCGTGAGCGGGCCTTGAACTCCTCGTCGGAGTCGAAGACCGTACGCGAGGCCTTGTAGAGCCGGTTGAGGCTCGACATGGCCTCCTCTCCGGAGACCTCGCCGCCCTGGTGGTCCAACTCGTGCGGGTGCTCGATCAGATACTGGATGAGCATGCCGAACTGGGTGCCCCAGTCGCCGATGTGGTGACGCCGGATCACCTTCTCGCCGGTGAACTCCAGGATCTCCACCATCGCGGCGCCGATCACGGCGGACCGCAGATGGCCGACGTGCATCTCCTTGGCCACGTTCGGCTGCGCGTAGTCGATCACCGTGGTGCCGGCGTCGGCGGAGTGGGGCACACCGAGCCGGTCGTCGGCGGCGCGGGCCGCGAGCGTCCGCACGATCGCCTCGTCGGTGACCGTGATGTTCAGGAAGCCGGGTCCGGAGACCTCGATCTCCTTCAGCACGTCGTTGTCCGGGATCGCCGCGACGACCTTGTCGGCCAGCTCGCGCGGATTGCCCTTGAGCTTCTTGGCGAGCGCCAGGATGCCGTTGGCCTGGAAGTCGGCCCGGTCGCTACGTCGCAGCAGAGGATCGGCGGACCCGGCCTCCGGCAGTGAAGCCGAGAGGGCGTCCGCGAGGCGCTGCTGCACGGTCGAAGCGAGGGAAGGGACCGAGGCCATGAGCTTCCGTTCCTGGGGTCGAGGTCTATATCGATTGTCAAGTGTCCCATGGGCGGGCAACCTCTTTATCCGACGTGTCCGGGGCGTGAGCAGGCAACCGGCAGGCGGGTCGATCCGTCTGGGAGAATGGCCTCGCCAAGCTTCGAGAAAGAAGGACGTGCCGACAGTGGCTCAGAGCAGCACCGAGACCGACTGGGTCTCCCGTTTCGCGGACGATGTCATCGCAGATTCGGAGCGGCGTGCGCCTGGGAAACCGGTTGTCGTCGCGTCCGGTCTCTCCCCCTCCGGCCCCATCCACCTGGGCAATCTCCGTGAGGTCATGACCCCGCACCTGGTCGCCGACGAGATCCGGCGGCGCGGGTACGAGGTCCGGCACCTGATCTCCTGGGACGACTACGACCGCTTCCGCAAGGTGCCGAAGGGCATCGCGGGTGTGGACGACAGCTGGCACGAGCACATCGGCCGCCCGCTGACCTCGGTGCCCGCCCCGGAGGGCTCGCCGTACGCGACCTGGGCCGAGCACTTCAGGGCCGCCATGGAGGCGTCGCTGGCCGAGCTGGGCGTCGAGTACGACGGCATCAGCCAGACCGAGCAGTACACCTCGGGCGTCTACCGCGAGCAGGTGCTGCACGCGATGAAGCACCGCGGTGACATCGACGCGATCCTCGCCCAGTACCGGACGAAGAAGGCACCGCCGAAGAAGGGCCAGAAGCCGGTCGACGAGGCCGAGCTGGAGGCCGCGGAGGGCTCCGGCGCCGCGGCCGAGGACGACGGCACGAGCTCGGCCGGGTACTTCCCGTACAAGCCCTACTGCGGCGGCTGCAACAAGGACCTGACCACGGTCACCGCGTACGACGAGGAGACCACCGAGCTGACGTACCAGTGCTCCGCGTGCGGCTTCTCGGAGACGGTCCGGCTGAACGAGTTCAACCGCGGCAAGCTGGTCTGGAAGGTCGACTGGCCGATGCGCTGGGCCTACGAAGGAGTGATCTTCGAGCCCAGCGGTGTCGACCACTCGTCGCCCGGTTCCTCGTTCCAGGTCGGCGGGCAGATCGTCGGGATCTTCGGCGGCGAGCAGCCGATCGGGCCGATGTACGCGTTCGTCGGGATCTCCGGCATGGCGAAGATGTCGTCGTCCCGGGGCGGTGTGCCGACCCCGGCCGACGCGCTGAAGATCATGGAGGCTCCGCTGCTGCGCTGGCTGTACGCCCGCCGGCGGCCGAACCAGTCCTTCAAGATCGCCTTCGACCAGGAGATCCAGCGGCTGTACGACGAGTGGGACAAGCTCGAGTCCAAGGTCGCCGACGGCAGCGCCCTGCCGGCGGACCTGGCCGCGCACTCCCGCGCCGCCCGTACGGCCGCCGGTGAGCTGCCGCGCACCCCGCGGCCGCTGCCGTACCGGACGCTGGCCTCCGTCGTCGACATCACCGCGGGCCACGACGAGCAGACCGTGCGCATCCTCAGCGACCTGGACCCGGCGAACCCGCTGTCCTCGCTCGACGAGGTGCGCCCGAGGCTGGACCGCGCCGAGAACTGGATCTCCACCCAGGTCCCGGCAGAGGCACGGACCGTCGTGCGCTCGGAGCCCGACGCCGAGCTGCTCGGCTCGCTCGACGACGAGGGCCGCGAGTCGCTGCGCCTGCTGCTGGAGGGGCTGGACTCGCACTGGTCGCTGGACGGGCTCACCACGCTCGTCTACGGCGTGCCGAAGGTGATGGCGGGCCTCGCGCCGGACGCCAAGCCGACGCCGGAGCTGAAGACCGCGCAGCGGTCCTTCTTCGCCCTGCTGTACCGGCTGCTGGTGAGCCGGGAGACCGGCCCGCGGCTGCCGACGCTGCTGCTGGCGGTCGGCGCGGACCGGGTGCGCAAGCTGCTCGGCGCGTAGTCGTCGCACCCGGAGGGCCGTTTCGCGCATCGCGCGGGGCGGCCCTCCGGCCGTGTCTGCATCCTTCGGCCTACCGTCGGTTCCGCCGTGCGCACGATGTGCCGGACTCCGCGGCCGGAGAGCGTGGAGTCATGAAGAACGAGACCATCGCGATCATCGGCTGGATCACCGCCGTGCAGGGCGCCCTCGGCGCCGGCGGCCGCCTCTACGGGGACGGGCCCTGGGGCCTGCTCCACCAGTGGTGGGACATCCCCACCGCCGGCTATGTCGTCCTCTTCGCCGTGGGCGCGGTCATCGCGGTCGTGGGCGAGACGGGGCGCAAGCGCGCCAAGGCGTGAAGCCAGGGCTGGGGCGCGGACACACCACGGCGTGAGGCGGGGGGACCCGCGGCAGGACGCCGCGGCCCGTCTCAGGCGATGTGCTCGGCCTCCAGGTCGGCCTGGAAGCGGTTCTTGAACTCGGGCATCAGCTGGCGCAGCAGCGCCGCGCTGCGCGGGTGCCGGATGCCGTGGGCGTCCGAGAGATGTATGTCGAGCTGCTCGGTGCTCGGCCAGTCGCTGTGCTCCTTCACATACGACTCGAACACCGGGTAGGCCGCCTCGCGGAAGTCCGCGGCGTCGGTCGGCTGCTCCGCCGCCTCCCCGTCCAGCGGCATCTGCTCCTGGCTCTCGGACCGGGGGCCGGGGACGACACCGCCGAGCGGGCGGGTGCGGCCCGGGCCCGCGGGGACCCGTACGGCACTGGACTCCAGGCCCTCGGCGGACGGCGGCGTGAAGCCGTTGTCGTACGCCTCCTGGTAGGCCTCCTGCGGCACCTGGGGAGCCGCGAACCACGGGCTCTCATGGGTGGCGGCCGGTGCCTGCGCCTGCTCCTGGTACGGGCCCTGATCCTGGTACTGCCCCTGCTCCTGGTACTGCGGGTACTGCTGGGGGCCGCGCTGCTGCGCCTCGGGACCGTACGGACCGGGCCCGGCGTACTGCTCGTGCTGCTCGTGCTCGTACGGCTCGTTCTCGTACTGCTCCTGCGAAGGCTCCGGGTACTGCTCGTGCTCCTCGGGCCACTCCTGCGCGGGCGGGAGTTCCGGCTGGGCGGTGCCGCGCACCTGCCTCGGGGGCTGGGGTGCCGGCTGCGCCTGCGGCTGGAGTTCTGGCTGCGGCGACGGGGGCAGGAGTGCCGGTTCGATGCCGGCGGCGGCGAGTCCGGCCGGGGCCGTCTCGGCGAGCGGCACACCGTACTTGGCGAGGCGCAGCGGCATCATCGACTCGACCGGGGCCTTGCGGCGCCAGGAGCGTCCGTAGCGGGCCTGGAGCCTCGCCTGGTAGATCAGCCGGTCCTGTTCCAGCTTGATGACCTGCTCGTAACTGCGCAGCTCCCACAGCTTCATACGGCGCCACAGCTTGAACGTGGGGATCGGGGAGAGCAGCCAGCGCGTGATGCGCACGCCCTCCATGTGCTTGTCGGCCGTGATGTCCGCGATCCGGCCCACCGCGTGGCGGGCGGCCTCGACGGAGACGACGAACAGCACCGGGATCACCGCGTGCATGCCCACGCCCAGCGGGTCCGGCCAGGAGGCCGCGCCGTTGAACGCGATCGTGGCCACGGTGAGCAGCCATGCCGTCTGGCGGAGCATCGGGAAGGGGATGCGCAGCCAGGTCAGCAGGAGGTCGAGCGCGAGCAGCACACAGATGCCCGCGTCGATGCCGATGGGGAAGACGACGGCGAAGTCGCCGAAGCCCTTGCGCTCGGCGAGTTCGCGCACAGCCGCGTACGAACCCGCGAAACCGATCGCGGCAATGATCACCGCGCCACTCACCACGAGCGCGATGAGTATGCGGTGCGTGCGTGTCAGCTGCATCGCGGCCACCCGCGATCCCCTCCCGTGTCAGTGACGCATGTGCCCTCCGAGGGGGCACAGCCTGGCACATGCCGGCGGAGTCCGCGCTCGCGGGGAGCGGCGGACTCCGCCAACAGGCCGTGGCCTGAACCTACTTGCCGAAAGTCACATGTTCGCAGCGTTACTTGTTCGCAGCGGTCACGGAGGCGACGGCCTCCTTGGCCGCCGTGATGGCGCCCTTCATCAGGTCCGAGGCGGCCGGCGGCTTGGCGCCCGCGTAGCCCGTGCCGTTGTAGGTCAGCGTGATCACGACGTTGTCCGTGCGGGTCACGATGGTGGCGTAGGTGAAGTCCTCGTCGGTCTTCTTCAGCTCGTAACCGATCGCCTTGGCGTCCTCGCCGACACCGGCGGCGGGAGAGGTGCGCAGGTTCTTCGCGCCCTGCGCGGCCCGGGCCTTGGCGACTTCCTTGGCGTAGTTGTCCTCGGCGCGCTTCTGGCCGCTGACGCCCAGGGACGACTCCGACTCGTAGCGCAGGAAGGAGACGTCGAGCCAGCGGTACTGCGAGCCCTTGACGCCCTTGTCCTCCAGGCCGTTCCAGGAGCAGCTGCCGCGGGTGGTGGTGTCCGAGGTCTTGCCGGCCGTGCCGTTCTTCGTCTTCGTCTCCGGGACCAGCGTCTCGATCGTCTTCGCGGTGATCGCGTCGCAGGCGTCGGGCAGCTTGGCGAACTTCGCCGGCTCGATGTTCTGCGGCTTCGGCGCGTCGTCCGCGGAGTCCTGGGAGCTCGCGGCGGCCGGCTTGTCGGCGCCCGACTCCTTCTTGCCGTCGGAGTCCGACGAGCAACCGGCGACGACGAGCATCACCGGGACGGCTGCACAGGCGAGAATGCGGGTGAGTCGCGAGGCTGAACGGTGCATGGTTCCTTCACTCGATAGTCGTACGGTCACTCCGGTCGGCGAGGCCACGGTACGCGGACACGGCACGGCCGCGTGTGTGTCCCGGGATACGTACACCGTCGCCCGACCCGTCCCGCACGGCCCTCAGGCGCTGAACTTCTCCACCAGGTTCCGGGCCAGACTCTGCGCCTTTTCCTGCAGTTCCTTGCTGTCGGGGACCTCGGTCGTACGCGCCGGCTGCTCCCGGTACACGATGGTCACGATCACGTTGGATGTGCGGAACACCACGCTCACGGTCCGCCGCTGGGCGGTGGATCCGGCGCCCGCGGGGTTCAGGACGTCGTCCAGGAAGGCCGCGTCGCCGAGGCTGTCGAGCTCCCGGGGCTCCAGCCCCTCGGGAGTGGCCGACGGATCGTCCGTGCCGGTGCTCGCGCCCGGTGAGGGGCTGCCGCTCGGGGACGCGGGCCCGGAGGGGGTGCCGGCCGGCGGCGAGGCCTTGCCCTTCTCGTCGCGCGGGTCCTCGGCGACCGGCAGCGAGGCGCCGGCCTGCTTCCTCGCGAAGACCTCCTGCGCCCGGTCGTCGTCGCTCACCGAGGTGTCGTACGACACGACGCGTTCGAAGTCGAGGCTCAGGGTGTGCGAGGCGTCGGGGGAGTCGGCCTTCCAGTTGCATCCGACCCGGCGGTCGGTGTCATAGGTCACGGCGGCCGTACCGCGGAAGATGCGCTGCTGCTGCTCCTCGGGGAGCTCGGCGGTACCGGGCAACAGGTCCTTGAGCGTGCCGCGCTCGACGGAGCCGCACGGTTCGAGCAGCGTGCGGTACTTGCCGGGCTCCGCGACGGACTGCGTGCCCTCGCCGGCCTTGGAGTCCGTGGCCGAGCCGTCGCCGCCGTCCCCGGCGCTACAGCCTGCGACCAGCACCGCGAGCAGCGCCGCAAGGCCGGGCGCGTACGCCTTTCGTTGCACGGTTCCCAGGCTCCCTTCGAACGGAAAAGCTGTTGCCGCGCGCACGCGGCCGATGGACACAATGTGTATCGCACGCACTGCCGTGAATGCCGGTCCGTCGAGTCTTTCGCGGGCATTGACGCGGCTTTTGCGTTTCGTACCTTTTCGGGGGAATTGAGGAGTCATGTCGTATGTAGAGGTACCGGGTGCGCAGGTCCCCATCCGGATGTGGACGGACCCGGCCTCGGTCGAGGACGTCGCGATGCAGCAGCTGCGCAACGTGGCGACGCTGCCGTGGATCAAGGGTCTCGCCGTCATGCCGGACGTCCACTACGGCAAGGGCGCGACGGTCGGCTCCGTCATCGCGATGCACGGAGCGGTCTGCCCGGCGGCGGTCGGCGTCGACATCGGCTGCGGCATGTCCGCGGTGAAGACGTCTCTCACGGCGAACGACCTGCCCGGTGACCTCTCACGGCTCCGCTCGAAGATCGAGCAGGCGATTCCGGTCGGCCGGGGCATGCACGACGACCCGGTGGACCCGGGCCGCGTGTTCGGCTTCCCGACGGGCGGCTGGGACGACTTCTGGACCCGGTTCGACTTCGTGGCGGACGACGTCAAGTTCCGCCGTGAGCGCGCGACGAAGCAGATGGGAACCCTGGGCAGCGGAAACCACTTCGTGGAGTTCTGCCTGGACGAGTCGGGCGCGGTGTGGCTGATGCTGCACTCCGGCTCGCGGAACATCGGCAAGGAGCTCGCGGAGTACCACATGGGCCAGGCCCAGAAGCTGCCGCACAACCAGGGCCTGATCGACCGGGACCTCGCGGTGTTCATCGCGGACACCCCGCAGATGGGGGCGTACCGGAACGACCTCTTCTGGGCGCAGGAGTACGCGAAGTACAACCGCGCGATCATGATGGGCCTCTTCCAGGAAGTGGTCCGCAAGGAGTTCCGCAAGGCGAAGGTCACCTTCGACCCGGTCATCTCCTGCCACCACAACTACGTGGCGGAGGAGCGGTACGAGGGCATGGACCTGCTGGTCACCCGCAAGGGAGCGATCCGGGCCGGCAGCGGGGACTTCGGCATCATCCCGGGCTCGATGGGCACGGGCTCGTACATCGTGAAGGGCCTGGGCAACGAGAAGTCGTTCAACTCGGCGTCGCACGGGGCGGGTCGGCGGATGAGCCGGAACGCTGCGAAGAAGCGCTTCTCGACGAAGGACCTGGAGGAGCAGACGCGGGGCGTGGAGTGCCGTAAGGACTCGGGCGTCGTGGATGAGATCCCGGGGGCGTACAAGCCGATCGAGAAGGTGATCGACCAGCAGAGGGATCTGGTGGCGGTCGTGGCGAAGCTGAAGCAGGTCATCTGCGTGAAGGGCTGAGCAGTAGGGCACGTGAACGGGGGCCCCGGACCGATATCGGTCCGGGGCTCTGCTGTGGTCCGTAGGCGGTTCACCGAGGGGCGCTGGCCATGGGGGCGAGGACGGCAGAACAGCTGTGGCGGGCCGGCACTCGTCGGCGGGCAGGTGCCGAAGGTCGGCTGGAGGTCCGCGCCTGCGTATCCCGCTGCTCACCGAACACGGCGCCAACTCCACCACGGCGGCAAGGCAGCGCCGCCGTCAAGCTGGGGCATCGCGTGGGGAACCTCTGAGTCGACGATCGGTCTACGGGTCTACTCGCGGGTTGGTTACCGTCGGGCCGTGATGCCCGAATGAGCGTTTGCCGACCGCTCGCCCGGCAGAGGCTGCCTCATGGTGTCACCCGAAGCCAGACGTACTCCGTGGTCTCCCAGATCGCCGGGTTCAGGGTTGCGCCATGGTCTGAGGCCTCAGTTGCGTGAAAGACCGTCAGCGGATCCCGTCGGCGCGGTCTCCCCGGCGAGGGCGTCGCGTCAGCTCGCGTCGGGCTTCAGACGCAGGGAGACACTGTTGATGCAGTACCGCTGGTCGGTCGGGGTCGGGAATCCCTCACCCTCGAATACGTGCCCGAGGTGAGAGCCGCAGCGGGCGCAGCGGACCTCGGTCTGCACCATGCCGTACGACCGGTCTTCGGCCAGCTCGACGGCGTCGGAGTCCTTCGGGTCGAAGAACGAGGGCCAGCCGCACCGGGAGTCGAACTTCTCCTTCGAGGTGAAGAGTTCGGCACCGCAGGCGCGGCATGAATAGACGCCCTCCGTCTTCGTGTCGGTGTACTCGCCGGTGAACGGCGTCTCGGTGTGGGCGCGGCGCAGGACCCGGTACTCCTCAGGCTTCAACTCCGCGCGCCATTGTTCGTCCGTCTTTTCGATGTCGTACGGCATGGATCTCCATTCCTCTCGGCAGCCGCCGGTCCGGGCAGGGAGGTGGGTCGCGTGTGGCCTCCCGCCTCCGCCGTATCCGGTCCGACTGCTGACGACGGTGGGCAGCTTCTCAAGTAGGTGCTGCATATCCGTTCGATGGCAACCGACCGCCGTGGCCTGAGCGGTCGAGCAGATCGAATTCGATCTGCTCGACCGCAGGGCCGGTCTCGGACGAGCGAGCGGTCAGTTGCGCAGCGACCGGAGCCCGGTACGCAGCTCACTCACGAAGAACTCCGGCTGTTCCCAAGCCGCGAAGTGTCCCCCCTTGGGGAGCCGGTTGTAGTGGATGAGGTTCGGATAGGCCTGCTCTGCCCAGGTCCGAGGGGACTCGTACAGCTCCTCGGGGAAAACGCTCACGGCGACGGGAAGGGTGATTCCCTTGGCGCCGAAGAAGGGGAACGTGTTCTCCGCGTAGAGGCGGCCCGAGGACACCCCGGTGTTCGTCAGCCAGAAGAGCGTGACGTTGTCGAGGAAGTCGTCTCGCGTCAGGCCTTCGGGTTCACCGGCGAACGACCGGGTGATCATCGCCAGGCTGTCTCGGTCGTGGTCGGCCAGGAAGGCGGCCAGGAACGCGGGCGAATCCGCGAGGCCGGTCAGCACCTGCGGACGTGAGGCCATGATGTACGCGTAGAAGACGTGCGCATACACAAAGGTCAGCTGGTCGACAGCGCGCTGCTCGTCCTCCGTGAGGTCCGGGAGGCCGGCCGGTAGCGGCTGACTGGTCGCGAGCGCCTGGTCGATCGCAGGGGGGACCACACCCGGCATGTTGGTGTGGATGCCGACCAGTCCCTCGGGGGCCTGCAGAGCCATGACGTCGGTGACGACCGCACCCCAGTCGCCGCCCTGCGCCACATACCGTGTGTAGCCGAGGCGCTTCATCAGCTCGGCCCACGCGCGCGCGATACGGTCCGGCCCCCAGCCCTTGGCGGTCGGCTTGCCGGAGAAGCCGTAGCCCGGCATCGACGGAATCACTACGTCGAAGGCGTCCGAGGCATTGCCACCGTGTGCGGTTGGGTCGGTGAGGGGCTCGATGATCTTCAGCTGTTCGACGACCGAACCGGGCCACCCGTGCGTGACGAGGATCGGCAGAGCACCCTCATGTGACGAACGCACGTGGATGAAGTGAATGTCCAGGCCGTCTATTTCGGTGATGAAGTTCGGGTAGGCGCCTACTTTCGCCTTGACCCTGCCGAAGTCGTAGTCCTCGCCCCAGTAGCGGACGATTTCCTGAACAGTCGCGAGCTGCGGACCCTGCGACTGATCGTCGACGGTCTCCTTCTCCGGCCAGCGCGTGGCTGCGATGCGCTGACGCAGATCAGCGACGTCCGCTTCCGGAAAGTCCACGGTGAACGGCCGGATCGCCGTCCTTTCGGAAGTGACAGACATGGGATTTCCTCCAGTCGGAGATTGGTGCTCACTCAATGAGGTCCTGAGTCTCGCCCGGGACGTGTCTCGTCGCCCCCGGGGTCGCACGGGCATGACCCCGGGGTTTACGGCGTGAGTACGGGCTTTACGCGGCGTGCCAAGCGAGCCGCTGTTGGCGTTGGCGAGGGCCCTCGCGTCAAGGAAAGGGGTCCGGGCGGTGCCGGCCGCGCATCAGCAGAATCGGACAAAGGTGATAGATTTGATGGTCTTGCGAAGCGTTATGCCCGACGGGAGGCACCCCATAGTCTCCGTCGATCAACGCTGAGGAACGCACCAACCAATCGGGAAGATCGCTTCCTATGAGCAAGTTCGCCGTCCGATCGCAGGGCGGGCTATGGGGTCGGATCGACCACCTGGCAGCACTGGATCAGGTACTGGATACAGCTCGGTCCGGAAACAGCGCAGTGTTGGTTCTCCGCGGTGAGGCCGGTATCGGCAAGACCGCCCTTCTGGAGTACGCCGCCCGTCGGGCCGTCGGGTTCCGCACGATCGACGTCGCAGGCATCGAATCGGAGATGGAACTTCCCTTCGCCACCCTTCAGCTGGTGTGCGCGCCCATGATGGGACGACTGCGCGAGCTGCCCGAACCGCAGAGCAACGCCCTGTCTGTCGCGTTCGGGCTACGGGAGGGCAAGACGCCCAGTCGTTTTCTGGTCGGGCTGGCCGTGCTCGGTCTCCTGGCCAGCACCACTGAGGATCACCCACTGGTATGTCTCATCGACGATGCGCAGTGGATCGACGAGGGCTCCATCGAGGTGTTGTCTTTTGTGGCCAGGCGCTTGAAGGCAGAACCCGTAGCTTTGATCTTCGCCCTTCGGGCGCCTTCCGACCGCGATCTGACCGGTCTGCCCCAGATGGCGGTCAAGGGCCTCAGCGAACCCGAAGCCCGCGCTTTGCTCGCGTCCGCCGTGCGCGTGCGGCTCGACCCGCTCGTACGGGACCGGATCGTTGCCGAGGCCCGCGGCAACCCCATGGCCCTGCTGCACCTGCCGCACGCTCTGGCGCCGGCTGAGTTGGCAGGAGGCTTCTGGCTTCCGGGCAGCCGCCCGCTGACGAGCTACCTCGAGAACGCGTTTCATCAGCAGTTCCGATCTCTTCCAACGGACAGCCAGCGCCTGTTGCAGACCGCCGCCGCGGAGCCCACCGGAGACGTGTGCCTGTTGTTTCGCGCGATCGCCTTGCAGGACATTCCGGTCGACGCCGCCGCGCCCGCGGACGCCGCAGGGCTGGTCGACTTCCGGACCACGGTGCGTTTCCACCATCCCCTGATCCGCTCTGCCATCTACCAAAGGATGTCCGCACAGGATCGCCGGACGGCTCATCGAGCCCTGGCACAAGCCACGGACCCTCATGACCCGGACCGCAGAGCCTGGCATCGCGCACGCGCCGCCGCGTGGCCGGACGAAAGCATTGCCACCGACTTGGAAGAGTCGGCCAGCCGGGCTCAGAGCAGGGGCGGTGCCGCGGCAGCAGCCTCGTTCCTGCGGCGGTCAGTGGAAATGACATCCGACCCGGCACGCCGGGTCACTCGCGCGCTGGCCGCCGCACAGGCCAGCATCGACGCGGGCGGGACCGATCAGGCCTACGACATGCTCGCGATCGCCGATGCCGGCCCTCTGGACGCCCTGCACCGCGCCCGCCTCGAGCGGTTGCGAGCGAGCCTGGTGTTCTCTCGGGTACGGGGCAGTGACGCCCCTCGTCTCCTTCTCGACGCCGCACACCGACTGGCGCCCCTCGACCCCGACCTTGCCCGTGAAACTCTGCTGGAAGCCGCCGGCGCCGCGGTCTTCGCCGGCCGGCTCACGGAACAGCCCACGCATCGAGAAGTCGCCGCCGCGGCCCGCGCCGAACTGATGCCGCCGAAGGTACGGACAGTCGACGTCCTCCTGGACAGCATCGCCTCCCTGATCATCGATGGCTTCTCCGCCAGCGTCGACGCTCTCTGGCATGCGCTGCGCATCGTCCAAGAGGAGCAGAAGAATGGCGTACTGGAGGGCAGTCGCTGGCTGTGGCTGGGTTGCCCATTGACCCCCGAGCCTTTCGCGCCGGAGCTGTGGGACGACGACGCGTGGTGCGAAATGGCAGACAGCGCCGTCGACATCGCCCGCGATGCGGGAGCTCTTTCCGTGCTCCCCATGGCTCTGAACTACCAGGCATGCTTCCATGTGCACGCAGGAGATTTCGACCTGGCTGAATCCGAGATCGATGAGGCCAAAACAATCTCGGAGGCTACGAACAGCCCACCCATGCTGTACACGTTGCTTGTCCTCGGCGCCTGGAAGGCGCAGAAGTCCCAGATGCTGGAGCTCATCGAATCCAGCATTCAAGAGGCGCACGACCGAGGCGAGGGCCGCATTCTCGGTCTGGCCGAATACTCGACCGCCCTGCTGTACAACGGCATCGGCCAGTACGACAACGCCCTGGAAGCCGCGAAAAGCGCATGCCAGTACGAGGACCTCGGATTCTTCGGGTGGGCTCTGATCGAACTCATCGAAGCTGCCGCCCGCAGCGGACAGCCCGAGGTGGGCACGGAGGCACTGGAAAGGCTCACCGAGCGCACCCACGCCAGCGGCACCGACTGGGCACTGGGCGCACTGGCCTGTTCCCGCGCACTGTTGAGCACTGGCCGGGCCGCGGATGGCCTCTACCAAGAAGCCATCGAGCATCTCGGACGATGCAAGATCGCCGTACACCTGGCTCGAACTCATCTGCTCTACGGTGAATGGTTGCGTCGTGAGAACCGTCGCCAGGAAAGTCGCACACACCTCCGCTTCGCCTATGACAACTTCAGCACCATGGGAGCGGCCGGTTTCGCCGACCGCGCCCGCAGAGAACTCAAGTCGACCGGAGAACGCGCACGCAAGCGAGCGGTTGGTGCCGACGTCAAACTGACCGGTCAGGAGACACAAATCGCTCGGCTCGTCAAAGCCGGACACACGAACAGCGAGATCGCCGGAAAACTGTTCATCAGCCCGCGAACGGTCGAATGGCATATCGGCAACATATTCACCAAGCTGGGCGTCACCTCGCGCGCACAACTCCTGTCGGCGCCGTCCGCTCTCGGCTGAGGGATGTCCCGTGAGCGAGGCCCTCGGTCCGTCACGGCCCAAGGGCCTCCTTTCCATTGTCCTGCTGACCTGCGGAACCGGTCCAACCTCTCCGAACTGCTGACAAGCAGCGATCTCCAACCGGGGCACGTCAGGACCGGGCAGTGCCTGCGGGCGTCGTGCGCAGCGGACGAAGGCCGGTGCGTACCTCGTCGACGAAGAGATCCGGCTGCTCCCAGGCAGGAAAGTGCCCGCCTGTGGGGAGTCTGTTGTAGTGGACGAGGTTGGGGTAGGCCCGCTGGGCCCAGCTCTTCGGAGGTGCGTAGAGCTCGCCGGGGAAGACGCTCACCGCGGCCGGCAGGTCTACGCCCTTGACGCCGAGGAAGGGTGATGTGTTCTCCGCGTAGAGACGAGCAGCGGAGATGGCCGTGTTCGTCAGCCAATAGAGGGTGATGTTGTCGAGCACGTCGTCCCGCGTCAGGGCGTCGGAATCTCCTCCGTACGCTCGGGGGATCAGCTCCAGGCCCGGGTCGAGCAGGAAGGCCGCCAGCCCCACCGGTGAATCCGCCAGTGCGGTCAGCGATTGCGGGAGCGTCGCCATCGTGTAGGCGTAGTGGGCATGTGAGTACAGGAAGATCAGTTGGTCGATTGCGCGCTGCTCGTCCGCCGTGGGTTGCGGGATGCCGGGTGGCAGTGGCCGGGCGGCCGCGAGGGCCTGGTCGATCTCGGAGGGAACGGCGCCTGCCATGTTGGTGTGTATGCCGGCGAGTCCGGGAGGGGCCTGCGCACCCATCAGGTCCGTGATGATCGCGCCCCAGTCGCCTCCCTGCGCCGTGTAGTGGGTGTACCCCAGGCGCTTCATCAGCTCTGCCCACGCGCGCGCGATGCGTTCGGGCCTCCAGCCGGTCGATGTCGGCTTCCCCGAGAATCCGTAGCCGGGTATCGACGGAAGCACCAGGTGGAAGGCATCCGACGCGTCCCCGCCGTGGGCCGTGGGATCGGTGAGAGGGCCGATGATGTTCAGCGTCTGGATGATCGAGCCGGGCCACCCGTGAGTGAGGATGAGCGGCAGAGCATTCTCATGCTTCGAGTGGACGTGGATGAAGCGAATGTCCAGCCCGTCGATCTCCGTGGTGAAATGCGGCTGAGCCTTCAGCTTCGCCTCGACGTTGCGCCAGTCGTAGTCGGCAGCCCAGTAGCGCGCGAGTTCCTGGATCGAGGCCAGTCGAGTGCCCTGCGACTGATCGTCCACCGTCTCCTTGTCCGGCCAGCGCGTCGCCCGGATACGTGCACGGAGGTCCTCGAGCTCCGCATCCGGGTAGTCGAACGTGAAGGGTTCTATTCCTGAAGGCATAGGAGGACTCCTTGCCGCGGCGTGACGCGGCGCGCTGGTACATCCCCACGTCTGCCGGCCCGTCGGGGATCACGAAGTCGCGTCTGACGCTCACCGGACCATGCCGCGGCTCCGGAGGGTGGCGGAGGTGCGGCGCAAGATCCGAGAGCAGGAACTCGGCGAGCTGCTCAACGCGCCTCCACGACAACAGGTTAGTTCCACTCTCGATACCCGTCATGTCGAGACCTCACAGCCATGCTCGGCTACGACCGCGCACAGCGCCCGAGTGTCGCAGAGGTGTGAACTGCTGGAAGCCGCCTCGGCCTGGGCCACAGGGCCCCTACGAAAGAACCGGACCACCCCAGAGCCTGGACAGCAATGGGGGTGGTCCGGTGAGAGAGGGGGCGGACGGCTACCCGTTCCCCTTCCCCGCCGGTGTGACTTGCTGCTTCTGGCTCGGCACACCGGGCCTGCCCTGCGTGGGTACGGTCCCGGATCCAGCCGGTCGGCCCGGTGCCGGCCGCCACAGGCCCGTTCGCCCCGCGATGTGTCGGCACAGGCGAGGCAGGGCGGTGTAGAAGCGGTCGGGGAGGAACGCGGCGTCCGCGATGATCATCGCGCCGGAGAAGAGCGGCAGTCCCATGAGCACCCCGATACCGATGTGCATGCCCAGCAGCATGGCGAGCACGGGGTACTTGAGCCTGCCGAAGAGCACGAACGGGAAGGCGACCTGGAGGAGCACCGTCATGTAGCCGACGATGGCGATGAGGACCGTGTACTCGGCCGCGATGTGGGAGAGCTCGGGCCAGGGGCGGAAGAGTTCGAGGTTCAGCACGAAGTGGAGAGCGGTGCCACTGCCCCAGGTGCCGCCCTGGACCTTGTACAGGCCGGCCGATCCGTAGAGGAAGCAGACCTGTGCGCCGATGACGAAGAGCCCGCAGTTGTGCACCACCGTGGTCAACGTCGTGCGGGCCTCGCGCAGTTGCTGCGAGAGGGGGCTTTTCACCGGTTCCGGTGCGTCACCCGTACGAGCCGTACGGAGCCGGTTTCTGCGTGCGTCCAGGGACCAGCGCCGACCGCATGCGGTGAGGACGAGGTAGAGGGCCATCAGCAGGATCAGGTTGTCGCCCCCGTCCGTCATGAAGATCGATCGGGCGTGGAACGACGTCACCACGACGGCGAAGAGGACGGACAGGACGCGGGTCCGCCAGCCCAGCATGAACAGCGCGGACACGAGGAGGGCCGCCGCGTAGCACAGTTCGAAGTAGACAGGGCTGTCCGACAGGGTCAGGACACTGTTCCAGCCTGTCTGGTCGAAGAGCTGATGTGCCAGCGCGGGCGTCCACGCCGAGCCGGGGCCCCAGATCTCGTCACGGTGAGGGAACTCGCGCAGCAGGAAGACCAGGTAGAGAAGTCCGTATCCGATGCGCAGTACCGATGTGGCGTACAGGGACAGCGGCCGGTCGGTCAGAAGGCCCCACAGCGCACCCATCCGGCCGGTGAACCATGCGACCACGCCCAGGGGTTCAGTCCTGTGGTCTGTCGGCCCGGGCGTCGGGGTCGTGGGAGAGGTCTCGGGGGTCTGCTCATTTCCCATGGACGGGTACCTTCCACCAGGGCAGAAGCCGGTTCTCGGCGGGCGCCGAGGGGCGTTGGCCGGCCGCGCTGCCGGGTGCGGCGACGGGCAGTGTGACGACGCGGAGCTGGATGAAGTCGAAGGTGCCGTCGGTGCGCGCGGCGGCGCGGTCGGCAGCGATGTTGCTCAGGTACTTCTGCATCATCACGGCGCGTGGCGTGCGCGACGCGTCGTCTCCCCCGTGCGAATCGGTGTAGGACGTCCAGGCCCGGCGCAGCAGGTTCTGGGTCGTGTGGCTCGGGAAGGGGTTGTGCTCGACCGCTGCTGTGTCGGCTGCGGACAGGTCGAACCATTTGCTCACCCGAACCGACCCGTCGGAGCGGGTGTGGGCCGTTCTCACCAGGATCTGCCGATTGACGGAGTCGGGGTCCGGGGCGAACAGACGCCAGTTCTGTTCGAAGAGGGGATACACCCAGGCATTGATCTGCGGGCTGTACCGCTTCGAGACGGTATTGGGAGGTGCCACATGCAGAAACACCAGAACGACATGGACGAGAGTTGTTGCCAGACACAGGACGACAGCGGTGAACAACCCCGCTTCCAGTGCACGGGAACGTCTGGGCCGTTCGGCCGGTGCGGCCTCGTCTTCAGGACATTCCTGCCCGGCCGGACCGGAATCCGCGTGCGGGATTTCCCGCACGTCCGCTGATCTCATTCCGCTCGACACCGCCCACCCTGTCTTTCTCGTATCTCTGCTCGCGTCTGGCTGCGCATCCGGCATGTCTGCGGATGCCACGGACGGCGCACGGCGGATTCATTGAATTCCGCCGTGCGCCGTCATCCCTGGTGAGGGTTCAGTGCAGTGCTCTGTCTAGCCCTCGTGGCCCTTGGGGCCGTCGTCACCGTCGTGGCCGTTCGGCTTGTCGCCGTAGCCGTAGTGCTCGCCGGGCTTGTCGCCGTCGTCGCCGTGACCGGGCTTGTCGCCGTGGTCGCCGTGGCCGGGCTTGTTGTCGTGACCGGGCTTGCCGTGGTCACCGTGACCGGGCTTGTTGTCGTGGCCCGGCTTGTCGCCGTGGTCGCCGTGGCCCGGCTTGTCGTCGTGGCCCGGCTTGTTGTTGCCGTCGTGGCCGCCCACGGGACCGCCGTTGCCGCCCGCGGTGTTGCCGGACGTGTTGCCCTGCGTGTTCCCGGAGGTGGTGTTGCCCGCCGTGTTGCCAGCGGTGTTCCCGGACGAGTTGCCCGCGGTGTTCCCGGAGGTGTTGCCGGCGATGTTGCCCGAGGTGTCACCGCCGACGACGCCGACGACGGGTCCGCCCAGCAGGCCGCCGGTGACCAGACCGCCGGTGAGCAGACCGCCACTGGTGGTCGTACCGGTGGTCGTGCCGGTGGTGGTCCCGGTCGTGGTGGTTCCGGTGGAGCATCCGCCGAGGAAGATCCTGTTGTTGTTGAGCGTCACCTCGCCGTTGCGGGCGAGAGCCCGGCCCTGGATGTTCGCTCCCGCGTTCACGAAGATCGAGGTGAGAGCCATGATCGTGCCCACGAAGGTGGTGGTGGTGCCGATGGTCGCCGAGCTGCCGATCTGCCAGTACACGTTGCACGGCGAAGCGCCGTTCGTGAGGAGGATCCGGCTGTTCGGCGCCGTCGTCAGGGCTTCAGGAATCTGGAAGACCCAGACCGCGTTGGGGTTTCCCCCGGCGTTCAGGACCAGGTCGCCGGTGAGTCCGACACCGGAGGTGGCCCGGTGGACACCGGGAAGCAGTTCCTGACCTCCGCCGATTCCCGCCGGAAGTGCGAAGTCCTGGGCCTGGCCGGCCGCCTGGTTGTACGCCACGACCAGATCGCTCTTGGCCTGTGCGGCCTGAGCGTCCGCCGGGTGCACGGCACCGAGCACCTGCCCGGGCGGGAAGCCCGTGATGGCCGGGTTCGGGTGCGTCCCGAGGTCGTTGCTGAGCACGGTGGGGCCGGTGTTGGTGACTCCCTGGCCTGCCAGAACCGAGTAGCTCGCGGCTGTGCCCAGAGGTACGGGGATCGCGATGGCCATCGCCTGCGTAGACGTCATGACGACCATCGCAGCGGCAACCGTCGTGGCAAGGGCCGAGGCCAGAATGCCTGACAAAGTACGGCGGTTTGCCGCTTGACGGATCTTCAGCTTCATCTAAGGGCCAGTTTCTGTGGGGGGCCGTGGCACACCGGGCCCTAACCGATCGCCCGGAAGCCTTGCTGATGCCGATGAATATTACGCACGAGAATCCCCGAGGCAACGATAAAAAATCGAAAATGGGGTAATTGGCAAACGCTCGACGGCGCGATACGTCAGGCATATTAGTGAATGCATATCGACGATCATCCGACATACCCCCCGAATGCGCGGCGCCCTTAACTCGCACGAGGGGGCGTCATCCATGCGCCTCCTCTGCCGCGCATACAAAATGATGTCTGGCCGGGAGGATTCAGAACTCGCCGCGACGTGGGCGTGGCGGCCGATGCATCGCCCTGCTGAAGACGTTGGTCGACGACCTGGATTCTGTCCGGCTTCGGGTGCGTGTCCACGGTGCCGGGCTGCTCGTTGGACGACTCATGATCAAGCGACTCGTTCTCGTTTCCGCCCTTGCCGGAGCCGCACTCGTGGTTCCCGCCACCGCCCTGGCCGCACCCGTGGCGCCGTCCCCCGGCATCAACCTGCCCGTCGTCGGACAGTTCCCGCCCTCCGGCGGACTGCACCAGCTCCTCGACCCCATCGGGCTGGTCAACGCGACCGATGCGCTTGTTGATGTGCCCGGCCTGCCTCTCGCCCCGACGACTGGCCTCTGAGGGCTGTCCCGGAAGAGCAAAAGGGTTGCGACACTGGAGAGGCAACCCGGAAGCTGCGGTCCGTCCTCGGCCTGAAAGAGGACTCCTGAGGCCCTGCCGATGACCCCGTCCCCTGCCGCGAATCATTCATCACTTCTCGGGCGGCTACGCGGAGCGCTCAGCCGTTCGCCGGCCGGGCGCGGCTGGCGCCGGAGCAGCGGACTCGAACTGGGATCACGGTCGCTCGGCTTCGCGGCGCTCGGGTTCCTGACTCTGGTGCCGCTGCTGATCATTGTCTCCTCGGCCGACCCGGACCACGGGCGGGGGTTCGCGCAGTGGCTGGGGGACGGGATCGGCGTATCGGCGGCCTCGAAGCAGGAGGTCGAGGAGCTGTTCACGCTGCCCGGCCAGGCTCTGCGGACCACGACAGCCTTCGGTATCGCCACCTTGGCCGTCTTCGGCCTGACGTTCGGGGCGGCCGTGCAGACCGGCTACGAGAAGGTCTGGGATCTGCCACCGGCCCGCTGGCACGCCAGGTGGCGGCATGTCCTGTGGCTCACCGTGCTCACCGGATACCTTTTCGTGTCCGCCACCACGGGGTTGTGGAGGGGATCGGTGGCCGGGGCGCTGGCGGCGTTGGTGAGCGCTGTTCTGTTCTTCTGGTGGTCACAGCGGATGCTGCTCGGCGGCCGGATCGGCTGGCCGGCCCTGTTGCCCGGCGCGGTGGCGACCGTGATCGGACTGCTCGGCCTCAGGATCTTCTCCCGGTTCGTCTTCTCGCCGTTGATCGCTTCCAGCGCTGTCACCTACGGCCCCTTCGGAACGGTTCTGGTCCTCCAGTCGTGGCTGGTCGGTGTGGGCGTCGTGGTGTTCGGCGGCGCGCTGGTCGGTCGTCTGCTGCACGAGGAGTTCCCCCGAGTGCCACGTGCGTTGAAGTGGCGAAGGTGAGAGCCGATCTCCCACATGAGCCGATGCCGCTGATGGTCAATGCGGTGCGACGTCCCCTGTCGGCGCGGACGCGACGGGGGTGGGCTTCACGCGTGAGGGAGGGGCGCCCGGGGTTGTCGGGTCCTCGGTGGGAGCTTCGGCCGGCACGGTTGACGGCGGGTGCGGAACGGCCGCGCTCGGGGCGAGATGGGTCAGGCGCCGGTGTGCCGGGTGCGCTCCCGAGCGGGAACGCGAAACTGCTCAGCGCTGCCGGGGGCCGGGGCGGCACTTCGCAGACCATGCGCCGCGGCACGTCCTGAACAGGCGTCAAGTCGCCATCTCCGCAGGGGCGGTACGCGATGACGTGGGGAGCTGGCCGTGGGCCTCGGGTAGGACTACGTTGTTCGATGAGGCCCCGGTCCCTGGCAGCGACGCTTTGCTCCGCCCAGGGAGGCCCGTTGTGTTCGTCCTGCTTCTCATTCTTGTCGTGGCCCTGCTCGGCTTCGGCTTCCTGAACCCGGTCTGGTGGGTGGCCGCTGCCGTACTGATCTTCGGCTCTGCCCACTACGGCAGAGGTGGATCCGGTGGCCGGGGCGGGGGAGGGCAGCCCGGCTATGTGGAGTACCGGGACCGCCGGGACCGCCAGGAACGCTGGGAGCGGCGCTACCGACGCCAACGGCGCGGGCGCTGGAACCGCCAGGATCGCCGGGACCGCGAACGGCACATGTGACCAGCGCCCTGCCGCGCCCATGCGCACCGGAGCCGGCTCAGGTGCACAACTGGGAGGGGAACCGGCCGTCGCTCTCCGCGCTCGCGCCACGTCTCGGGCAGAGGAACCGGCGTGCCGCTAGGGTGAGGCGGCGCTGCGGTCCGGCCCGGTCGCGCAGTCGATTCTCCAGGTGCAGAGGTGTGGCGTGCGCATGAAGAGACCTGGACAGCTGTGGAAGATACCCGGACCGGGGAACCGGCTGGCCGCGTCCCTCGCCATGATGCGCCGTGCGCGGGGGAGTTCGACGACTCACCTGCTGCGCAGGGCTGCTGAGCACGACGCTGTGTGGCTCGGTGCCGCCGTCGTGCTCGGGCTGTCGGGCGACCGAAGCGCCCGCCGTGCCGCGTTGCGCGGGATCGGCTCCGTGGGGATCGTCGCGGCGATCAATCACACGCTGGCCAAACCGGCTGCTCGCAGCGCCCGTCCCGTCCTGGACGCTTTCCCCGCGGTCTTTCCCCGCCCGAGCACCGCTTCTCTGCCCTCCAGCCCGATGGCATCGGCTGCCGCCTTCGCCTCGGGCGTCGTTCTGGAGTCGCCCCGTTACGGGCTGGCTGCCCTGCCGTTCGCCGCGGGACTGGCCTGGGTACGCAGCCGCGGGGGCCTCGATCATCGAGGGCGCACGGCGGCCGGAGTTGTCGTGGGGGTGGGCGCCGCGCTGCTCACCTGCCGCTGGTGGCCCGTGACGCCGGAGGCCGCGGCCGCTGCCGCCTCCCCGCGCAGACCGGCCCCCGCCCTCGCGGACGGCAAGGGTCTGCATCTGGTGGTCAATCCGTCCTCCGGGATCTCCTGGAGCAGCAACGCCGTCGAGACCCTGCGTGCGCTGCTTCCCGAGGCCGTGATCAACGTGTTCGAGCCGGGTGACGACCTGCCCGCCCTGCTCGACGAGGCGGCGCGGCGGGCCGTCGCGGACGGAGGGGCGCTGGGGGTGTGCGGCGGCGACGGCACTGTCAACGCGGGCAGTGAGACGGCCGCCCGCCACCATGTGCCCCTCGCGGTCTTCCCGGGCGGTACGTTCAACCATTTCGCCGCCGACCTCGGGAATCAGACTCTGGAGGACGTGGCCCGCGCGATCCGTGCGGGTGACGCGGTGACCGCCGACGTGGGCCGGGCATCGTCACCCGATGGCGCCGCCACGAGCGGCCAACAGCAGCTCTTTCTCAACACGTTCAGCATCGGGGTGTACTCGGAACTCGTCCACGCCAGGGAGCGGCTGGAGAAGCGCATCGGCAAATGGCCGGCACTGGCCGTGGGCCTGGCCAAGGTACTGGCCACCGGCAGCCCGCTCTCGGTGGTCATCAACGGCAACCCCCGCCGAATCTGGCTGCTCTTCGCGGGCAACGGGATCTATCACCCGGCCGGATTCGCCCCCACCTACCGCACCCAGCTCGACGACGGTCTGCTCGACGTCCGCGCGGTGGAGGCAGGGACCCCGCTGGCGCGGACCCGGCTGCTCCTCGCCGTTCTGACGGGGACCCTGCACAACTCCCGGGTTCTGACGACCGCCCAGGTGCGCCGGCTGGACCTGGAGATCCTTCAGGGCGAACCCCATTTCGCGTACGACGGCGAAGTGACGGAGGCCACCTACCGGCGTCTGGTGCTGGACAAGCTGCCCAGAGCGGTCACGCTGTACCGTCCCGCCGACCAGGACCAGTGGCTGCGCTGACGCCGGCGACCGGTGACCGGCGATCTGCGGCCGGAGGCGGTCAGGGGTGCGCGGAGCATCGAGGGGCATCTGAGGCGCGTGCCCACGAAGCGGGCGCGCTCTACACGGTGGCCTTGCTGCGGCGCAGGGGGGCTCCAGCCCGGTGAAGACTGCGCAGTGCCTGCCGGTAGGACGTGATCAGGCTGGTTTCCAGGTAGTTCACTCCCAGCTCCTGGCAGTGGCGGCGGACGATGACCTGCGCCTTGCGCAGGTT
>NZ_JBHXSL010000074.1:0-27374 GCF_042714725.1 Streptomyces sp. NPDC058685
GCCCATGCCGATACCGGCGTTGCCGGCGATGCGGCCGGTGCGTTCGCTGGCCTTGCGGAGCCGGAACACCTGCCGGTGCGCCACGTCGTGCGCGAGGAGCGCCACCTGGCCGAAGACGACGGCCAGGAACGCCGCCACAGCGAGTGTCCACCAGCTGTCGCCGACGAGAACGAACGCGACCCAGCCGCCGACGTACAGCGCGGCCACCGAGGCGATCCGGGCCGCGTAGTAGCCCGGGCGGCGGCCCATCAGACCTGCGTCGGCGATCTTCCGGGACAGCCGGGCGAAATCGCTCCCCGCCCCCTGACGGATATCGGGCGGGGCAGGGTGAACGGTCTGCGAATCCATGAAAACGAGCTCCCTCACGGGTGTCGGATGCGGCCGGCACTGACGTCCGCAGTGGTCAGGAGTGACCTTGATCCAATCGCCCCGTACGAATCGGCCGTCACTGCCGGGAAAGGGGCCCTGTCGAAGGGCACCGTCCACGGCACAGATCAGGCCGACATTCAGAGGGTCTCGGCGCGCACAGCGTGCGCGCGGGTCGGTCGACGCACACTCCCCGGACAGCACAGCCCTTCCCAGGGCACACGGGTCGCAGCGACCGTCTTGCCCGTTCCAACGAACGGCGGCCACCACACGTGCCCGGAACGCGAGCCGGCATCTCACCAGGCGCCGGAAACGGGGGCTCCGGGACTCCGGGGCCGAAGGCTGCCGGGCCGCACAGCCGCCGTGCGGCCGGGCCCGGCACGCCGGTCCCTCCGATTCGGACCGGGGTGCGTACAACCCATCTGCGGTCCCCGGTGTCGTACGCACCAACACGACGGAACCGCTCGATGGGGGATCGGGATGAAGAGCTCCGGACACAGAACCCGTACCGCTGTGGTCATTGCCTGCGCACTGGTCGTGGGCGCCTCCCTGGTGTCGGCCGGCCCGGCGGTCGCCGGGCCGGACCCCGCCGGGGCGGCCGCCTCCGGGACGGCCGAGGACGTGGTCATCACGCTGGGCGTACGCGACGGCCGCGTCGTCCCTCCCGAAGCACTGGCACTCGCCGGTGGGCGGCTGCATGTCACCGGCCGCGTGGACGACGCGACCAAGCGCGGCCTCTACGAGTACGACCTCGCCGTCACCGGTTCGCCCACCGCCGGGCCCCGGCGCCTCGCCGTCGACAACTTCTGGACCGACTATCCGTGTCCGGACGACCCCGGCGCCTTCTGCTCGGAGCTCGACTCGAGACTGTGGGGACTCGGGGACGGCCGGATCGGCTATCAGGATCCGCGGGGCACCCAGCGCTCGGTCGGCGGAACACGGCCGCCGAAGCAGGTGACCCTCCAACAGGAGTGGCGACAGGACCGGTTGACCTCGGCGGCCGGCCGGTACGTCGCCGTCTTCGACGGCTTCGACACCCGGGTGGGAGACTTCGACGGCGATGCCGGCGCGCAGCACATCGCCGACGGCCGTCCGGCATCCGTGTGGTCCACCACGGTGTGGACCCGGGGTGAACAGCCCGGCGCCGTCCAGTCGTACGAACTCAGGACCGGTGCGAAGTCCGGCGACATCGACCTGGGGACGGGCTGCACCGCGGACGAACTCCAGGTGGTGGGGCGGTGGCTGTACTGGCGTTGCCCGGGAGTCGACAAGGCCGGGGTGTGGGACTTCGGGACCCGGAAGAACGTCCCGGTGCCTTCGCAGGACGGCGTCCGGCTGGGTGACGGCTATCTGGTCTGGTACGAGCCGTCGCAGCGCCGGCTTGAGCTGGTCGACTTCCACAAGGGGGGCGGATTCCCTTACGTGGAGCAGACGTTGGCCTCCGACGTACCCTCCGGAGCCTGGGATGTCGACCGGTTCGGCGGCCATGTGGCCTTCACCGACACCGAGGGACGGATCCGTGTCAGGCCGGTGACGGTGCCGCGCCAGGCGGTCACGGTCACCGATCTGGCCCCCGAGCCCGGGTTCGGCGCCTGGCAGCGCGACTGGCGGCTCAGCCGTCCGGCGGCGTCGTGGACGGTCACCATCAAGGATCCGTACGGCAACGTGGTGCGGGAGATCCGTGGCCGGGACCGGGAGGGCGCTTCGGTGCAGGCCGGCTGGGACGGAAAGGACTTCGACAACCGGCCGGTGCCCAGCGGCGCGTACACCTGGACGCTCGGCGTCGACTCGGGCGACGGCACGGGGACACAGGTGCTGACGAGTGGCGGGCTGGAGCACACCCGGGAGGCCGGCGGACGCAGTGCGTTCCGGGACACCGACTCCGATGGCTACGGCGAGATGTTCTCGATGACCACCGCCGGCAAGCTGGCCCTCCACCATCTCTCCCGGGACAGCGGCGCCTGGACTTCCACCGGCTGGGACACGACCACCCGCTTCGTGTCCGCGGGTGACCTGACCAATGACGGCTGCGGTGACGTGGTGGCCCGTACCCCGGACGGCAACCTCTGGCGGTACGCCCCGGGCTGCGGGGCCCGGGTCACCCCCGACACTCCGCGCACCCTGGTGGGCGCGGGCTGGGGCGGATTCGACGCGATCGTCCCGGCTGCCGACAACGACCCTTTCCGCACACCTGACCTGATCGCCCGTCAGGCGTCGACCGGTCGTCTCTATCTGTATCCGGGGAACGCGGGAGTGACCGGATACGGCAAGCCGATCCTGATCGGACCCGGCTGGAACGGCTACACCATCATGGGCGCGGCCGATCTGACCGGTGACGGTATCGGCGACCTGGTGGCCCGGGACAGCGGCGGCGAGGTCTGGCGCTACGACGGCCTCGGGGAGGGGAAGTTCCTCCCCCGCAAGCTGCTGCTCCAGGACTGGGGAGCGGGACGCCGGGAGATGATGGTGGTCGGTGACGTGACCCGGGACGGTTACCCGGACCTGTTGTCACGCCACGGGGACGGCAGTCTGCTGCGGAACAAGGGCAACGCGGCGGGCGGTTTCGGGTCGACGGTGACGATCGGTACGGGCTGGGGCGCCTACGCACGGCTGTACTGAGAGAACACGCCGAGCCACAGGCGGCTCACGGCGCCCGTCCCGGCCTCGGCCGGGACGGGCGCCGTGACATCTCGTGGGGGTACCGCTGTGGTCCCGTCTCTGCGATCGCAGGCACCACGGAGGGATCAGGGCAGGGCGCGGGCCAGCAGCAGGGTGACGTCGTCGGACGTGGTCCCGGTCGGCAGTGTGTCGATCACCACCGAACAGAGGTCGTCCACGGACAGGCCGGTCCGGGTGAGCGCGTTGCTCACCCGTTCCATGCCGACGTCGATGTCCTGGCGGCGGTCCTCCACGAGTCCGTCGCTGTAGAGGGCGATGAGGCTTCCCTCGGGCATGTCCAACTCCGCTGCCTCGTAACGCAGCATCCCGAGGCCGAGGGGCGTTCCGGTCGGCAGCTCGGCGAAGGTGACTCCGCCCTCGGGGTCGACGACGGCAGGGGGCGGATGCCCGGCCAGCGCCACCGTGCAGCGCCGTGTGGCGGGGTCGTAGACCGCGTACACACAGGTGGCGCCCATCGACGGCAGGGGCATGTCGGAATCCGGTTCGTCCTCCATGAGTTTGATGAACGTCCGATCCAGTCTGGTCAGCAGTTCCCCCGGGGGCAGATCCAGATCGGCGAGCGTGCGGATGGCCGTGCGCAGCCGGCCCATGGTGGCGGCGGCGTCGATGCCGTGGCCGACCACGTCGCCGACGACCAGGCCCACCCGGCCACCGGGCAGCGCGACGACGTCGAACCAGTCACCGCCGACTCCCCGGACGCCGTCCGCCGCGTCCGCCGGCAGATAGCGGGCCGCCACCTCCATGGCGGTTCCGCCGCTCACGGAGCTCGGCAGCAGGCTGCGCTGGAGGGCGAGGGCGGTGGCCCGTTCACGGGTGTAGCGGCGGGCGTTGTCCAGACTCAGGGCGGCCCGGGACACGAGCTCCTCGGCGAGCTGGTGATCGCTTTCGTCGAACGGCATCGGGTTGTCCGTCCGCACGAACACCGCCACACCCAGCAGGACACCGCGTGCCCGGATCGGGAGGACCATCAGGGAGTGCATGCCGAACGCGCGGATCTTCTCGGCCCGCGCCGGGTCGTTGGCCAGCCAGGAGTCCGCCGAGGTGTCGAGGGTCGGCTCCAGCACCGGGCCTCCCGTCGACAGCACCTGCATGAAGGGCGACGCCTCGGGGACGTAGACCACTTCGCCGCGGGTCCACAGGGACTCGGGGGCGCCGGTGTGGATGGACGCCATTCCGGCGCGCCGGAAGGTGGGGATGCGCCCCTGCGACGGCTCCAGGCGCTCCAGCGGCTCCTCGCCCAGCTGCACAGCCTCGGTCAGGTCGACGGTGACGTAGTCGGCGACGAGAGGAACCGTGAAGTCGGCCAGTTCCTGCGCCGTACGCATGACGTCCAGCGTGGTGCCGATGCGGGCGCCCGCCTCGCTGACAACGGCCAGGCGGTCCCCGGCCCACCGTCTGTCGCGGACGGCCAGGACCACCAGGCACACGCCCAGGGGGCGGCCGTCGGCGTCGTCCAGGCGGACGAAGGACGCGGAGTAGGCGCTGTCACGCACCGTGCCCGCCGCGGCAGGCACCCGGTACTCGCGTCCGGTCAGACCGGCGCCGGTGGCCAGCACCTGCCGCATCGCCGTCTCGAGCTCTTCGGCGTCGCCGGGCAGCGCCTCCCGGGGCCCGCGCCCCAGCCGGGACTCCCGGGCGATTCCGTCGTACTGCCCCAGAGTGTCGTTCACCCAGACGCACCGCAGGTCGGTGTCCCAGACGGCGAACCCGGCCGCGGAGCGGGTCAGGAGGGATGCCAGCGCCGCTCCCGCGACGTCCTCCGTGTGCTCGAGCAGGGCGGTCAGGGTGGTCGTTCCGAGCGTCGGGTCCGGTGTTTCCATGAGCGTTCTGGCCCTTCGGACGTGCTCTGTCGTGGTCCGGGCGATCGCTGTCGCGGTGCCGTGTGCGGCGCGTACGAACCCAGGGCCGGATCATGTCCGCCACCCGTTCGGCGACGGCGCGGACCGTGGCGACGGTGTCGGACGACGGGATGGCCGGCAGGACCGAGGCGTCGGCGACGCGGAGTCCGGTGATGCCGTGGACGCGCGGATCGCCGTCGACGACGCCGAGGACGCCGAGGACGCCGAGGACGCCGTCACCGATTGCTTGTTCACACGCGGCTCAGAGCAGGTCCTCGATGGTGATCGGCAGCTTGCGGATCCGGCGTCCCGTGGCGTGGTGGACGGCGTTGGCGATCGCCGCCGCCGCGCCGACCTGGCCGATCTCGCCGACTCCCTTCACGCCCAGCGGGTTCACGATGCCGTCCTCGATCTCGATGAGCTCGATGTCGACGTCCGGCGCGTCCGCGTTGACGGGCACGAGGTACTCACCGAGGTTCGAGTTGACCCAGCGGCCGGTGTCCGGCGACATGTGGTTGGCTTCCAGGAGCGCCTGCCCGAGGCCCCACAGCATGCCGCCCATCAACTGACTGTGAGCCGTCTTGGCATTGAGCACCCGGCCGGGTGCGAAGGCTCCGGTCATACGGCGCACCCGGACCAGGCCCAGATCCGCGTCCACCCCGACCTCGGCGAACTGGGCGCCGAAGGTCATCATTCCGTAGGGGACATCGGGGGGCGGCGGGCTCCACTGGCCCGAAGCCTCCGCGTCCGACATGAAGTTGCGCTGCATCAGATCGGTGTACGGGTCCGAGGACGTACCGGCCGTCATGACGCCGTCCTGCACCACCACATCGACCGGGTCCGTGCCGTACAGCGGCGAACCGGAATCGGCGACGGCCCGTTTGATGAGCTGCTGGCGCAGCGCCGTGGCCGCACTGTGCACGGCCGCGCTGATCATTCCGGCGCCCGCGGAGCCAACTGCCGCGTTGATGTTGGGCAGATCGGTGTCACCGTCCTCGAAACGGCAGCGGCCCACACTCATGCCGAGACCGTCCGCCGCGACCTGGGCCATGACCGTGGCGACGCCGGTGCCGAAGTCGGGGGTTGCTGCCTGGACGACCGCTGTCCCGTCGGCGTACAGACGCGCGCGGGCGCGCTGGGCGTTGGGGAGCGGGGGCACCGGGTAGGCGGCGGTGGCCATGCCGGTACCGATCAGCCAGTTGCCCTCACGGCGTGCGCCCGGCCGGGGATCGCGCCCCTGCCAGCCGAAGCGCTGTGCTCCGCGGTCGTAGCACTCCCGCAGACCGCTGCTGGACCAGGGAAGGCCCGACATCGCGTCGACGTCGGAGTGGTTGCGCAGCCGCAACTCGATGGGATCCAGGCCGAGTTCGTGGGCGAGCTCGTCCATCGAGCATTCGAGGGCGAACATGCCGCTCGCCTCACCCGGCGCCCGCATGAACGTGGGGGTCATGGTGTTGGCCCGGAACAACCGGTAGACGCCCTCGTAGTTCGGGCAGGCGTAGAGCTGCGAGGAGATGCCGATCGAGGGTTCCGCCCAGTCGTCGAAGTGGGAGGTCGGGGACAGTTTGTGATGCCGGATGGCGGTCAGCCGGCCTTCGCTCGTCGCACCGATCGCCAGATGCTGCTCCTGCTCCTCCCGGTGTCCCACAGAGGTGAACATCTGCTCGCGGGTGAGGGCGAGCTTGACCGGCCTGCCGACCTCGCGGGCAGCCATGGCGGCGAGCGCCGAGTGGGCATGGATCATCGCCTTGCTGCCGAAACTGCCGCCGACGTAGTGGCCGATGACACGGATCTTCGACATCGGGATGCCGAGCAGTCGGGAGACGGTCATCTGGGTGGCGTTGACCCCCTGGGTGGCGTCGTACAGAAGCAGCTCGTCGCCTTCCCACTCGGCCGTGGTGCAGGAGGGTTCGATGGGGTTGTGATTGTTCGCGGCGTAAGTGAACGTGCCCTCCACCCGGATGTCGGCGTCGGCCAGCCCGGCTTCCGCGTCGCCGCGCTCGAGGCGGCCCGGCACCCAGCCGCCGAAGATCCTCTCGGGCTCGTACGCCTGGTCCCGGCCCTGGTCGAGGGTGGTCACCGGGGTGGTCTCCTCGTAGGAGACGTCCAGCAGCTGCGCGGCGTACTGGGCGCGTTCCCAGGTGTCGGCGATGACGATCGCGATCTGCTGGCCCGCGTAGTGGACGGTGTCGTCCTGCATCGGGAAGAAGGTCTGTGCGGGTGCCGCCGTGCCGCCGAGTGAGGGGACGAGCGGCGGCTGTTCGGCGATCCTCGGGAGGTTCTGGTGGGTGAGGACGGCGAGTACGCCCTCCTCGGCCTGTGCGGCACCCGCGTCGATGCCGGTGACCCGTCCGGCGGCGACACGGGAGCCCACCACATACGCGTACGCCATGTCCGGCATGGGGATCTCGGCGGAGTAGCGGGCGCCTCCGGTGACCTTGGGGCGACCGTCCACGCGGTCGAGCGGCTGTCCGATGGCAGAGGGGGTGGTCGTGGTCATGACGGGCTCCCGCTCTCGCTTCCGGACGCGGACCCGGTTCCCGTTCCGGGTCCCGTTCCGTTGCTGAGCATGTCGAGGGCGCGGACGATCGCGCGCTGCGCGAGTTCGACCTTGAAGGCGTTCAAGGGGGTCGGCCGGGCGGCCGCCATCTCCACGCGGGCGGCCATGGCGAAGTTGTCCCCCATGATGGTCGCCCCGATCAGGAAGTCCTCGGCCCGCGCGGCCCGCCAGGGCTTGGTGGCCACACCGCCCAGAGCCATCCGTACGTCCACGACCCTGCCGTCGGCGACGGACATGGCGGCCGCGACCGAGACGAGCGCGAACTCGTACGACTCGCGGTCCCGGACCTTCAGATAGAGGGAGCGCCGGGCGAGGGGGGTCGGGGGCACCTCGATCTCCGTGATCAGCTCGCCGTGCTCCAGAGGGTGCTCGCGGTGCGGAGAGTCGCCGGGGAGGAGGAAGAAGTCGTCGATGGGATAGGCGCGTTCGCCGCCCGGCCCCATCGTGTGCACGCGCGTGTCCAGCGCCATGAGGGCCACGGCCACGTCCGAGGGGTGGGTGGCGATGCAGTGCTCGCTGGTGCCGAGCACCGCATGACCGCGGCTGAAGCCGTCGATGGCCGAGCAGCCGGAACCGGGCTCGCGCTTGTTGCAGGCGGAGTGCGCGTCGCGGAAGTACGAACACCGCACGCGCTGGAGGAGGTTGCCTCCCATGGACGCCATGTTGCGAAGCTGCGCCGACGCACCGAGCTCCAGGGCCTGGGCGATCAGCGGGAAGCGCTCACGGACGACGGGAGCCGCGGCGACCTCACTCATCCGGGCCAGCGAACCGATCCGCAGGCCGCCTTCCGGAGTTCCCTCGATGCCGGTCAGCGGAAGCTCGTTGATGTCGACGAGCCGGCGGGGATTCAGCACGTTCTGGCGGAGCAGATCGACCTCTGTGGTGCCGCCGGCGAGGAAGTCGCTGGTCGGATCGCTGCTCACGGCGGCGACAGCGGTCGCCGTGTCGGTTGCGCGGAGGTACGTGATCGGCCGCACGTCGGGCTCCCTACGGTTGGTCGCGGACGGCGCGGATCGCTGCCCGGATATGGGGATATGCGGCGCAGCGGCAGATGTTGCCGCTCATCCATTCCTTGATCTCGGCGTCGTCCCCGGCGTGGCCCTCGTGTATCAGGGCCACGGCGGACATGATCTGGCCGGGGGTGCAGTAGCCGCACTGGAACGCGTCCTCGGCGATGAAAGCCCGCTGCATCTCGTGCAGTTCGCCCTCGTCGGCCAGGCCCTCGACGGTGGTCACCTCACGGCCCTCGCAGGTCATGGCGAGGGTGAGGCAGGCGAGCACCCGTTTTCCGTCGACCCACAGCGTGCACGCGCCACAAGTGCCCTGGTCGCACCCCTTCTTGGCGCCCGTCAGGTCCAGACGTTCACGAAGGGCGTCCAACAGACTGACGCGGGGCTCGATGTCGAGAGTGTGCTCGGTGCCGTTGATCGACAAGGTGACCCGGACCGGACCGGGACCTCGTTCCTCGAGTGCTGCCCCTCGTTCTGTGAGGGCCGGGCCGCGTGCGGACATAGCACACCTCCAGAGAAAGCACCCCTCCATGCTCATACACATACAAACCCGACGCAACCGTAAGATTTGCGGTATGAGCCAGAGTGTGCGAGAAGCAGCCCGAGAAGCGGTGACGGTCGTCTACACCTGGGAGGTGGTGCCCGGCAGGGAAGAGCAATTCGAGGAGTGGGCCCACGAGATCGAGACGGAGGCGGCCTCGTTCACCGGCCACCGCGGGGTGACCTGGCTGCGGCCCGAGGGCGACAGCCACCGCTACCACGCGGTCGTCCGGTTCGCGGACACCGAGACCCTGGACCGCTGGATGACCTCACCTCAGCGGGCCGCCTGGCAGGAGCGCGTCAAACCATTCGCCCGCTCGGCCCATCCGAAGCTGACCACCACGGGCCTGGAGACATGGTTCAACGTCCCCAACGGCCCGTCCCGCCCCCCGGCGCGCTGGAAGATGTCGATCGTCACGATCGTGGCGGTCTACCCCTTCGCGCTGCTCTACGACGGAGTGTTCGCCGAGTACTTCCACGCCTGGCCGCTCCTGGCCCGCACCCTCGTCTTCCCGGTGATCCTGGCCCCGCTCCTGACCTACGCGGTCATGCCGTTCATGAGCCGGACGCTGCGGCGGTGGCTGTACCCGGACTTTCCGCAGGAGTGACGGAGGCAGTCACCAGGACCGCTGCCGACGGCATTACCGGCCGGTACGCCGCCGCGGAGCCGACAGGTCGGCTTGATCTTCTGGGTGCGGTCGCCGACAACGTGACGCCACGGGGACACGACCGCGCTTCCGACGCGGCGCGACCGTGCTCGACGCCCCCGACGCGCAGGAGTTGGCGGCGTTCCGCACCGGCAGCAGATGATCCACCTCGACATCGAGGTGGATGTGCCCCAGACCGTCGCCCGCGCCCTGGGCGCCACCCTCGCGGACGTCCAGCCCCGGGAGGACGCCCCGGTGCCGCTCTGCCCGATGGGCCACCACCCGTTCTGCCTCTTCGTGCGTACGGACACCCCGGCGACTGATGCCACACCTGCTTCACCTCAGCGAAGGGCGGGCTTCCGCGCCAGCAGGTATGCCTGCCGCCCCTGCCGGGGCTTCTCCTCCTCGGTCGGCTCCCGGATCATCCGGGCGTCCACCTCGAACCCGGCCCGGGTCAGCAGCTCTTCGATGCGGTCGGGAGACACCCAGTACACATCGAGCGAGAGCTCGTGACCGTACGCGTTCTCCAAGTGCCGGTGCCTGTCACCGGACTTGAAGCCGACCAGCAGGTGGCCGCCCGGGGCCAGGACTCTATGGAACTCGGCGAACACCACCGGCAGCAGTTCCGGAGGGGTGTGAACGATCGAGTACCAGGAGAGGATGCCGCCCAGAGCACCGTCGGTCAGATGCAGATCGGTCATCGACCCTTCGTCGAACGTCAGGTGCGGGTGCATCCGACGGGCGACGGCAACGGTCTCCGGTGACAGGTCGATACCGAACGCATCCACCCCGAGCGAGTGCAGATGGTCCGTCACATGGCCGGGCCCGCACCCGAGATCAGCGACAGGCCCGCCGCCGCCCCGTGCGAGCTCGGCGAACGCGCTGATCATCGCGCGGCCGTACAGGTCGCTCTCGAATGCGGGAGGCACGAGTTCGGCGTAGTCGGCGGCGACGGTGTCGTAGGCCACGCGAGTGGCGTGCAGGTAGGTCCCCTCGGTCATGGCCGAGGACAGTAGCGGGTGTGTGCGGTCGAGGTGTCCAGGCGTCGAGCCCACCCGCACACCGCGCCCGGAGTGACGACGCCGGCACCGTCCCCACACGCGGATTCAGGAACGCGACCGCTTGCTGAAGAACGTGACCGGGCGCTCCTGCCGTTCTCCGTCGACGATGATGTCCACCGACTCGTTGTAGAAGGCCACTCGGTCCTTGATGATCTCCACTTGACGCAGAGGGTCCGGGTAGCTCCAGGCGATGTCCGGCAGTACGGCGCCGTCGCCCTCCCAGGACCAGTACTCCGTCGCCACACCCTTGTACGGGCAACGGGTCTGCGCATCGGTCGGGGTGAGCAGGTCGAGGCGGACGTCATCCCGCGGGAAGTAGTAGCGGACCGGCAGATGGGTCTCGAACAGCAGAACCGGCGTGTGCGTCTCCGCGACTGTCGTGCCCTCGATCTCGACCCGGACGTGACGGATGCTCGGCAGGGCGTCCACCCGCTTGTGCGGGTCGCGCGGGTGCACGAAGATCTCCTCGTCCTCCTCGTACCAGTGGTCGAGAACATCGTGGCCGAACCATTCGAAGCTGATGTATCCGGCCAGTTCCTCGCCGGGATACGTCCAGGCCGCCGCCTTGGTGGACCGGTCGGCGATGACGAGGTCGTAGAAGACCGTCGCTCCCGCATGTCGGCGCGGGTTGGCCGGCCGTTCCGTCCTGTGCAGCAGATCCGTCCGGACGTCCTCGGCAGGGAAGGCGTACAGAGGCACGGGCCGGCTCGGCTCCCACACAAGAATCGGTCGCCGGCTGTCCACGACGGTGACCTCGCCCTTGGTCGCCCGCACCCAGCGCTCGCTCGGCTCCCACACCACGCTGTCGATCGCCTCGGACCGACGGTGCACGGCCGGCACGGAATCCGAACTGTCGCTTGTCGTGGTCATCGGTCTGCCTCCTCGGTCCGGCACCTGCCCCTGGAATCCAGTGTGGCGCCACGACCCGTCCCGGGGCCCGGCGCCGCGGGCGGCGAGCCCGTGTCACCGAGCGCCGGATCACTCGGCCCAGGGCTGGAAGCCGGTGTCGAGCACCTCGTCGAGCAGGGCGCGCAGCTGAGAGGCCCTGTCGGCGCCGAAGGCGTCCTCGAACTGCTCTTGCACGGCACGCCACAGCGGTAGCGCTGCCTCGAGACGGGCGAGGCCGTCCGGGGTGAGCGTGACGATGCGGGCCCGGCGGTCGGATGCCGAGTGCTCGACGGTCACCAGCCCTTCCCGTGCGAGCGGCTTGAGGTTGGTGGCCAGTGTCGTGCGGTCCATGGCGATCGTCTCGGCGAGGTGGGTGATCGTCGTCTCGCCCTGATTGCTGAGCTTCTGGAGGATGCCGAACTGTGTGGCGCGGAGACCGACCGGGGCGAGGGCCTTGTCGTACGTCGCACCGAGGTACCGGGCCGCCTTGCGCAGGGCCAGGTTGTTGCACGTGGCGGGGTCGGTCGATGCGGGCGTTGTGGCCATGATCTCCTCCGAGACTTCACCGGGAATAATAAGAGTATGTGCACCTAAATGCAGCAGGTCACGGCGCGAAGGCCGCAGACCTCGGACCCACGACAGAAGCCCCCCGGACGCACCTTTGCCATTTCCCGAATACGAGCATATGCTCGTATCAGCCCTGTGCGGCTTCCCGCTGCCCTCGGCGCACCACCCCGAACCTCACGAGAGAGCCCTTCATGACCGTTCCCGCCGCACCTGCGACCGAGCGTCATCAGCTGCGCCCCTCGGTGGCCGAGACACCGTCCGAGCTCCGTACGGGCACCCGTCGGCCGCCGGTGAGGGCATGGCTCCAGCCGACGGTGATCGCACTGATCGTCGTGGCGGCGTTCATCGCGTGCTACGTCGGTCTCCAGCGCGATCCCCAGCCCCACCAGGTCCCCATCGCCGTCACCGGCGCCGACCTGCCGGGCGAGATACGTCAGGCTCTCGGCGACGCCGTCGAGGTCCACCCCGCGACGGACGCCGACGCGGCCCGGAGCGCCCTGGTGCACCACGATGTCGTCGCCGTCCTCAGCGCCGACGGCCCGAAGGAGCTGCGCCTGGAGGTCGCCGGAGCGGCCGGTGCGTCCACGACCGCGGCCGTGAGCGCCCTGGTCGATGCGTACGCCCACGGCTCGGGCGCGCATGTCACCACCGAGAACGTCGTGCCCCTGGCGCATTTCGACTCACGGGGACTGGCAGGCTTCTACATGGCCTTCGGAGTGACGCTCGCCGGTTTCGTGCTCGGCTCGAACGCACTCGGCCTCGTCAGCGTCCTCCGTCTGCGTCACCGTTTCTGGATGCTGACGGGCGCTTCCGCAGCCATCGGCACCGTCGCGGCGATCATCTCCGGGCCCGTCCTGGGGGCCGTTCCGGCCCCGATCCTGCCGCTGATTCTCACGCTGACCCTCCTGGCGGCTGCCGCGGCCTTCACCACCAAGTTCCTCGGCACCGCCCTCGGGCCTGTCGGGCTCCCGGTCACCACGCTCCTGCTGCTCACCGTCGGCAACGCGACCAGTGGGGCCGTCATCGGTGCCGACCTGCTCCCCGCCCCCGCCCGGATCATCTCCGCGCTCCTGCCGCCCGGGGCGGCCGTCCGTGCCATCAACGACCTGAGCTACTTCCACGGCGCACACATGTCAGGCCCTCTGCTCACACTCACCCTGTGGGCTGCCGTCGCCGCGATCCTGCTCGCCCTGCACCCTCGGCTCCTCCAGCGACGGAGGGCCGCCGCCTGATCCGTGGCGGACCCGCGGGCATATCCGGCTCAGCCGGATGCCCGCGCGGGAGGGGGCCCCGGGCAGCCGACAACAGCGGCGACACGGCCGGCGAGGTCCTTGGTGAGCTTGATGCGCTTGTCGGCATCCCGCGGGCGAAGGAGCTCGAGATGGAGCAGAACGCTCTTGCGGGTCCGCCAGGCTTCCGCGCCGTCATCGTCCGGATCCGGATCCACGGCCCCCTTGCCCGGGCAGCGGCGAAGCGCCTGTCGGCCGGTCGTTCGGCGAGCTGTGCCGCGGCGTCGACGACCCGGTCGGCCGGCGGGACCTCGGCCAGGAACCGTCCGATCTGCTCGCCGCCCGAGTGCACGAAGCACTTGGCGGTCGCGGTGGTGTACTCCGACCGCGTGGGCTCCGGCAGCGGCAGTCCGCCACGCAGCCGGCCCGACAGGTCGCCCTCCTGTCGTCACAGCCCTGTACACGACTGAACCCGTCCTGCCGGTTCCGCGGAACGATCCACATGGACCCGATCCCGACTCGGCCGGGGGCGTACACCGGTGTCGCCGGCGAGGTGACGGGCAAGCTCCATCCGCACAGAAACTCGCGGACAGGGCAGGCCAGGTGACGTACATGCGGACACGCGGGCGGATGAGTGTCATGGGTGCGGCGGCGGCGCTGCTGGCGGTGGCCGGCTGCGGCGGCGAGCCCGTGTCGGGCGCGGAAGATCCCCCGGCCTCTCCCACCTCGGCGTCGCATGCTCCCTTCGACCAGCAGGTCGTGATGGACGGAGGCCGACGCGTCGGCATGTACTACAGCCCCGGCCGCGGACTCATGGAGCAGCACGTCGAACCCGGGACCACAGCCTGGAGCAAGCCCCACCTGGTGCACCGGACCACCGCGGACCCGTGCGGAAGCATGACACTGGCAGCGTTCGAGGGCGTGGTGGCGGTCGTCGCCGACTGGGGTCCCTACTGCGCCGATGGTGAACCTCCGACCGAGTCCCTCGCCGCGGTGGGTGAGACGGGCGGGTCGAGCTGGCACACCCGGGTGACGGAGAACTTCGACGGCTGGGAGAAGGTCACCGCGTCGGACAACGCTCAGCAACTCACCTTCACGAGAAGGTCCGTCGAGTGGCTGACCCAGCTCCGGTGGGACCGGGCGAAGGGCTTCGGGGAAGTGGAGGACATCCGTCGTTGACACGGGACAGCCGTGAGGCTCGGACATCGATCGGCGGCCCCGAAGAGGAGTCGGCTACCGGGCCGCAGCCCGGTAGCCGGCTCTCTCGCCTCGGGCTCAGACGTGTTCCGGTGTCAGTCCGGCCCCCTGACTCGTGCCGGTCTCCCCGGGCGCCGGGTCCGGGGCGCGGAAGAGGCGACCCGGCCACCAGAACCAGCGGCCCAGATCGAGGGCCAGTGCCGGCACCAGCACCGTCCGGACGAGGAAGGTGTCGAGCAGCACCCCGATTCCGACGATGACTCCCATCTGCGCCATGGTCACCAGCGGCAGTCCGGCGAAGACCGCGAACGTCGCGGCGAGGACGACGCCGGCGGAGGTGATGACGCCGCCCGTGCTCGTCAGACCTTCCAGCACGCCGCGGCTGCGGCCGAGGCGGAGGGATTCCTCCCTCACCCGGTGCATCAGGAAGATGTTGTAGTCGATGCCCAGGGCGACGAGGAACACGAAGCCCATCAGGGGAATGGACCAGTCGACGCCGGCGAAGCCGAGCAGGTGCTCGAAGACGAGGTTGGAGGCGCCGAGCGCCGCGAAGTACGACAGCACCACCGTGGCGAGCAGCAGCAGCGGAGCGACGACGGCACGCAACAGCCAGACCAGGACGAGGAGTACGACCAGGAGCACCACGGGGATGACGGTCCGCAGGTCACGGTCGGCGGCCCGCTGGGTGTCCAGGGTCTGGGCGGTGGTGCCACCGACCAGGGCATCCGCGCCGGGCACCCGGTGGACGGCATTCCGTACCCCGTCGATGGTGTTCTTGGCGGCCCGGCTGTCCGGGGTGTCCTTCAACACCACGGACAGGGTGGCCAGTTCGCCGTCGGTGGTGCGATCGCCGTCCTCGACGCGGGCGACGCCCGCGACCGCCGCGGCGGCGGCCTTCACCTCGGGCGCCTCGGCGGAGACAGTGACGATCGTCGCCGGGTCGGAGGCGCCCGACGGGTAGTGCGCGGAGATCCGTTCCTGGGCGACGACCGACTCGGGCTTGTCCTGGAACATCTCGGACTGGGTGAGGCCCATGGTGATGCCGAAGGCGCTGAGCGCGAGGACGCCGGTGACGGCGACCGACATCATCCAGGACCAGCGGGGGCGACGGGCGACGGCGGACCCGATGCGGGACCAGACGGTGGTCGCCTTGCGGGCCGACGTGCCGAACCGGGGGACGAACGGCCAGAAGACCCAGCGGCCCGCGATCACCAGCAGCGCCGGGAGAACCGTGATCATCGCGATGAATCCGCAGATCACTCCCACGGCTCCGACCAGGCCCATGGAGCGCGAGGAGTTGATGTCGGCCAGCGAGAGGCAGGCGAGCCCGACCGCGATGGTGCCGGCGGAGGCGAGGATCGCCGGACCGGACCGGCGCAGCGCGATGGTCATCGCCCGGTGCCGGTCCTCGTGGCGGTGGAGTTCCTCGCGGTAGCGGGCGATGAGCAGCAGGGCGTAGTCGGTTCCGACGCCGAATACCAGGACCATCAGGATGCCGGCGCTCTGCGGGTCGACGGGCAGTTGTGCGTGCTTGGCGAGCAGGTACGTGCAGACCTGGGTGAGCACGGCGGCGAAACCGACGGACATCAGGGGGAAGAGCCACAGGACCGGGCTGCGGTAGGTGATCAGCAGGAGGGCCGCGACGACGAGACCGGTGGCGATCATCAGGGTGGAGTCGAGCGAGTTGAAGACGGCGACCTGGTCGACGAGCGAACCGGCGGGCCCTCCGACCTCGATGTCCACACCGGGTGGCGCGTTGGAGTCGGCGATGTCCCGCAACTCCTTGACGGCATCAGTGACTTCACCCTTGGTGTCGAGAGGGACAACGGTCATCAGAGCGTCGCCGTCCTGCGACCGGACGACCGGCGACACCTGCTCCCCCGACGCGGCGAGGCGGGTGAAGGCGCCGCGGTCTGCCGTCGCCTTCGCGGTGATCGCCGCCTCGTCCGTGCCGGTGTAGACGATGACGGCCGGCATCAGCGCGTCGTCACGGAACTTCTTCAGCTCGGTGTTGACCTGGGCGGACTCGGCTCCGCGCGGCAGGAAGGCGTTGGGCCCGGTGTCCTCGACGTCGCCGAGTTTGCCGGCCAGCGGGCCCAGCGCGACGGCGAGGATGAGCCACGCGGCGAGGACGAGCCACTTGGTGCGTCGGCCGCCGGGAGCGGTCGCCACCCGCTTGAACAGCGCTTTCATGAGTAGTCTCCTGGGTGTGGAGTACTGCCGGTCGATGACCGGCTCGGGGCGCACAGGACCCGCACCGCGGCGTGATGGTTTGCCGACCTGCCGCGGTGTCCGGGTGGGATGTGCCTGGGACGAGTTCTCCATGGGCACGGCCGGGAGTTGCCGCTCCCGGCCGTGTCACTGCTGCGGTGGTGACGGACGCCGATTCGCGTGCCGATGGGCGTGCCGCGCCGCCGTACCGCCTCCGCGTGCGGCTACTCGATCTCGCGCATCATCTTCTCCATCGACGTGATCGACGTGCGGGCCTGTGTCAGTTCGTCGAGAGTGCGGCGGTGCAACTCGACGTTGTCCTCCAGGAGTTGCGCGTACTTGGCCGCGAGCTCCTTGTACTGCTGCTCCCGGGAGGCCAGCATGCGGGCCCGCCAGGTCGCGGCGATCTGCCACACGACCACGATGAGGAACAGGAAGACACCGCCGGCGCCGGCCACTCCCGCCCAGTCCGCTCCGTTCATCGCGCAGTCTCCTTCACGGTCTCTCTCGCTTCCTCGGTGATCGTCCGCGCCGCCTCGGCGACGGTCGCGGGGGTCAGTGCGTAACAGAAGGGCGTGACCTCGAAGTACTTCATGGCTTTTCCGCCCTCCGACAGCTCCAGCTCGCCGGTGACGAGCCCCGCCGCCTCCAGTCGTTGCAGGTGCATGTGCAGCAGCGGGCGACCGATGCCCAGTTCCCGGGCGAGGCGGCTGACGTAGTTACGGCCTCCGTCGACGAGAGCGGCGATGATCCGCATGCGATGCGGATTTCCGAGCGCCCCGAGGATTTTCAGCAGTTCGTCCCCGCTCGGCTGCGGGTCCGGGACTCCGGTCATCGGGGCTCCCCTCCTGCGTACCTGTCACTCAAAGCTGACACCCCTCTCGCACACCTGTCAAAGGAAGCTGACACATATCAGGGAAACCTAGGGGAACGGTCAGGGGCTACTCCGGGTGCGGGGGCCGAAAGCCCGGCGTGTTGCGGCGAGACCGGCCTGCTGATGGGGCGGCCGATCAGTTTCGGGAGCGCCGCGAGTCGGTACTGGTGGGGCCGCCACCTTGTCGGCCGTGCCGGGGTCCGGAGCCCTGGCGACGCAGGAGGAGTGAAGGATGACCGTGGCAGTGATCGTCGCCGGTACGGTGCATGTGGAGCCGAACGAGCGGGACCGGTTCATCGAGGGCCACCGCGACATCGTCGAGCAGTCGCGCCGGGCGCCCGGCTGTCTCGACGTGTCGATCTCGCCCGATCCGGTCGACGCGGGACGGGTGAACATCTTCGAGCACTGGGAATCGCAGGAGACGCTGGACGCCTGGCGGGCTGTCGCGCCGCCTCCCACCACCTCGATCGAGGCCCGCGAGGGCCAGGTGTTCAAGCACGAGATCGCCAGGTCCGGGCCGCCGTTCGACTGATGGCCGCCACCGGTGCACGCGCGGGCCTCGCCGTCGGGTCGCGACAGGCGCCGTTACGCTCATGACCCGCCCCCGCTAAAGTGGCGGCTCGAACAACCATGAGCGAATGCAAGGGCGTTGATGCTGGACACGGCGCCCGCAGTCCGACACAGCGCCTGACGGAGAGTAGGGGCCCGTGCCGTCCGCGACCGTTCACTGCGCCATCTGTGGAGTGGGCTTGGACGTCGAGCCCACCAAGGCCGGCGGTCGCGTGGGGCGTCCCGCCCGATACTGCTCCAGCGCATGCCGGCAACGCGCCTACCGGCAACGGGCGTCAGCGGAACGGAAGAAGAACGCCGCCTCGGCGCCGCCGCCCGAAGCGCGGCAGACGTCGTCACCGGAGCCCGCAGGCGTGCGAACAGGGACGTCCGAACCGGCTCCCGCGCACTCGCCCGGGACCGTGGGGCGACTCCCCCTTCCACTCGACAGCTTCGTGGGCCGTGACGGCGAACTGGCGCAACTGCAAACCTTGTTGACCCGCCACCGGCTGGTGACGCTCACCGGCCCCGGCGGCGCCGGCAAGACTCGACTGGCCGTGGAACTGGGCCTGCGGGTGCAGTCCCGCTTCCCGGACGGCGTGTGGCTCGTCGAGTTGGCCGCCCTCACCGACGGCGCACTGCTCGTCCAGAGCGTCGCGGACTGCCTGGGCATTGCGGAGGAGGTCGGCAGGCCCATACTCGACACGGTCACCGACACGCTCGCCCCGCACCGGGCCGTACTGCTGCTCGACAACTGCGAACACCTCGTCCTGCCCGCGGCACAGCTCACCGAGGCGCTGCTCCGCAGCTGCCCGCACTTACGGGTGCTGGCGACGAGCCGGGAACCGCTGGACGTCCCCGGCGAGACCGTCGTACGGGTGGGCGAACTTCCGCTGCCGGGCCCCCGCCGGAACCTCACACGTACCCACCTGCTCACCTCGGCAGCCGTACGGCTGTTCGTGGAACGAGCACGCGCCGCCGCTCCCGGCTTCCGGCTCACCGACGAGAACGCCGACGACGTCGCCGCCCTGTGTACCCGCCTGGACGGCATTCCGCTGGCCATCGAGCTGGCGGCCCGGCGCGTGCGACTGCTGACGGTGGAGGAGATCAACGCCCGTCTGGACGATCGTTTCCGCCTGCTCACGCGCGGCTCACGGACCGCCGCCGACCGGCACCGGGACCTGAGAACCACCATCGAGTGGAGCCACGACCTCCTGGAGCCACACGAACAGGCGGCGATGCGGCGGCTGTCGGTGCTGGTCGGCGGCTTCGGCCTGAGCACCGCCACAGCCGCGTGCGCCGACGGGCGGACCGTCCTGGCGGAGGACGTGATCGACCTGCTGGCCGATCTGGAGGCGCGCTCACTGATCGTGCCGCAGAGAGCGTCGGCGGCGCATCGTTTCCGTCAGCTGGAGTCCATCCGGATGTACGGGCGGGAACGGCTGGACACGGCCGACGAGACCGACGCCACGTTCGACCGGCTGGCGAGCCATCTGCTGCGGCTCGCCGAACCGGTCGTCGGTGACGACATGCTGCACTGCTACGAGGAGCTCGAACCGCTCGACATCGAGCGCGCCAACCTCACCGCGACCGTCGACTGGGCGGCACGCGTCGGCGACAGCCGCCATCTGCCGCTCGCCGCCGCCCTCGGCCGGTGCTGGCGGCACCACGGACAGGCCGCCGAGGGCCGCGCGCTGTTGCGGACCGCGCTGGAGAGCACCGGCCCGGCACACCCCGCCCGGGTCGCGGCACTCGAACAGGCAGCCGCGCTGGCAGCGAGTCAGGGCGATCGCCCGGAAGCGATGGCCCTGGTGACCGAGGCAACGGAGATCGCCCTCGTGTCGGGTCGCCCCATCCCGCTCGTCCGGGCCCTCGGCACGCTGGCCCGGGTCCACCTGTCCTGCGACCGCAACGCGGACGCCTACGCGGCTTCGGCGCGATGCCTGGAGATCGTGCAGCCGCTCGACCGCCCCCTGGACATCGCCGTGTGTCTGCACAATCTGGCCTGGACGGCGCTGCAGTGCGGCGACACGGACCGGGCGGGCGAGCTGATGGAGAGCTGTCTGCCCCTCTACCGGCGGCACTCCCCGCACCCGCTGCCCCCAGAATGGCTGCACACAGCGGGCGCTCACGCGCTGGCGCGCAAGGACGCGCGGGCCGCGGAGCGGCATCTCCGTCAAGGGCTCCGGGCCTATCTGGTCTCGGCCGACTCCGGAATCCTCCCGGTCACCGGCGTGCTGACGCTGGAGAGCCTCGCGGTGGCGGCCTCTCAGCGCGAGCAGCCGCGCCGCGCACTGCGACTCGGTGCGGTGACGTCGGCTCTGCGGCGGGCCCGTCGGCTGCACAGCGATCCGGCCACGGAACGCGAGCTGCGGCAGGCCCTGGCCGAGGCCCGCGCCCACCTCTCACCGGCCGGCGCGCGGGAGGCCGAGCGGGAGGGCAGTGCGCTGACTCTGCCGCGGGCCCTCGACTACGCGGTGCACGATGTGTGGCAGGAGCAAGGCGACGGTCCTCTGCCGCTGACCGACCGGGAGCGCGAGATCGCCCGGCTCGTGGCGGTGGGCCTGACGAACCGTGAACTGGCTCAGCGGATCCATGTGTCCCAGCGGACGGTGGAATCGCACCTGGAGAACATCCGCGCCCGCCTCGACCTGCGGTCGCGTGCGCAGCTGGCGGCGTGGGCCACGCGGCATCTGGGTGCCGGGGCCCCGGACTCCTGACGGGGTGAGATCCGGCCGGCGGTGATCCGGTGCCGGTGCCGGTCCGACCACGGGCCCGGTCTTCTCGCGGCCCGGCCCCGGAGCGCTCCGCCCGCCCGGGCGGCGGTCGCTCAGCGCCTGATGCGGACGTCCCGCTCGTCGAGTGCCGACCGAAGGGCCTTCAGGGCGTAGTAGATGCGCGATTTGACGGTGCCCGGCGGAATGCCGAGCGCCGTGGCGGCCTCATGGACCGTCCGCTGACGGAAGTACGTCTCGCGCAGCACCTCGCGATGCCGCTCCGACAGCGCGTCCAGGGCGTCGGTGAGGACCACCGAGCAGAGCATGGCGTCGATGTGGTCCGCCTCGGCCACGACGTGCTCGTCCAGCCCGCTGCCGTCCACTTCCTCGGGGCGCGCCCTGCGCCGTCGATAGGTCTCGATCGCGAGCCGGCGGGCCACCGTGTACAGCCAGGGCCGTACGGGGCGCGTGCCGTCGAACACCTCCTTGTCCCACGCGCGCAGCAGGGTCTCCTGCACGATGTCCTCCGCCTGCTGCCGGTCCCCACCGACCAGACGCATGACGAAACGGAGCAGTACCGCCGCGTGCTCGTCGTAGAGCGTCCGCAGAGTTCTCTCCCGCTCGCAGGCGGCTCCTGCGGACCCGATGACCTTCCAGCTCCCCGGCGCCGCATGTTCCACCGCGATGGCCCCCATGGTGTCCCTCTCCTCCCGATCGGCGATGCGCCCAGAATGCGATCGACCGGTACGCGCGCACATGGGGTATCGCCGCACGGTTGGTTGCGTGACACAGGGGCGCCCGCGGGACGTCGCTGACCAGGGGTGATGCCGTGTCGCCGGGACGTCGTGCCGGGCCCTGCGACGAGGCGTTACGAAAGGAGGCGTTACGCAATCACCTGCCCCGCCGGGGCTCTCGTCGCACCGCACCGCCGGACAGGAGAACGAGGCCCGATACACCACGTCGCGCGGGGAACCGGAGAGCGCCTGTCGGCGAGTCGCTGAGCCCAACGGGTGCTTTCTCGCGCCCATAAGGGTGCCCACCCGGGCCGACGCCCCGCAATGGTGCGACGCATTAAGCATGAAAACGCATTATCAGAGGTTCAGACGACGCTGGGTGTTGCTCGCCGGCACCGTCCTTCTGGGGGCCGCCTGCACAGCCGGCCCCTTGCCCGCAGACCCACCCGCCGCCCCCGTACCGGGGGCCCCGAAACCAGCACCCGTGCTGCCCGTCGCGAAGGCGCGGTTGTCCGTCGCTGTGGCCGCGCTCGACGGCGACGACTGGGGCGTCGAGGTGTACGGCGACGCCTCCACGTACGACACCGCGAGCATCGTCAAGGTCAATATTCTCGCGGCGCTGCTGCTGAAGGTGCAGGACGAGGACCGAAAACTGACCATACGGGAGCACACCTACGCGACCGCGATGATCGAACACAGTGACAACGACTCGGCAGATGCTCTGTGGCGCAAGATCGGCCGCGCCGAGGGCCTGAACGCGGCGAACAAACGCCTGGGTCTGACATCGACCAGGGGCGGCAAGGGAATGCACTGGGGCCTCACCCAGACCACGGCGGAGGACCAGCTCATCCTGTTGCGGGCGGCGTTCGCGGAGGACTCGGCGGCGGCCTCCTCGCGTACCTCTCCGGAGCTGAGCCGGCCCTCTCGTGCGTACATCCAGAGGCTGATGAGCCGGACCGAGGCGGAACAGGACTGGGGCGTGTCGGCCGCGGCGGGTTCCGGATGGGCTCTGAAGAACGGCTGGCTTCCGCGCACCAAGACCGGCTTGTGGGACATCAACAGCGTGGGACGCGTGACCATCGACGGACGCAGATATCTGATCGCCGTGCTCTCCGACGGCCATGCGTCGATGGAGTCCGGGATCTCGCTGGTCGAGAAGACGGCGAAGGAGGCGATCGCCACGGTGCGGGGACGGTAGGGCCGAGGCGTTCTCGTGACACCGCGGCGACCGCCGCGACGAGGCCAACAGCGGCCCGGCCGGGCGCTGGTGGCCCACCTGTCCCTTCGGACAGGCGGGATCCGGTCACCCGGGTGCGTTGGCTAGTCTGCACCGGTGACCACCGACCTGACCCTGCTGCCGCGTGTCGCCTATCGCGGGCAGGAGGTCACAGCACCCCGGCTCCGCGGCCTGCTCGCCCTGCTCGCCGGCGACCTGCGCTCGGGCTGCAGCACCGAGCGGCTGGTGGCGGGGCTGTGGCCGGTCGAGTTGCCGGAGCGGCCCGGGAAGGCGGTGCAGGTCCTCGTGTCCAGGGCGCGGGCGCAGCTGGGCGCCGACGTCCTGGCGAGCACACCGACCGGATACCGGCTCGCCCTGGCCGAGGATCAGGTCGACAGTTCCGCCCTGCTGCTGCACGCCGCCGCCGGCGCGGACCGGGCCAGGGCCGGGGACCACGCCGGATCGCTGGCCGCGGCCGAGGCCGGGCTCGCGCTGTGGCGGGGCACTCCCGACGAGGCCGGTGACATCGACGACCCCGTGGCCGCGTTGCGCTCCGAACGCGCCCCGGTCCGCGGCGCGCTGATACGGACGCAGGCGCTCGCGCTCGCCCGGCTGGGCCGGCACGCGGAGGCGGCGGGCCCGCTGGCCCTGGCCGCAGCGGAGCATCCACGTGACGAGGAAATACTCGCCGAACTGCTGCGCGGCGAGGCGGCGAAGGCGGGCCCGTCCGCCGCGCTGTTGCGGTACGAGGCGTACCGCCGCGAGCTGCGCGACGAACTCGGCACCGATCCGGGCCCCGGGCTGAAGGCCGTTCAGCAGGAGCTGCTGCGCGGCGAGGCGCCGGTAGTCCGCCACGGTGTGCCGCACGAGCCGAACCCGCTCCTCGGCAGAGACGAGGACATCGCGGCGGTCGAGCGGCTGCTGCGCCCCTCGCGGGCCGTCACCGTCATCGGCCCCGGAGGTCTCGGCAAGACCCGGCTCGCGCACGCCGTCAGTCGCCGGGCCGAGCAGCGCGTGGTGTACTTCGTGCCGCTCGCCGGTGTCACGGCGGACGAGGACGTCGCCGCGGAGGTGGCGTCCGCGCTCGGCGCGGGCGACGGGCGGCACGCGGCAGGGGGCAAGCCCGGACGAAGTCCGGGGGAGAGCGGCACCTCCCCCGCCGATCCGGTGCCCGGCATCCTCGGTGCGCTGGGCTCCGGGCCCGCGCTGCTGGTCCTCGACAACTGCGAGCAGGTCGTCGGGGGCGCTGCCGACCTCGTACGGACCCTGGTCTCCTCGTCCGACGACCTGCGGGTGCTCGCCACCAGCCGGGCCCCGCTGGGGCTCACATCTGAGGCGGTGTACGCACTGCCGGAGCTCGGTCCCGACACCTCTGCCGAGCTGTTCACGCAGCGGGCCCGGGCCGCCAGGAGCGGGGTGCAGCTGCCGCCGGACGCGGTGGCCGAGCTGTGCAGGCATCTCGACGGACTGCCGCTCGCCGTCGAGCTGGCCGCGGCGCGGGTACGGGTCATGTCGGTTCCGGAGATCGCCCGCCGCCTCGGCGACCGTTTCGCGCTGCTGCGCGGCGGTGCGCGGGACGTGCCGGAGCGTCACCGCACGCTGCACGCGGTCGTGGAGTGGAGCTGGAACCTTCTCGCCGAGGACGCCAGGGCGGCGCTGCGCACCCTGTCCGTCTTCCCCGGCGGGCTCTCCGGCGAGGCGGCGGAGCATGTGCTCGGCGAGGACGCGCTGCTTCTGCTGGAGCAGCTGGCCGACCAGTCGCTGATCACCGTCGCCGACACCCCGGCCGGGGCGCGGTTCCGGATGCTGGAGACCGTACGGGAGTTCAGCGCGGCCCGTCGCACGGAAGCGGGCGAGGACGCGGAGGCCATCGGCCGATTCCTCGCCTGGGCACGGGACTTCGGTGTCGAGTACCACGACTGGTTCTTCGGCGCTGAACCACGTGCCGCCTGGGAGCGGATCAGGGGCGAGCAGGACAACCTCGTGCCGGCCCTGCGGCACGCCCTGGACCGTACGGACCGCCCCACCATCGCCGCACTCACCGCCGTCCTCGCCGCTCTGTGGTCCACCGACTCCGGCTTCCACCGCCTCTCCGCCCTCGCCGCGGACACCGGCCCGCCGCTCTCGCACTACTACCCCGAACCCGAGGACGTCGAAGTCGCCCGCGCCGCCGCGGTGTTGTGCACGGCGGCCCTGTTCATGGGGCACGGGCCGACCGCCGTACGCCAGCTGGTCATCCTCCGGCGACTGCCCCCGGCCCCGCCGGACACGCTGCTGCGCGCCATCGCGGTCGTGCTTAGCGCGGTCCCCGAGATGCTGCCGCCCGAGCACGACGTGCTGCGACGGCTCTGCGACGACGAGCAGCCGCTGGTCGCCGGCGTCGCCGAATGCATCGCCACCTATGTCTGGGAGTTCGGGCACGACATCGACCGGGCGCTCGCCTCGGCCCGCCGGATACTCGCGGAACTGGCTTCGGCCGACAATCCCTCCATGCAGCTCATGGGGCATTCCCGGCTGAGCGAGCTGTGCTTGCGGACGGGGCGGGGCGAGGAGGCGTACGAACACCTCAAGGCCGCGCTCGAGGTCGTTCCGCGGCTCGGCGAGGGGCACGACTACGTCTTCATCCGTACGAGTCTCGTCCTCGCCTGCCTGCAGCGCGGCGACCCCGACGAGGCCGACTACTGGCTGCGTCAGACGGAGCACGACAACACCCCTGAGCTGGACGCCTTCTACCGGCCCGGCCTCGGCGGGAGAGCCGAGATCGCGCTCACCCGAGGACTGACGGAGGTCGGGCTCGGCCTGTGGCGCGCCGCCGTGGAGCGGATGCCCGGGGCCGGCTCGACGCACAGCGACGACCTCTGGCTGGAGCCGTGGGCGCTGCAGATCCAGTCGGCGGCGGTGACGGCACACGCGCACGCCGGCCGTCTCGAGCTGGTCGCGGAGCCGCTCGACCGGTTGCGGCGGGGGCTGCGGACGTTGCTCGCCGGTCCACCCGGCTCACCCATGGAACTCGTTCTGTTCGGGACGGTGCTGCATGCCCTGGGTATGGCGGGACTCGCCTCCGCCGGTGCCGACGCCGACGCCGTACGGATGATCGCGCTGGCCGAACACCTGCGGGTGTTCCGTGAGTTCCCGACCATGTCGGCGGCCCGCGCCCGGCAGGCGGTCGAGGCCGCCGGGAACGCTGCCGGGGCGGCGTACGCCGACGCGGTGTCGGAGTACGCCGCCCTGGAGCGGGACGAGCTGCGGGAAGCAGCCCGTGAGCTCATCGCGGGTCGCGGTTGAACGACGCGCTCGACCAGCGGTAGCCGAGCGCGGCCAGGCCGAGGGACCAGGCGACGGCGAGCCATCCGTTGTGGCCGATCTCGGTGCCGAGCAGCAGACCGCGGAGCGTCTCGATGGCCGGGGTGAAGGGCTGGTACTCGGCGATGGGCTGGAACCAGCCCGGCATCGCGTCGATCGGCGTGAACGCACTGGAGATGAGCGGGAGCAGGATCAGCGGCATCGCACTGTTGCTCGCCGCCTCGGCGTTGGGACTGGCCATGCCCATTCCGACGGCGATCCAGGTGAGCGCCAGGGCGAAGAGCACGAGCAGTCCGAAGGCCGCGAGCCACTCCAGGGCGGTGGCGTCGGTCGAGCGGAAGCCGATGGCGACCGCGACAGCGCCGACGAGAACCACACTGGCGACCGACTGCAGGACGCTGCCGACGACATGTCCGATCAGCACCGAGCCACGGTGGATGGCCATGGTGCGGAAGCGGGCGATGATGCCCTCGGACATGTCCGTGGAGACCGACACCGCCGCCCCGATGACCGTGCTGCCGATGGTCATCAACAGGATGCCCGGGACGACATAGGCGATGTACTCGGATCTGTCGGCTCCGCCGCCGCCGATGCCCGCGCTCATCACCTCGCCGAAGATGTAGACGAAGAGCAGGAGCAGCATGACCGGGGTGAGCAGCAGGTTCAGGGTGAGCGAGGGGTAGCGCCGTGCGTGGAGCAGGTTGCGCCGCAGCATGGTGTTCGAGTCGCGGACGGCGAGAGAGAGGGCGCTCATCGGACGGTCTCCTTGGACTGGTTGGGGACGGCAGTGGGGGCGGCGGCGGGGCCGGTCAGGGCGAAGAACACGTCGTCGAGGTCAGGGGTGTGCACGGTCAGTTCGTCCGCCTCGATGCCGGCGGAGTCCAACCAGTCGAGGATCGAGCGCAGTTCGCGCTGGCTGCCGTCGCTCGGGATCTGAAGGGACAGCGACTCGTCGTCGCGGGTGACCTCACGCAGGGCGACGGCGGCCGACTGATACGCCGTCGGGTCGGTGAACCGCAGCCGCACATGCCCGCCCGGAATACGCCGCTTCAGCTCGTCGGCGCTGCCCTCGGCGACGATCTTCCCGTCGCTCAGGACGGCGATGCGGTCGGCGAGTTCATCGGCCTCTTCGAGGTACTGGGTGGTGAGGAAGACGGTGACCCCGCCGGAGACCAGCTCGCGGATGAT